>CBDUBU010000271.1:0-5714 GCA_965365465.1 uncultured Rhodothermaceae bacterium
GGCCGTCACAGGAGTGCTGATCGCCCTGGCGGGAGGGCGCCTGATGGGAGGCAGCCTCGATCTGCTGGCGCAGTCCTTTTCAGAGTCGAGACTCCAACTCGACGCATTCGGGCGCTATTTCGGGGAAGTGCGCTTCGGTCAAACGACTCAGATCATGCTCGCCGGGATCGAAGGACTCATCTTCGCCGGATGCGTGGTCGCTGCCCTTGTCGCGTCCCGGCTACCGAGAACGGCCCCGTCGATTGATCCATGAACCATCGGCGCCTTGCGACGCGCCGGGCCGCCCCGCCCCGCTTCTATCCGACGCGCTTATTCTGAGCGCCTGCGAAGAGTCTATGCTTTTGCTTACGGCGTCCTCCCGGACCCTGAGTTGGAATCAAGCATCGCGCCGGGCCTGTGGATCCTCGCTTCTGCGGGGATGACCAACGGGTTGAGCGAGCAAGGCCACGGCACACGCTAGCCTGCCGTGCGGCAAAGCCCGGCCGGATAACAAAAAAAACAGGAAGAACTGTTACCTGAAGGAAGCTCGGCGCGGCTATTAAGGTCTAGGAGGGTTAAGGCCGGCTGGGAAACAGGACGAATCAGGTGCGCTCTATCGTGTCCAGCCGGTGCGTTCAGGATTCGACGACCTGCGATGGACACCATGCCGCTTAGCGAAAAGGGAAATAACGTTGCGGAAGAAGGCAGGACGCCGGTGCGCGTCGCCCTCTTCACCGGCGCTTATAACCACATCGCCGATGGCGTATCCCTGACGCTGAACCGGCTCGTTTCCTACCTGGAAAGGCAGGGCGCGAGCGTGCTGGTCTTTGCGCCCACGATAAAGAATCCTCCGGTTCGGCACGCCGGGACCCTTGTGCCGATTCCTTCGATTTCGCTGCCCGGTCGGTCGGAGTACCGGTTGTCGCTGCATCTTCCCCGGTCGGCGCGCGCGCAGTTGGCCGCCTTCAAGCCTACCCTTTTTCATATTGCTACTCCGGACATCCTGGGCAACCGGGCGCTTCGGCTGGCCCGGCGATGGGGCATCCCGGCCGTAGCCTCGTACCACACCCATTTCAGTTCGTACCTCAAGTATTACGGCTTTGAAGAACTGGAAGGTTTTCTGTGGAAGTACCTGCGGCGGTTCTACAGGCAGTGTGAGCATATTTATGTGCCCTCCCCCTCGATGGCGGCGGTCCTCCGCGCCCACGAGATCACAGACGGACTCCGCCTCTGGCAACGCGGCGTCGATACCTCCCTTTTTCGCCCGGAGCGCCGCTCCACCGTGTGGCGCCAGACCGTCGGCGTCGGAGACGATGAGATCCTCCTGAGCTTCGTGGGCCGGCTCGTGTGGGAGAAAGGGCTGCATGTTTTTGCCGATGTGGTCGAGGCGCTCACCGCACGCGGCATCCCGCACCGCAGCATGGTCGTCGGCGACGGGCCTGCCCGGGCCGAGTTATCGGAACGGCTGCCGGAGACGATCTTCACCGGGCATCTCGGCGGCGAGGCCCTGGCCCGCGCCTATGCCTCTTCCGATGTGTTCCTTTTCCCCAGCGATACCGAAACGTTCGGCAATGTGACGCTCGAAGCGATGGCCTCCGGTCTGCCTGCCGTCTGCGCCGACGCGACCGGAAGCAATGCGCTCGTCGTGCAGGGCCTCACGGGCTTTCTGGCTCCTCCGGGACAGACAGAGGCCTTCGTGGACTACACGGCCCGGCTTTGCACCGACCCGGCGCTGCGCCACGAAATGGGACAGGCTGCCCTGGCGTATGCGCAGTCCTTCGAGTGGGATTCGGTGCTTGCCCGGATCGCAGGCTATTACGAAGAGATCCTGAACCCGAAATGCATAGCTGCGGAGGACGGCAAGCGCCATGTGACGGATGCAGGACTGCACGAGAATACTCTTTACCTGTAACCTCTGAAAGGTATGCGACTGCTCTACATTTCCCATTCCTTTCCGCCCCCGAACCGGCCTCTCGCAAACGTGGGTGGTATGCAGCGTGTGGCAACCGAACTCTATGCGGCGCTGGAGCGCCAGCAGGAAGTGCAACTCTCGTCCGTCCTGCTCCGGTCGTCCTGGCGTTGGACGCACGTGCGGGCAGCTCCTTTTCTTCTGAAGGCCATAGCCAGGATCCGGCAAAGCGCCCTCCGCGGCGAGATCGACGCGGTCCTTTTCTCCTCGATGGTCACCGCATCCCTGGCCGTGCCCTTGCGCCGGATGCTTGCCGACCGCCGCATTCCGACGGCGGCCATCATCCACGGGCGCGACATCACACTGCCATTTGCGCCGTACCAGCATTTCGTGCCCCGTGTATTTGAAGCGCTCGACGCGGTTTTTCCGGTCAGCCGGGCGAGCGGCGAGCAATGCCTGCAACGGGGTTTGGCTCCCGATAAAATGCACGTGCTCCCCAACGGCATCGACCCGGAACGGTTCTCCGGCATCGCGCAGCACCTCGTACGCGAAGAAGTGAGCGACGCCTATGGCTTGCCGCCCCGTCCCGGCGGACAGGCGCTGCTGCTGCTCAGTGTGGGCCGACAGGTAGCGCGTAAAGGCTTCGGCTGGTTCGTCGAACACGTCATGCCCCGCCTTCCGGAGCACGTACACTACTGGCTCGCGGGAGACGGCCCGGAAACGGAAAACATCCGCGCAGCTATCCAGCGGCACGGCTTGCAACACCGCGTCCGGCTACTCGGGCGGGTCTCCGAGCGGGCGCTCGAACAACTCTATCGGACGGCAGACCTGTTCGTCATGCCCAACCTCCACGTGCCCGGCGACATGGAGGGCTTCGGCGTCGTCTTGCTGGAAGCCGGACTCTGCGGCGCCCCGGCGGTCGCCGCTGACCTCGAAGGCATCCGGGATGTCATCAGCGAGGCCCGCAACGGGCACCTCGTCGAGAGCGGCAACGCCGATGCCTTCGCGCGAGTGATCCGGCACTACGACATGAACCGCCGCACCCTCGCCGCCGCCGGACGCCGGGCCTCGGAGTACGTCGCCTCGACGTTCAACTGGCCCTCTGTCGCCACGCGCTACGTGCGCGAACTCGAATCACTGGTACAGCAGATCCAGACCGGCGTTTCCATGCCGCCTTCCTTGCAGGCATGAGAGGCAATATTTTTTCATTGACTCAGCCATAGATCGTGTTGAGACAGGGCTGTTGCGTGCGGGTTGCATGATGCTGGATGCCCAGGAGGGGCCATTATCCGATTCATGGATCGTGACGTTGAAAGGTGTTCTCCTGCGCGTTACCTTCGCACATGAAGCCAAAAGTTTACCTCGAAACAACGATCCCCAGTTACCTCATAGCCTGGCTCAGCCGCGATCTCATCCAAGCTGCTCACCAGCAGATCACACGTGCCTGGTGGCAGAACCGCAGCCAATTCCATCTTTACATTTCGCAAATCGTTGTGCGCGAAGCGTGCGGCGGCAATGAAGAGGCCGCCGCCCGGCGTCTGGAGACACTCGATCGAAGCCCTGTGTCGTTCCAGAGGATACGAGCCGCCTGTGATTTGCACGCCTGAAGAACTTACGGAGGCATAGAGCCATGAACGATCCCTGTGTTGAAGAAGTCCGCCGGATTCGTGATGTGTACGCGAAACAGTTCAACTATGACATCGAGGCCATTTACGAGGATCTGAAAGATCAGGAGAAGAAAAGTGAGCTGACCTATGTGACGTTGCCGCCGGAACGGGTCGAGGTAGATGCTAAAGCGGAGTCAACCCCGTCCGTGTAGTTGATGCCAGACTCCGTTGAACGCCGCGACGTTCAACTGGCCCTCTGCAGAAGCGTGTGTCGTTGATTTGTGCTGGTTATCAAGGGTTAGAGCCTTCACGTTTCGACTGTGCCTCACCGCCGAGCGCTCATTGCTGCTTGCCATCGGAAATAGCGTAAGAAACTATGGCAGAGTCTGGATGGTTGATTGGCTATCCGACCGCCACTGATAACCCCGGCTGCTCCATCAACGGAATGCGTGTCGACAGGAAAGACCATATCGTGAGCACGCCTGACGTACTCAGGGGCAGGCCGCCCGTCAGAAGGAACGCGTATTCCGGTGAGTCTTCTTCTGGGATACCTGGCTGCCGGCTCGTCGATGGAGGAGGTCATTGCTGAATTTCCGGATCTGAAGGCGGAGCACATCGCGGTCTGCCTGGATTATGTGCGGGATCCGGCTGGATATGATGTGGCGGCCTGACGAGCCTGCGCTTTTTCGCGGATCATTGCGTTTCAAGCTACATCGCCGGGCAGTTTCAAGAGCAGAGCAAGGAGGTGCTGCTTCTGAAGCGCTACCTGCCAACCGATGCACAGGATGGTCATCGCGAAGGCGCAAGCGTTGGAGGCCGTCCTGCTCTCGCTCAATGGCGACTTTGCATACATCGTGCGTTACCCACCCTCGCAGTACAGAGGCATCATTGCCTTGCAGATAAAGAACCATCCTGCTCGACGGCGCTATCATCTATGCGGTGCATAGAAGAATTCGTGCGTCGTTGACGCTGTATTGCGAGGGGCACACCTGTGAGTCTATCTTCGCATACGTAGAAAAAATCGTCACAGTTCAAAATCACTTCTCATAAAATGATTAGGAACCGCAATGTTCTCGTCACCACCACCGCAACCCTCGAAGGATACGAAGTAAGTGCGTACCTAGGGGTTATCTCTGCTCACGTGGTGGCTGGAACAGGTCTGTTTAGTGATGTCTTTGCCTCGTTCTCTGATATTTTCGGCGGACGGTCGCACTCGTACCAGAAGCAACTCGCCGCAATCAATGATGAGGTAGTCGAGTTGCTGAAAGAAAAGGCCGTAGCTCGCGGGGCGAATTGTATAGTCGGTCTTCGGGTTGACCATGACGAGATTGCCGGAGGTGGAAAAAGCATGTTCATGGTATCAGCCATCGGGACTGCTGTGACCGCAGAACACGTTCGCCAGACAAGCACGGCTGATGCCGAACCGGTCACTACGCTTTCGTCCGATGATCTCATTACATTGGTCCGAAGTAAGCGGCTAATTGATGCCGCACGACAAGGAACTCTTGAACTTGATGCGGAAACGTGGGAGTTCCTATCCGTAAACCGGATTCATGAGGTGGCCCCAAATATTCTTGTAACGGTGAAGCGGGCAAGAGAATTGCTGCAAACTGTCCCGAGCGATTTCTTTGAAAGGAGCAAGGCGTATTTCCATAGTCTTCCGGATGATAAGGTAAAGCAGCACCTGTACCCGTTTTTTGCACAAGATGAAGGACCGATGCACCAGTACGCACTTGAACTGCTTGCTGAGATGGACTTGCTCGATCTGGGTGAAGCATCAAGGATGCTTCAATCCGAGAATTTTAAAATCCGAAAGCGAGCGCTTTCCTTGCTCCAATTGCATAAGCCCGTATACTCTGTCTCCGATATCGAGGAATTGGAAACATTGTGCAGACAGGTTCAGATCACTTTCCAGAAGCGAGGCCGGGTGGTTGAAGTAGAACAGCGATTCTCCAAGCCGAAGAAGAAATGGGAATGCGAATGTGGTACAAAGATGCCGATAGACGAGTCGTTCTGCACCAAGTGTTATCGCGATATATGTGGTTTCGAGCCCCATGAAACAAAGCCGGATCACATCGTTGATCTTCTTACTCGAAGATCGGCCATGCTACGACATATGCTCAAATCGGAAGCGCTTGGCACGCAGCCTATCTCATAGTCAAAAGTTTCTCAGCGGAAGATCTTCTTTTCCATGCCCACTTCTTTGTACTGTGTCCGGT
>CBDUBU010000272.1:0-5701 GCA_965365465.1 uncultured Rhodothermaceae bacterium
CCTGGAACTGGCCTTTCCGCTCCGCGACTTCGGCGGCAGCCGCGATCCGAGCCTCTGGCTCCGCATCAGCCCGACGTTTTGACGTTTTTCCTCAAATGACCACACCCCCATCCTGCACGATGACCTCGCCTGTCATATAGGAGTTGCGGTCAGAGACGAGGAAAGCGGCCAGTTCGGCGGTTTCATCGGCGCTGCCGAACCGGTCCAGGGCGCACCAGTCTTTGTACAGCGCAAGGAAATGATCCGGGATGGTTTCGGCAAGGTCGGTTTCGACGATGCCGACGGCGATGGCGTTGGCCCGGATGCCCAGGCGCGCCCCTTCACGGGCGATGGCCTTGATGAACCCGATGGAAGCCGCTTTGGAAGTCGCGTAGGGCACCCCCGCCGGAACCGACCGGATGCCGCTGATCGAACTGATCGCCAGAAAGACGCCGCTTCGCTGGTGCATCATCTGCCGGTACACCGGGTTGCCCACGTTGTAGAGGCCGCCGATGTTGGTCCGCATGATCTCGTCCCAATGCTCCTCCGGCATCCGCAGGAAGAGCGAACTGCGGTTGATTCCGGCGTTGAGCGCCAGCACGTCGATCCGGCCCATCTCCGCGATGACCCGGGCCACCATCTCTGCGGAGGCGGCCCGGTCGCCCACGTCGGCCTGGAGCGCCAGCCCCCGGCGGCCCTGCGCTTCGATGAGCGCAACGGTTTCCTGGGCGGCATCCTCACGAGAAGCATAACAGAAGGCAACGTCTGCGCCCTCACGGGCGAACACCTCGCACAACGACCGTCCGATGCCTCTCGAACCGCCGGTAATCAACACCTTCTTACCCTCCAGCAAACCGCTCATAGCGCCTCATCCGGGTCAACCAGCCAGAAACAGTCTGTTTATCCGCGTCCGGTAGACCCGAACCCACCTTCTCCACGTTCGGTATCCTCCAGAGCTTCTCGTTCTTCCCACGCCGCGCGTGCGTGCCGGGCGATGACGAGCTGCGCGATGCGTTCGCCGCGCCTGATGGTGAACGGCTCCTCCCCCGCGTTGAACAGGATCACCTTGACCTCGCCCCGGTAGTCGGCATCGATGGTGCCGGGACTGTTGAGGACCGTTACCCCGTGCTTTACAGCAAGGCCGCTGCGGGGGCGCACCTGCCCTTCGCAGCCGTCCGGCAGCGCGATCTGGAGGCCCGTCGGGATCAACGCCCGCGCCCCCGGATCGAGGCGAACCGGTTCGCCCTCGGCCACGGCGGCGCGCAGGTCCATTCCGGCGCTGTGCGTAGTGGCATACGCCGGCAGTTCCAGCCCTTCCGCGTGCGGCAGACGCTGGATGGAAACAGAGATGGGTTGCATAAAACGTACAGAACGGGAGCGCCGGAGGGCGCCCTCAGAGGGTTCTACTCGATGTCGCCGATCAGGCGGCGGATGACCGGGCTGATGAGCAGCGCGGCAAGACCCGCCCCGCCCGAAACCAGCGCTACAAACTGGAACAACGACGCCATCGGCAGCGATTCAAGCTGCCCGGCAACGAGACCGGCGACGAGGTTGCCGAGCGCGGCGGCAATGAACCAGATGCCCATCATCTGCCCGACGCGGCCTCTTGGCGCCAGCTTCGTGATCGATGACAGGCCCACCGGCGAGAGGCACAGTTCCCCGACCGTGAACAGGAAGTAGGTCACGACCAGCCAGGAAGGCGAGGCCAGGTTGGACTCCGTCGCGTTGGCGGCGCCCCACATGATGACGAAAAAGCCTGCCGCCAGTCCGAGCAGTCCCAGCGAGAACTTGACGGGAATCGACGGGTTCGCCCGGTGGCTGGCAAGCCAGGGCCAGAGCCAGCCAAAGACGGGGGCAAAGGCAATGATAAAGATCGGATTGATCGCTTGCAGCCAGCTTGCGGGCGCTTCCCAGCCGAAGAGGCCGCGATCTGTGAGGTCGCGGGCAAACAGGTTCAGCGAGCTGCCCGCCTGCTCAAATCCTGCAAAGAAAACGGCTGCCAGCACGAACAGCCACAGAATGACCCCGATCCGCTGCTTTTCTACCTTGTTGTATTCTTTGGAAGTGAGCAGGTAGAGGAAGTAGATGCCCACCAGAATAAGGATGCCGTAGCCCAGGCCCCGCGCGAAGGCTTCGAGGGAAAAGGCAAACACACCCGTCACGGCCAGCGTCACTCCCAGGATGGCCACGGCTGCCACCGCTCCCGCGATCAGGTAAAAACGCCTTGCCTGCGCCTGAATCACCGAGGCAGATTCCTGATTGGTCAGGTAGCCGGCGTTTCCGAGATGCTTGTAGCCGAGCTTGTACTGGATCAAACCGAGCACCATACCCAGGCCGGAGGCTGCAAAGCCCAGGTGCCAGTTGATGTTCTCTCCGAAATACCCGACGACGAGCGGCGCGACAAAGGCGCCGATGTTGATGCCCATGTAGAAAATGGAGAACCCGCCGTCGCGCCTGGCTCCGCCTTCGGGGTAAAGCTCTCCGACCATCGTGCTCACGTTCGGCTTGAGCAACCCCGTCCCGACGATGATAAAGAACAGGCCCAGGTAGAACGTAAGCGCGCCCGGGATCACCAGGGTCAGGTTGCCGAGCGCAATGAAGATGCCGCCCACGAAAACGGCCTGCCGCTGCCCCCAGAGCTTGTCGGCCACCCAGCCGCCGGGCAGCGCCAGCAGGTAGACCAGCGAGGTAAACAGCCCGTAGATGGAAGAAGCTTTCCCTACGTCGAAGCCGAGGCCGGGATTGCCGCCTACCGCCGCCGCCGTCATGAACAGCACCAGGATGGCGCGCATTCCGTAATAGCTGAAACGCTCCCACATCTCCGTGAAAAACAGGGTCGCCAGCCCGCGCGGATGGCCGAAAAAGCTGCCTTCGGATGCGCCTGCAGCGCCTCTTGCCGGGCCTCCGAGGTCGGCTGCACGTGAGCTTGCAAATTCACTGTTGCGATCTTTTGCCATGAGGTTTTACTGGAGTTTGTAAGGCAGGGGAAACGGGATACGTTGCAGGCGCAGAAACACGGCGCACAGCGCCGGGGGCTGCGAAGTCTGGCAAGGTTAGCAATTTCGAGGTTCAAAAGAAAGCAGGATTTCCTCTGAGCCCGAAACCGGCGCGGCATAGAACTTTGTATTTTACGTCGAGCCTTTTCAAAAAGCATCGTATATTAAGTATTCTTTGCCTTTTGACAGATCTTTCAAGATAATTCCGGCTTTATGGCCTGAAGACAGACGCGAACCATCGACCAACCCATGCAGGATATCGTTTCACATAAGGACACCCACGGAACCCGCACCCATACCTGCGGCGAATTGCGCCCCGAGCACGTCGGGCAGGAAGTCGTTCTCAAAGGGTGGGTCGATACCCGCCGCGACCTCGGGGGCGTCATTTTCATAGACCTGCGGGACCGCTACGGCCTCATGCAGATCGTTTTCTCGCCCCAGGACAACCAGGCCGCTTACGAAAAAGCCGAAAATCTTCGCGGCGAGTTCGTGATCTCGGTGAAGGGAACCGTCACGCCGCGCTCGGCGGAAACCGTCAACCCCAGGCTGCCGACCGGCGAAGTGGAGGTCCGGATCTCGGATCTGCTCGTGCTCAACACCGCCGACCCGCTGCCGTTCTCGGTTTCCGCGCATGAAGAAAAACGCACGCTGGCTAACGAAGACCTGCGCCTGCGCTACCGCTACCTGGATCTGCGCCGCCCGGACTTGCAGCAATACCTGTTGCTCCGGCACCGGCTCTACCAGACGGTGCGGCGCTATTTTGACGAACGCCGGTTCGTCGAGGTGGAAACGCCGGTGCTGATGAAGTCCACGCCGGAGGGCGCACGCGACTACCTCGTGCCCAGCCGCCTTCATGCCGGGCGCTTTTATGCCCTCCCGCAGTCGCCGCAGACCTACAAGCAGATCCTCATGGTAGCGGGCTTCGACCGCTACTTCCAGATCGTGAAGTGCTTCCGCGACGAAGACCTCCGCGCCGACCGCCAGCCCGAGTTTACGCAGATCGACGTGGAAATGACGTTCGCCACGGAGGAACTCATCTACGAAACGATGGAAGGGCTGATGAAAGCGGTCTGGAAGGAAGTGAAGGGCGTCGATTTGCCCACGCCTTTCCCGCGCATGAGCTACGACGAGGCCCTCCGCACGTACGGATCGGACAAGCCTGACCTACGCTTCGACCTGAAGATGCACGACGTGAGTGATGCCTTTGAAGGCTCCGGCTTCCGGGTCTTTGATGATGTGCTGAAGAACGGCGGGCGGATCGTTGCCATCACTGTCCCCGGTGAAGGAGACCGGGGACGGGCGGCTATGGACCGGCTCGACAAGGAAATCGTCCGCAAGAAAATCGGGGCGGGCGGGCTTGTGTATTTCAAGCTGCCCTCGGACGGGTCGGAGACCTTTTCGTCCGTCAAGGCGGAAGTGCTGCCATCCCGCTTCGTAGATCAAGCCATAGAAAAGGCCGGGGCAAAGCAGGGCGACCTGGTGGTCGTGCTGGCCGGGCCGGCGCCGAAGGTGTACGAGCAGATGGGGGCGCTCCGGTTGCACCTGGGTCATGAACTGAACCTGATCCCGAAAGGGGCCGACACACCCTGGAAGTTCCTCTGGGTGACCGAGTTTCCGCTGCTGGAGTGGTCTGAGGAAGACCGCCGGTGGTACGCCATGCATCACCCCTTCACCTCGCCGCGCCCCCAGGACCTGGAGATGCTTGCCGCCGATCCCGGCGCAGCGCGGGCGCGGGCCTATGACCTCGTGCTCAACGGCGCGGAAGTGGGGGGCGGCTCCATCCGTATCCACACCCGCGACGTGCAAAACCAGATGTTTCAGCTTCTGAACATTGGCGAGGAGGAAGCGCAGCGCCGGTTCGGGTTTCTACTGGATGCCTTCCGCTATGGCGCACCGCCCCACGGCGGCATTGCCTTTGGTCTGGACCGCCTCACGATGGCCCTCGCCGGAACCGGCAACATCCGCGACGTGATCGCCTTCCCGAAAACGCAGAGCGCGCAGGAGGTGATGGTGCAGTCGCCCGATGCGGTCGATCAGCGCCAGCTCGAAGAACTGCATATCCGCGTCGTGCTGCCGGAAGAGCCGCCCAAAACCAGAACGCGAGTGGTTCAGGAGCCTTCGTAAGAACGGACAGGGTGAGAGAAGCGTCCGTACCGGCATTGTGCAACCATGAGATCCCTCGTCACGTGAAGCATAGCAGCATCCGGGAGGGCTGCGCCAGTTGTTCATCGGGATGACACGACCTCTCTGGGGGTTGCCGCAACTCGTCCCGAAGTGTCATCCTGAGCGAGGCGAAGCGTCCAGGTAACTCACAGGACAGGCGCTCACAAAGGATGCCCTCGAAAGCCGGTCGCGCGATCAAGTCCGGCGCCTCAACGCTGCCGACAACCCCTGGAAAACACAAAAGGGCGGCCTCTGCATGAGGCCGCCCTTTCGTTCTATAGGTTTTATCCACAAACCGGGAAGATCCTCACTTCAGCAGCACCATCCGCCCGGCTCCCGCCGTCGTGCCCTCCGCCGTTCGCGCGATCACCCGGTAGACGTACATCCCCGATCCCAGACCGGTGCCGTCCACCTCCAGCGTCTGGCCCGCGCCTGCGCCGAAAGCCCGCTCCGCGATCTGCATCACGCGGCGGCCCGTCATGTCGTAGACCTCGACGCGCACCTGGGCTGCTTCCGGAAGGTCGAAGCGGATGCGGGTGGAGGGGTTGAACGGGTTCGGGTAG
>CBDUBU010000273.1:0-5681 GCA_965365465.1 uncultured Rhodothermaceae bacterium
ATACAGTACCAGAACGGCCGGCGGATGATCAACACGCCCCCCTCGGCCCCTGGAGGGCTACAGGCTCAGGTAAATAGACGTGAAGTGGTTCTGTCCTGGAGCCCTTCTTCAGATGAACAGACTGTTTCCTCCGGTCTCACGTACAATCTGAGCGTAGGCACGGAGCCGGGCGGTATGCAAATCCTTTCCCCGCTTGCCAACCCGACCTCTGGTCGGCGCGCCCTTGCCGCACCCGGCAATGCATGGCAAAGCAGGCGCTGGGTCCTGCGGGATCTGCCGCCCGGTGATTATTTCTGGAAAGTGCAGGCCCTCGACCCCAGTTACGCCGGTTCCGCCTTCTCTGAGGAAGGCGTCTTCAGCATGGGCGCCTACAACCCCGAAGGTTCGCCGACAAGCACACAGGAAAACGATCTCCGCCCTGATGGCCCTTCCCTTGAGCCGGCTTACCCCAGTCCTTTCAACACAGAAACAACCATAAGTTATTCGCTCTCCAGGACCACTACCATTCGCGTCGCCATAGTGGATCTACTGGGAAGTGTCATATGCATCCTGGACGAAGGAACGCGGGCGGCAGGAAACCACAGGGTTGCGTGGGACGGAACCACACGAAACGGAACGCCCTCTGCTTCCGGAGTTTACTTCCTCCGCCTTGAAACGGCAGAAGGGTTCACGCAGAACAGAAGCGTCGTACTACTCCGTTAGATCAAAAGAGACGGATATTGTCGCTATGCGCTATCTACCGTCGCTGGATGCCGTTGCAGGCAGCGGAGGAACCGACGGCCCGGCAATGGAACGGCTATCCTGTAGCGTCTGATACTTCAGACGCCGCTTTGCATCTTCGCTCAGGATCCATTCCACCGAGAACCTCCCTACGGAACCAATGAACCCGAACCCGTTCGCCACATTGGATAACGTACCCGGCTGAACCAGCACTTCCGGATCGAACACGCCGCCGGGCGGTACGAACGCAGCGTCCAGCACGGTAACCTGCAATCCGAGACCCAGGAGCGGAAATTCTTCTACGTTTGTCATGGTATCCAGCACAAGGCGATCCATCCCCAGATTGACGCTCACCTGCCATCCACCGTTTTGAGGATCGCTTCCGTTTGACGGGTCGTAAGGCATACGGATATCCACGAAGGGGTTCCGGTCTGCGCTGAGAAACCGATACCACAGTTCGATTCGGAAAGGCTGCCTCTCCAGGTTCTTCCAGATAACCTGCTGTGTGCCGTTTGCGATGCCTCCGCCCACACCACCGGACAAAGCGGCCGGGAACACTTCCGGCGTCAGTAGTTCGGGTACGGTAGTCTCTGCGCTGGTCACAACCTCCGAACCTTCGTCTTTTACTTCGATGCGGTAGGTATGACCGGGCTGGAGCCGCAGCGGAGCATGGTATACGTGCCCGATGTCGCCGTTTGAGAAGAAAATCACGGAGTCCCGCCATACCAGCTTGCGACCGGTATTGAGGTCTTCAGAAGTCAGAACGGCTGCCAGCGGCGCAGCACTTTCCTGTTCCAGCGTTTCCCGAATAGGCGCAACCCGGATATACTGTACATCCGCGTTCATATCCAGGGTTCCATAAAGCGAAAAGTTTCGGTCGCTCTCCAGGATAGGATTGACTGCCTCTTCACATCCTGAAAAAACAAACAGGCCTGCGACGACTATGGCAGCCCAGGCGCTCAGTAACCTTTGCAGCATATTGGACAAATAATCTCTCTACCGAAACACAAAGATGGATACAGTTCAGGCAAGCGCTGTCCGCACCTCGTTATAAAAACGCCGCACTTTTTCTCTCGGATCTCCTTCTCCAAGCGTTTCTATTGGAATATACCCTCTATAGCCGGATTCGAGAAGGATAGCTGCGATTTTACTGAGATCCGTCGGGGCTTGGCGGCCTGCAATCTTTATCTGTTCCTTGATCTGCCAGGTAACCGCATACGGGGCTGCCTGTGCGATGTCCTCATACGGATCAGCCGTAAGGAAGCTGCCGATATCCAGCACCAGCCCGAGCCAGTTCGAGTTGACTTCTTCCAGCAACGCAATGGTTTCTGCGGCAGAGGTGAGGAAGTCTGCATGGTTTTGGATAGCCGCCATAACCCCGCGCCGGCCTCCGTACGCTGCGCACTGCCTCAGCGCTTCCACGACCCATCCCTGCACTTCGCTGCGCGAGTATCCGGCGGGCACGCTCTTACCTGTAAAAACACGTATGACAGGCGCCCCCAGCTTTGCAGCCGTGTCGATCCAACGCCTGACGTGGTTCACGTCATTCCTCCTTGCCCCTGCATCGGGCATCGTAAAATCATTCCGCACGCCAGTCCCGCTGATGTCAAGGCCGAGCAAAAACGCCTTGCGCTTGAGCGCATACACATACTCGTCCGGCGGCGTGTCCGGATATTCGGGAAAGTAGTATCCCGTAGGATCCACGGCATCAAAACCCAGATCGGCGCAGAAGCTGAAGACCTCTTCAAGCGTCATTTCGCCGCTCCGGAGCAGCGCATTGAACGAGTACAGATTGCAACTGATCCGGATATTTGCAGAAGCCGGCTGAGACCCAGGCGCGACGCTGCCGTCCTGTTGCGTAACGAAACAGAACGGGAGAAAGGCAGCCGACGCCTTCAGAAAACTTCTGCGGTTTGCCGGGAAAAGCATAACGACGACCTGCAAGGAAACAAGAGCTAGAGGAAATAAGCGCGCAAGACGTACTGCTGAAGCATCCGCTGGGTGTTAAAGAACGATCCGTTCAGCGCGATTGCATGGCGCATGATGTCGATAAAGCGGCTCTGATCACCGTAGAAAGCCGGCATGATAACTTGTTCGAGCTTATCGTACAGAGAAGCGGCATCCTCCGGATTGCCTGCCACCTTTTCCGGATCACGGCCGTTAGCCCCGATAGCCCAGCCGGTGACTCCTTCGATACACCCTTCAATCCACCAGCCATCGAGAATGCTCAGACTGGGCACACCGTTCAGCGCCGCTTTCATGCCGCTGGTGCCGGATGCCTCGTTCGGAGGCTGCGGGGTATTGAGCCATATGTCGACACCCGCCGTCATTACCTGAGCCACTTCTGTGTCGTAGTTGGTCAGGTAGGCTACCCGAATGTCGTGTCCGAGCGCTTCGCGAGCCTGGAAAATGCGCTGAATAAGTTGCTTTCCTCCCTCATCGTGCGGATGCGCCTTACCTGCATAGATGATCTGCAACGGGCCGTGCTGTGCGACGATCTTCCGGAGCCGCTCTATATCAAAAAAGAGCAGATCGGCGCGTTTATACGTTGCGGCCCTTCGAGCAAATCCAAGCGTTAGGTAGTCTACATCCATTCCTGCGTTGGTCTCCCGGTTGACCCGCCAGATCAACTGGTGCTTGGCCTCCTGATGGGCAGCCCAGATCTCCTCCCGTGGTATTCCGAGCGCATATCTCAGGCTGAAGTTGTCCTGCTTCCAGCCCGGTATGTGGGTTTCAAAAAGCTTGTGAAACGGCGGCGCTACCCATGTAGCGGCATGAACGCCGTTCGTGATCGCATCGATCGTGTAGCCTGCAAACATCAACCGGGATACTTCTCCATGACGTTTGGCGACCCCGTTGATGTACCGGCTCATGTTCAGCGCCAGATAGGTCAGGTTGAGCGTGGCATCGGAGCGGAGTAAGGCTTGCATTTCGCCAGCGTCCTCGTGGGTATTCAAAACCCGCGCAACGACATCCTTAATGTCCGGCGCGTCGATGAAGTCAGATTTCAGATGGGCCAGCACGCGGGTAACCATTTCCATGGGAAACTGATCGTGTCCTGCAGGGACGGGGGTGTGGGTCGTGAAGATACACTGCCCACGTACAGCCTCGACATCCTCACGGTTTACCGAAGACCGTCCGTCCTTTTCCGCCTGCTCCCTCAGTAATTCCAGCGTGAGCAAGCCGGCATGGCCCTCATTCATGTGAAACCGGGTCAGCTTGTCGTATCCCAAAGCCCGTAACATACGCACGCCCCCCATGCCGAGTACGACTTCCTGGCAAAGGCGGTAGTACGAATCCCCCCCATAGAGCACATCGGTGATCCTGCGGTCCCACGCTGTATTTTCGGGGAGATCCGTATCCAGCAGGAACACGGGAACCTTGAATCCGCTCAGTCCGGGCACATCAAACCGCCAGGCCCGCAGATGCACTTCCCGATCTTCGATGTTGACAATGGCCCTCGCGGGCATTTCTTCCAGGAAATCCTCGACCACCCATTCCACCGGCTCCTCCGTCTGCCGCCCACTGGCATCGAGGTGCTGGTAGAAATAGCCTTTCCTGTAGAGCAGCGTTACTGCCGCCATCGGAACGCCGAGATCTGCCCCGGATCGAATCGTATCTCCCGCCAGCACGCCCAGGCCGCCGCTGTAGGTAGGTATGCTGGAGGTGAGGGCTATTTCCATGGAGAAGTAAGCAATGGATCGGTCATTCATTGGTATTGACTCCTGGATTTTTATGATGCGTTCCCCTGCCTGTAGCGCTGTCGAAAGGTACGAACACAGGACCAGAGATGTGACCCGGAAACCTAACTCTTCCCAGCCATACCGATAGAAATGATCTCGCCCTCGTGATAGACGAACAGCAAGTGGTTGCCTTGCATGAAATAGCGGTCGTGTCGGTCGCCGCCCGGTATCCGAACAGAAGACACAGGCTCTCCCAGAAGCTCGATTACCTGGTCCCGGGGCGACCCCAGGCCGATCCCGTCTTCCGTAGTTCCGGTATACGAATCTGTTAGCGTAATGGCTGAAGTTTGCGACAAAGAGCCATCCGCCCTTACATCATAATAAATCTCGATGCCGCTGTGCCTTCCTCTCTCGTAGAAATAGCGAACTGTGCCTGCCCCCCGAAGCGCATTGGAAGGCATCCCCAGTATGTCGAAAACCGCTGTGGTATCTGCGCCGAGACGCACTCCGTCCACACTCTCTCCCAGAACAAGGCGTCCGTTGTCAGGCGGATCTACTTCGGGTTCTACCCGGTCGCATCCTGCCAGAGACACAACGGCAAGCACACAGACCAGCATCCATACAGCAAGCACACAGGTCTTCATAGATGGAAAGTATTGCGGCGAGGGAATTAGTGAAATCATAGCCCGGCTCAGGACCCTTATCGTCTAAATATGCATAAAAATTGCCTTTACTATGGGTGCATCACGGAATATACTGACGGCTACTGCTGATCCACAGGGCACTGTTGTACGACGCGACTTGCCGTTGCGTTCGATTTACGGCGCGGGTCGGCAAGGCTATTTGTGCAAAGCCGGGATATACTCGCCCTATACCCAATCGGTAAAAAGCATGAGCACCAGGCGTAGAGGAAGCAGCACATTGTTTACATTCTGGCCCTCTCGTGGGAGGTCGGCAAAGGGGAACGAACGATGCCGGTACTGCGGCGGTGAGGCAACCCTGCATCACGCGCCGTGGTGCTCGGAATCCTGCCGAGCAAGCGCCGTGCATGAGTTCAGCCTGACAAACGATCCGGCATACCAGCGCCGGGCAGTATTTGGCCGGGATCACGGAGTCTGCGCCCGTTGCGGACGCGACACCCTGGCGCTTCGGCAGCAACTCATCGCGTTAGCGCCTGAAGACAGAATAAAAGCCAGTCCTGATCTGCTTGTTGAAGGATACGACCGGCATCGGCTCGGCAAGTTGCTTTTGTGGGAAGCAGATCACATAATTCCTGTT
>CBDUBU010000274.1:0-5676 GCA_965365465.1 uncultured Rhodothermaceae bacterium
GCCGGATCGAAGTCATCAGCGAAATCCGGTTGCGGAGCAGCGGACCTTCAAGCCGCACCGCGCTTACGAACGGCGATACCGAAACTGCGCCCGCAAACCGCCGGTTGTTCCCATTCCGGCTGGCTATGTCGATGACGGAGGAGATGCGCTCTCCGAACTTGCTGCCAAAGCCGCCCGCATAAATGTCCACCCGGTTGAGAATGTCGGAAGGAAAGGCAGAGTAGAAGCCAAGCAGGTGAAACGGCTGGTACAGCAGAATGCCGTCCAGTTGCACCAGATTCTGCGAGGGTTCTCCGCCCCGTATGAAGAGCTGGCCGCCCCGGTCGCCGGTGGCTACTACGCCGGGCAACGTAGTCAGGTAGGTGACCAGGTCTCCCGACAAGTCCGGGGTTGGCACAAGCTCGATGTCGGCAGGGCGCACGGTCTGCTGTCCGGCGGTGACGCGCGCCGCCCCCGTCGTGCGTTCCGTCTGGACCACCACCTCGCCAAGCGCTGCCTCATCAGGAACAAGCGCCATGTTCACGGTGCGCACCTCGTCCCGCGTCAGGTCCAGGGTGTCCACGTAGGTTCGGTAACCGATGAAAGAGGCGTTCAGGACGTATGTTCCAGCCTCAAGCCCTGAGATCAGGTATAAGCCGTCCTGATTCGTAGCTGCCCCTTTTGTGACGCCTGCCTCACTCCGGAGCGCCACATTCACCAGTTCCAGGGGCTGCCCGTTCGATTGATCCGTTACGAAGCCGTTTACCGTAGCAGACTGTGCAAATCCCGCATGAGGGGCCAGAATGCCGGAAATGACGATTGCAGCGAGGGCGTATAGGGCCGGGTTGAATCGGAGACGCCTGCAAATGAAGGCTGCCCTTGTAAGGGGCGACGGCGCGACATACTGCATGGTTGTCCAACAGAGCGGATGATTGACGGAAGAGGGCGCAGGCTGCGGCTCCTGAAGCGGAAGCGCAGATAAAGACGCAAGATAGGAAATAACAGTCGCAGCGCCTGCAAATCAACCACCTGAACCCCTATTTCCGTAAAGAGGCGCGCGAGGCTCCGTGACCCGCAACCGGGAAGAAAGGCAGGGCGTGAACTCCGTTCTGAGGCCGCGCTAGATCCACCAGTCCATGTAGCGCCCGGCGCTGTACAGGAGCACAACGGTTACGATGATGACGAGCATGGACTGCGCCTCGTTCAAACGCAAGGCGCGAAGCCAGCGCAGCAGGCGACGGGGTTCTTCAACAGCCTGGTGGAGATCTGGCAGCGGGTTACTCATGGCGGTCTCGTCCTCTTGATGCATCCTCTATACATAGGACGCATCAAGCCGCCAAAACGTAACGGTTCAATTGTCCAATTCCAGCAAAATGATGGTATCGACCGCATCGCGCAAGGGGGCAGGCAGCGTCACCGAGAGGTCCTCTTCCTGCGTGAAGGCAAGGTTGTTCTCTGTACCCATCACCGAGGCGCGTTTCACCTTCAAGCTGCTGGTTCCGGGCAGAACCAGGGTTTCCGGCGCGTCCGGTTGCAGCACGTGTACGAAAACACTATCGCGCCTGTGCGTGGCAACACCCCATTCCTGAGGCGGCATGGGGCCGCCGCGCGTGCCGTAGATGGACGCTCCGCTCCGGTCCATCCATCGGCCCATTTCAGAGAGCCGCTCTACGAACTCCGGCTGAAGCGTTCCCTGGGGCGTCGGTCCTACGTTGAGCAGGAAGTTGGCGTTGTACCCGGCAGAGCGCACGAGGTAATGGATAAGCTCGGTCGTGGACTTGAAGTTCTGGTCGCCCTGATTATACCCCCAGGATGTATTGATCGTCTCGCACGTTTCGAGCGGCAATGCGCTAACCTCGGAATCCTCGCTGAATCCCGTCGTGTTGTGGCCGGGCAGATCCTTTTCAAACATCTGGAAGTTTTCCCCCGGAAAAGGCGCTACATGGTGGTTGTTGCCGATGAGGGCCTGCGGCTGGAGGCGATGGATCAGGTCATAGGTTTCCTGCAAGCGCCAGTCCACCAGCGTAGCCTGCGGATCGGCGCCTTCCGACTGATCTTGCTGGTCCCACCACCCATCGAACCAGAAGCCCCCGATCTGGCCGTACTCGCCGCTTGCCAGTTCGGCAATCTGCGCGTTCATGTAGTCCAGATACCGGTCGAAGTTGCCCGAATCGGGCCGGGCGGAGGCATGGCCGGTTCTGCCGCGCGGGTAGTAGTCGGGATGATGCCAGTCGAGATGGGAGTGGTAAAAGAAGAGCTTGAGGCCCTGTTTCTCGCATTCGTCGGCCAGCATCTTGAGGGGGTCCTTGCCGTAGGGAGTGCGGTCCACGATGTCGTAGTCGCTTACTTCCGAGTCCCACATGGCAAAGCCGTCGTGGTGTTTCGACGTGATGGTGATGTACTTCATCCCGGCGTCTTTGGCCGTGCGCACCCACTGCGCCGCATCGAACTCCGAAGGGTTGAACTGTGGCGGCAGCTTTTCATACTCCTCGACGGTCATCTTTTTCTGGTTCATGACCCATTCACCGTCTCCAAGCACGCTGTAAACGCCCCAGTGAATGAACATGCCGAACCTGGCATCCTGGAACCACTCCTGCATTTCGGCCTGCTGCTCCTCCGGCGTTGGGGCCTGGTCAGCCGCACGGTCGCCCTGGCAGGCGCTCAGGGAAATGGCAAGAAACAGGAGCATCAGGAGGGAGGGTTTCATGGCGGTTTGAGGTATGTGATGACATGTTATGGAAAAAATCATGTTCGGCAGGGGAATCAAGGGTTGCTCTTCTTGTCGGGGGGCTGGCTTGCCAGATATATCATGGCTTCCAGCGCACGCGCTTTCTGGATCTCGTCGGCCTTCAGGTAGCGGTGGTTGCCGCTGCTGGAAGGCGTAAAATGCGTGAGACTGTCGGCCGACACGGTGATGGCGCCGGATGGAGAAAGCGTGAAGTACCCATCGTCCGGACGCAGCGCGTACAGGACTGACGTGAGATCCCATGTCGGGCGGTCATACGGCATGGCTAGATACCGGCGGTAAGCTTCGGCAACCGGGTGGTTCGGGACGTAGCTGAAATCGCGCTCGATGCTCCTCGAGGGGTAGAGGATCGATTCGCCGACCTCAAACCCGCTCGCCACGATAGGCGTCGGCCATTCCGCGAACACCTTCGCAGCGGCAGCGGCATCCTTGTAAACGTTGAATTCGGGCTGTTCGTAAGCGAAATTGCCTGCCATCACGGAAAGCAGCCGCACCTTCTGCCGGATCAACGCTTTGCCTGGAAGTGGGCTGTGCGCGTCGCCGGAGGTGTCGAGCAGGTGCGCCAGGTTGGTGCTGAACCCGACCTGGATGATGACGACCGGGGTGTCGTCCTGGGCGGCAAGAACGCGCCTCAATACATCAACGGCGTCCAGAGCTTTGGCGCCGTCGGTGAGGTCGTGCGGGTAGAGCGGCGCGCCGTCGGGTTTTTTTCTTTCGGCAGGCGCCTGGATCATGGGATTATCTTCCGGGGTCTTGCCCTGCCTGACGACCCCTATCGGTATATCTCCCCGTCCGTAGAACGTATTGACGATATCAATGAAGGGAGCGGCCCATTTGTTGTCCTTCGTTATGGCAACGGCGAGCAGCCGCGCTTCGTTGCGCGATTCCAGCGCATGGATCATGGCGAGCGCAAGGGCATCGTCCACGTCGTTCCCCATGTCGGTATCAAAGATGACGGGCGTCGGCTGCCCCCATGCAGGCAGGCCCGCACCTGAAAGCAGGAGAAGCAGACACAGGCCGGTCAGGCTGCGAAGCGGATGCATGGTAACAAAAAAAGGTCGGCGGCGTTCGGAAGTTGAGGGCGCGCGAGGACTGCACTAAAGCTAAAGTAACGGCCTCCGGGTCAGCACGCAACCGTTGTCGTTAGGACAGGCAACGATCATCCCTTTCGGACGATTCTACGGAATCCCGCATCCCTATGAAAAAGAGACGACTGCTCCTGCTGCTGTTCTGCTTGCTCGGCGCAGGATGCAACACGCCGGGTCAGGCGCAGGAAGTGGACATACTTGATTCCGGAGGGCCTCTGAGCCGCGAACAGGCCGCCTATGATGTCACTTTTTATGATCTGGAAGTGGCGGTGCAGCCCGCCCGGCAGACGATACAGGGGCTGTTGACCATGCACGCTGCTATCGTCCAGCCGGTGTCGCGCCTGGTTCTCGACCTCGACACCGTCTTTACGATAAACAGCGTTGAACTGCTTCCGGAAAACGGCGCGACAACGGCATTGCCTTTTGAGAACCACAACGGAAAGCTCCGGTGCAGCCTCCCCCTGACGAAGCAGCCCGGCGACCGGGTTGCGCTGCGCATCCGGTACGAGGGCGCGCCTCGCGTTGCGGACAGGCCACCCTGGGGAGGCGGCTTCACATGGGCGCACACCGAAAATGGAGACCCCTGGGTTGCCACGTCGGTTCAGGGAGAAGGCGCCGACCTGTGGTGGCCCTGCAAGGATCATCCCTCCGATGAACCGGACTCAATGTCCATACGCCTTACCGTGCCTGAGCCGCTGGTGGCTGCCTCGAACGGACGGCTGCGCCAGGTGACGAAAAATGCGGATGGCACACGCACCTATCACTGGTTTGTCTCGACGCCTGTCAACAACTATGGCGTTGCGCTCAATGTCGCGCCCTACGAGGTGCTGGAAGACACTTTCCGAAGCGTATCGGGAGACGAGTTCCCGGTAGTGTTCTATGTGCTTCCTGAATCGCTGGAAAAGGGCAGACGGCTTTTGCCCCAGATCAAGAGGCATCTTGCTTTCTACGAAAAGTACCTGGGGCCTTATCCGTTCCGCGCCGACAAGTACGGGGTTGCGCAGACACCTTTTCTGGGGATGGAACACCAGACGATCATTGCTTATGGCAGTGATTTCACGGACAACGAGTTTGGTTTCGACTGGCTGCACCATCATGAACTCGGCCATGAATGGTGGGGCAACATGGTCACGGCCCCGGACTGGCGGGACTTCTGGATTCACGAGGGACTATGCACCTATATGCAGGCGCTCTATGCGGAAGAACTGCATGGACGGGAAGCCTATCTGGCCGAACTCAAAGGCTACCGGAGGGCGCTCAGAAACAGCAAACCGCTTGCGCCGCGCCAGCCGCGCTCCTCGGATGAGATGTACTTTGTCAATGGATCACGGCTGATCTCCGACAACGACATTTATTACAAGGGGGCATGGGTGCTGCATTCCCTCCGGTATCTCATCGGCGACCGAGCCTTTTTCACGGCGCTCCGACGCATGGCTTATCCGGAGCCGGAGATGGAGGCGATGACCGACGGTCGCCAGTGCCGTTTTGCAGGCACGCAGGATTTTCAGCGCATCGCCGAAGAAGCTTCCGGGATGAAACTCGGCTGGTTTTTCGAGGCTTATTTCAGACACGCCGAACTGCCGCGCCTGGAACAGGAACATACCGCGCAGGGCTTGAGGCTGCGCTGGAAAACTGCTCTCCCGGTTTTCCCGATGCCGGTCGAGGTTCGCATTGGGGATCGCACGACACGGATCGAGATGCCCGGCGGCGAAGCGCTGGTTTCGGCTCCGGATAGCTCGGAGCCGGTGGTGGACCCGGATCATCTCGTGTTGAAGGCTTCCGAGCCGGGCGAGCTCTAGAGCAGGGCAAGGCTATCGAACACGGGTTTCAGCGCCGGGTAGAGGTCGCGGTAACGCCGGTAGT
>CBDUBU010000275.1:0-5572 GCA_965365465.1 uncultured Rhodothermaceae bacterium
GACGGTCGAGCAGCTTCCGGTAGTCGGCGTCTTTTGCCACGTTTCCGCCCGCCGCGGCCGCGCCTTCGTCCCGGCGAACGTCCCAGATGTCGGAAACGGCAACCCAGTTGATGCCGCCCACATCATTAGCAACCCGCATCAGGTATGTGCCCCGGCTTCCGGTTCCGATGATGCCGAGGCGTACGCTGTCGTTCGCGCCCTGCACGCGCATGGCGGAAGCAGCGGTAAACGGGACGGCGGCGGTGGCGGCCACGAAGGCCCGCCGCGTCATCTTGCTGCTCATTTTGTTTTCCTACTGTTATCTGGAAGGTGCACCTGCGGTCGAGACGCGGCCCGGCAGCCCCGATCTCAAAAAAGAAGATACAAAACCCGATGAATGATATTTGCCTGCCGGACTGCCGCCCGGTAAGTAAACGAGCGCAGCGGCTAACGACAGCAAAGTCGGGCGCCGGTTGGAGACGCGCAAGCCCCACCCCGAAGGGTCATGCTGAACGCAATGAAGCATCTATGTAAAGCCTGGCAGGCGGCCCGGAAGGACGAAAGCCGCAAAGAAAGCGTCTGCCGGTCTGTTTTGCACAACACCCGCGCGAGAGGATCCATGATCTTCAGGAATGCCGGAACGTGACTTGTCGGCTGCGTCCCTCCGTTGCTGAGAGGCGAAGGAACGTAGCTGATGGCGGTGCTCCGTGTCTCTTTTGCAATCGCCGGGGCGATGGCAGCGGGGACAAACTGGACGTGGTAAAGCGTTACGGTGCAGGGCAGGGGGGCTTGATCCCTGTGAATCGTTGCAGAGACGTAAAGAGATTTCCGGAACTGCATCTTCTCCTTCCGGGTCCACTTGAAAGTTTCATTGAACACAACCGGCAGGCAGAAGTATGTTCGCAAAAAATGACGCAGGATCGAAATACGCCCCTCTGTGGGTGATGCTTTTTTCAACCGGGGCTGCGCTGACGAAGGCCGTCGGCGAGCGGTACCTGTTGCAGCGGGAGTGGGTGGTCAAGTGGTCCGATGTGGGGATAGCCGTGGCAGGGGCAGCGCTCGGGTATGCCGCCTACCGGTACCGGCATGGAAATTCCAGAGAGGGCCTGGCAACCCGCTAGCGTCCTCCATACCCTGCCGACATCCGAAACCACCTTCTGTGCAATTGGAGAAAAAAACGATGTCAACTTCCTTTCAACCTGACAAACCGTACGAAAAATCGACGGGATCTTCCGGCCTTTCAAGCATTCTCGTGACGGGCCTGCTGGCGGCGCTAGCGGTGGTCATGCTGTTTGCGCTGGCCGTGCCCCGGTTTTTCATGGACGGTGAGACCAACTGGCTGCTCACGCTGGGGGCCGGCGCGCTGACGTTTATCATCATACTGGCAATCGGAATGCTCAGGAAATCCGGCTGATTTCGTTCCTGGCGCGTGCGCTGCCCCTGCATCTTTTGCCGGACACGGCGCGGTGCATCTGATGCGGTTCGCGTTTCTGATGGAGGCAGCCTTTATGTTTGACGAGCCTCTTTTTCGATCATGGCCGCGCCTGTTCGGAGGCGCGGCTTTGTTTGCGCTTCTCTTTGCAACGGCGGCGCTGATGGTAGAGGTCCTTTTCGAGGGATCGGCCCGGCTGACCTCCGGCGTGGTCGGGTTCGGCATTGCGGCCTTCGTGGGCTTTGTCGCCGTCGCGCTTCTCGTGCGGCGTTATGCTTCGGAAGACCCCTGACGTTCAGCTACCGTCCCAGTGCTTTTTCGAGGACGGCTCCGCTTTCGCGGCTGCCCTCGTAGGCAAGGCCGAGAAAGGCGGCTGTCGTTTTTGCGATCTGGTCCTGATAGAACTGTCCTGCCGCCTCTGACGGGTTGAGCGGCTTCGTGTCGGGACCTAGCACGGCTATCCAGACAGCGCCGGAACCCGGCGTGTCGGCGCCGTGGCTTGTCCAGTCCTCCCGCTCCCCTCTTCCGTGATCGGTCGTAACGATCATGGTGGTACGGTTCCGGTACTGCGGGTCGGACTGCGCCCACTGCCAGAGGTCACGCAGGAAGGCATCCGTCCGGTGCGCCGACCGGAGATAGGCATCGTACTTGCCTTCATGGGCAAAGTCGTCCGTTTCGCCGTAGGCCACGTACAGGAGGCGGGGCCGCGCTTTTTTCAGGTATTCGAGGGCGTAGTGGTGCGTGAAGGCATCCAGGCGCACGGACTCCCACGGACTTGGAACCTGCCGTTGCAACTCGTTCAGTAACACCTCGCGTTCCGTGAGCGCATCGCCGGCGGCGGGTTCAAACCCGGCGTTCACCGGGACGCCTGTGCCCTGCTCGTCGAGGATGTAGGGGAAAACGTCCCATGAGCCGAAGGCGGCGACCTTTCCCTCAAATCCCGGCTGCCGGTTGACAAAGGCAAGAACCGTCGCGTTCGGGTTCGGAACCTTGTCGTTGCTGTCGATCCGCTGGTCGTCGCTGGAACCAGACAGGATCTCGTTGTAGCCGGGGTATGAAAACCATTGCTGGTTGGTCGTGCTCACATTGGAGCCGGCAAGCCGGTTGCCGTAGATCTGTCCCTGTTCGGCAATGACCTCCTGGAAGAACGGCATCAGTTTTTTGGGTCGCAGGGCCGCATCCCCGTCCCAGAACTGCCTGCGCAATGCTTCGGGACTCTCCACATAGCGCTCGTCGCCGATCAGGAGCGAATCGGCTCCGGCGAACAGTTCCTGCCACCGCAGCCCGTCCAGGGTGACGAGAAACACGTTTTCGGTTTGCAGCGTCTGCGCCTGAACGGCAAGCGGGCAGACAAAACAGAGCAGGAGCAGACTTTTTCTCATGGTGTACCTGGGGTATTACAGTAAGAGCGTCTCTGAGGTCCAGGACTGCCGGAAGGCTCCTGGCAGCGCCTTCTGCTTCACGTTCCGATAGTCCCAATGGTTGGGGATCTACTACGTTCGTCGCTGCGCTCGTTTATTCTGCGGCGCTCCATCCGTCGCCTCTGGCTCATGTCTCCTGTCGTTGGGAGGGCAAGGGCCGGGGGTGCTGCGTTCGCTGGTCTCTCACTTCCGGGCTAACGTATGACCAGCTTTTCGGTGGCGCCTGCCGCCCTGTAGACCTCCTGCGCCCACCGGGAGAGCGGGCCGGGCGACATGTTCTTCAGGGTGAGCGGCTTCGGCGCCGCCAGCGCGACAGCAGTTTTGAAGTCGCCGACGCGCCGCAGCAGAGGAACGAAGAGATCAGGCAGGTACGCTTCGTCCGTGCCGGACTGGAGATGGTTGAAGTCGATGGTGGTCTGCCGGACCATGGGCAGCAGCGCGCGGGCCAGCAGCGCAACGGGACCGGCGGCGCCCACCCCCACCAGATCCAGGTTCAGCAGTTCATGGCGTTCGAGGATTTCAAAGGCAGCGGCGCGGATCGCCCGCACCCGCTGCGCCGCAGGGGTGGGGTTATAGGTGGTCCCGTGGTCGATGCTGTCGGGCGGGATGAGCGCGTCCGTTGCGGCATAGGGGTTGAGCACGAAAACGAGTTGCCCTGCGCCGAGGTAGGGCCGGGCGAGGGTTTCGATGCGGCCGGCAGATCCGTTGCGGGGGACGACGATCAGTACGGCGCTACGGGGCTGGGCTGAAATGTCAGGTTCCAGCATCACCATGTCCGGCGCAGCCGGCGGCGGCGCTTCCAGGAAAAGGCCCCTGAAGGCTTCTCCGAACACAGTCACATAGCGGGCGAGGTCGGCCCGGTTGTCAGGCCGGGCGCGTTCGATCTGCCTCTCCGCCTGTTCCACGAAATCCGCAAAGACCGTATCGAGCGGAGCCGGTTCCGAGGGAAAGGCAGCCAGGAGCGCCGCAGCGGGTTCGGCCTGGAAGGGTTGTTCCTGGACAGGGCCTTCCCTGCCGAGCAGCCACCGGGAAAACCAGGAATAGACGGCCTCGCGGCTTTCCCGGTTGTAGTTGTGCGGGTAGTCCAGGTGTACGTTGTCGACGCGGCCGGAAGCATCGAAAAGGTCATAGATGGCGCGGAGGGCCGGAAACTCCTTTTCGGGCGTGTTGCGGGTCCAGTCGCCGGAGGTCGAGACCATCAGCAGCGGGCGCGGCGCCATCAGGGCGCCGATCTCGATGTTCGTGGCGTTCAGTCGGAGCAGCGGCGCGTTTTCGCAGACGCAGCCCCCCTGCATATGCGCGGAGATCATGTTTACCGGCGCGGCCGCCCGGATGCGGGGATCAACGGCCGAAAGCAGAAACGTCTGCGTGGCGCCGCCCGAAGCGCCGGTCATGCCGATGCGTTCCGGGTCCACGTCCGGGAGGGCCGACACGAAATCGAGGGCGCGGATGCTGTTCCACAGCTGGAGACCCATCGCCGAGAACCCCCACAACTGGTAACGCGCTTCATCGAAACGATGCGGCAGCACACCCTCGGTTTCGTTGTACCCGATCATCGAGTAGGCAAAAACGACATAACCCTGCCGGGCGAGGTTGATCGCGCGTCCCGGAACGGAGGCCGTTTCGGTATTTTCCAGCCGCCCGTTTTCCCAGTGCCCGTGGGCCGTGAGCACTGCCGGGAAAGGCCCCCTCCCTTCCGTCGGCCGGTACAGGTTTCCAAAGAGAAAAAAGCCGGGCAGGGTTTCCAGCGCGACGTTTTGCACCGAGTATCCTTCGCAGACGACAGGATTGGAGACATGGGGCGCAAGCGGCTGTTTATCCGGCATGGGCCACAGTCCCGTGCTGATGAGGAGGTGATTCCGAAGCGTCTCCGCCCTGCTGCGCCAGGCTTCCAGATCACGATAGACAGGCGGCGCGTACACATCGTTGAGCGACCGGAATTGTGCGGCAGTCGGCATCGCCAGAGTGAACGCTGCGAGCAAAAGAAAGGCCGTTTTGAATGCGCTCTGTTGCTTCATCGCTTATCCTGAGAACGGATTCCCGGCGAACATACGGGCAGAGGGCAGGGCAAATGCGCCTCTTGAGGATCAGGACGATCGTATGACCGTTATCTCACGAATGTAATGCAAAGCGGCAGCATATGAAAACGACCTTTTACATAGAGAAGATGGACTGCCCCACCGAGGAGCAACTCATCCGGAGCAGGCTCAAGGGGTTTGACGGAGTGCAGCAACTGGACTTCGACCTCGTGCGGCGCGAACTCACGGTTTCGCATCAATTGAAGGAGCCTCAGCCGCTGCTCGACGCGCTGGCCGGCCTCGGCATGGAGGCGGAGCCGGTGGGGGATGCCCCAAACGGCGCTGATAGCCGGGCCGCAAAAATCTGGGAGCGCCGTCCGGTCGTTTCCCGGATGGAGTGGGTGCAGCTTGGCCTGGCAGGGGCGCTGGCGCTGGCCGCCGAGATAGTGGCGCTTGCAACCGAAGCAGAAGGCAGTCTGCCGGTGGCTGCGCTCGCGCTCGCGGCCATCGCGCTCGGAGGCCGTGAGATGCTCGTCAAGGGCTGGCGGGCGGTAAAAGCCTTTTCGCTCGGCATCAATTTTCTGATGACGATTGCGGTGGCCGGGGCGGTGCTCATTGGTGAATGGCCGGAGGCGGCCATGGTGACGGTGCTTTTCGCCATCGCCGAGAAGATCGAAGCGTATGCGCTCGACCGTTCACGCGGCGCGATCCGGAGCCTGATG
>CBDUBU010000276.1:0-5546 GCA_965365465.1 uncultured Rhodothermaceae bacterium
GGATGCAACATCGATTTTCTGCCCGGAGTCTTCGGAAAGATCGTATAACTCATTTTTGACGAGCCGCCAATCCTGCCACATCACCGTGCCCTCGCCTTTTTCCTCGGCCATCTGGACGACCAGCATACGGTCATCCAACTCCGGCTGCTCCTCTCCCCGCAGCAGTGGAGCAAGGCTTACCCCGTCGAACCGAATTCCCGGCGGCGGAACTAGACCGCACAAGTCCATCAGCGTCGGCAGCAGATCCTGGACGTGAACGAGCGCATCGACTTCGGCTGCCGGGCGAAAATTCCCTGAAGGCCAGCGAATGAAGAGTGGCACCCGGTGCCCGCCTTCATATAGAGACGCCTTCTTACCACGCATACCTGCATTGAATACCTCCTCGCCTTCCGCCGTGCCGTTATCCGTGAGGAAAATCAGGATCGTGTTTTCGTCCAATCCTTGTTGTTCCAGATACGTCAGGAATTGCTCCAGCCGGTCGTCGACGCTCATGATCATGCCGAAGAACGTTTCCGTAGGCTTGTCAAGACCCTTGTTCTTGTACGGCTCGCGGTAGTGATCCGGCACAAGAAATGGCCCATGAGGCGCGTTGAGCGGCAAATAGAGGAAAAAAGGTGCGTCCTCCTGCTGCACATCTTCCAGGAATTCACCGGCAAGGTCGAACCATACATCAGTGGCGTATCCCGCATACTGCTTCAGGATCCCATTATGATAGAGGTAATCATCCATGAGGTCGCTGTTCCAGTAATTCGGACTGGATTGTACGCCTCCCCGGAGGTACCAAACAGCATCTTCGAAGCCTCTTTCATGAGGCCGGTAGCCTGGATGATTCCCGCCGAGGTGCCACTTGCCGTAGAGGGCCGTTCGGTAGCCATTTGCCTGAAAGATGTCCCCCATTGTCGCAAGACCACGCTTGAGCAGGTGGCGCTGCCCATGGGCGCTGCTCGCGCCGTTCCGTAGCGCGTCGAGGCCTGTCAGGAGTTGACCACGTGTAGGTGTGCAGGCGGGCGCCACGTGAAAGCTGGTAAAACGGATACTCTCCTCGCCGAGCCGGTCCATCACCGGCGTTTTCAGGATCGGATTGCCGGTGTAAGAAAAATCACCATACCCCTGATCATCCGTCATGATCAGGACTACGTTCGGACGTGATGCCGGCGCCTGCCCCAATGCAGGGGCATAGCCAAACAGGAGCCTACCTGTCAGCAAAACACCAAGAAGGAAACCAAAGAACTGTTTCATGAAAGCGAATATTCCGCGTTTACAAGAAGGCAGAGTCACTGCACGACGGCATCATTGCGCCAAAGGTGCAGGTCCTTCCATTCATCCCACGCATGGCTGACGAGGTCGAGGTCGCCGTCATTGTCGAGGTCTACGGTTTGGGCGCCGAGGTGAGCCTCCTTGCCACGACCGATGTCGTGTAGCGTAAAGGCGCCTGCCCCGTCGTTCTCAAAAATCATCGTTCGCAGGTCTGGCCCCTTGTGTTCGTTAGTAATCACGTCGAGATCTCCGTCGCCGTCCAGATCGGCAAGATCGAGATTATTCATGGAATAGCCGGTAACGATGACATGTTCGATCCAACGATCCGACTTCGGATCGGCAGGGGCTTCATACCAGCGGATATTGGCGTTAGGCTCCCCGCCCGGATAGCGTTCTTCGCTGATGACGATGTCGGGACGGCCGTCGCCATTCAGGTCGCCAATTTCGAACCGATCCGCCTGCGTGGAGATACCCGCGTCATGGCGCACCCACGGACCCGAGCCATCGCCGGGATTCTCCCACCACGCCACTATGCCGTTGCCTTCCCGGATTTCCTCGGCCCCTGGCATCGCTTCGCCGCCCTCGGTCTGTATTCCACCGGCGATGTCAAGGTCACCGTCGCCGTCGAGGTCGCCGATGCCGATGCCTTCCGCATAGGCTTCCGTCGCTATTCGGGTAGACGGCCACGGGGCAACTTCCGGATCGTCCGAAATTTCGACGTAGTAGATGCCGTCTCCGACACTCAGCAGTATTTCAGGTTTGCCTCCTTCAATGACTTGAGCGAGTTCATAACCTTGCCCATTGACATGGTCAGTTGCAGGCAATTCGCCAATTTTTGTGGCGCGCCAGGCGTTTCCCTGTTCATCTTCCGCTTCAAGCCAGTACACATCCGGAAGCGCGGTCCCGATGATATCGCCGAAAGCATCCCCATCTACATCAGTGAAAAGCATCCCGTCTACATTAAGGCCGAGATCCACACGAGGCCACGGCGAGGTCAGGTCGCCTCCAGGATTGCGGTAGAAGTATCGGCCTGAAACGATATCCTTGTATCCGTCACCCGTTACGTCGGCAAAATCTAGTCCGAAGTAGCGGAGCCACTCTGGATCGGCAAAATCGCCCCAGCGCTGCCGCTGATCATCGATGTTGATGTAGGTCCATTTGTCGAGATCCAGCGTTTCGGCGACAGGTGGCAGGCCTGAAGCCGAATCATCTGCACACCGGACAGACACAAGCGCAACAAAGGTGAGGAAGATAGAAGTAAGCGTCTTTTGCATCACGATCCTAGCTGAAAATGGGAAAGCATTGATTCAAGGGAAGGCCGTCTAAGAGAGGCCCAGAATACTACGGTTACGCACTGCGTCTGAGGCGGCGCCTGCAAAGTCGTCGAACGCCACTTCCGTAGCTTCTATAATGTGGCTCCTGATAAAGGAGGCTCCCTCGCGGGCGCCTTGCTCGGGCGACTTGACGGCGCACTCCCATTCAAGGACGGCCCAGCCACGATATCCCTTTTCGGTGAGCATCGTAAAGACGCGGGTGAAGTCCACCTGTCCGTCGCCAGGAGAACGAAAACGGCCTGCGCGGTCGCTCCAGCCTTCGTAGCCGCTATAGACGCCAACTCGTCCCGTTGGACGAAACTCTGCATCCTTCACATGGAAGCCAACGATCCGATCACCGTATCGCCGGATGAAGTCGATATAATCGAGCTGCTGAAGGACGAAGTGGCTGGCGTCATAGTTTAGACAGGCGGCAGGGTGCCCGTCCAGCAAGTCAAGAAAACGCTCGAAGGTTGCGCCGTCGTAGATGTCCGAACCGGGATGAAGCTCGTAAGCGATCGCCACACCTCGCTCGGCGGCAGCGTCGAGAATTGGGCGCCAGCGGCGCGCCAGCTCGTCGAACGCCGCTTCGATGAGGCCGGGGGGCCGCTGCGGCCATGGATACATGAAAGGCCACGCCAGACCACCCGAGAGTACGGGCACGATGCGGGTACCCATCCGGGAAGACGCCTCAATGGTCTTTCTCAGCACTTCCGTGGCCCACTTTACACGCTCCGAGTCATCCAACCCTTTCGGGTAGAACCCGCTGAACAGGGCCTCGTACGCCGGATGTATGGCGAGCACCTGCCCGGCCAGAAAAGCTCCCAACTCGCTGACCTCCAGGCCGTGTTTGGAAAGCATACCTTTGTACTCGTCGCAGTACGTTTGCGAGGATGCAGCCAGGTCGAGGTCGATACACCGCTGCTCCCATACCGGGATCTGCAGGCCCTTGTAGCCGAGGCTCGCTGCCCATGGAGCAAGCGTCTCGATGCGGTCATATGGCGAATCATCGCGCATAAACTGCGCAAGAAATACAGAGGGTCCTTTTATACTGCTCATGAAATCTAATCAGGAGTGGCCAGAACGTGAAGGAGCAATCATCCGGCTTCGCGGATGCATTTGAGCATAAGGCGGCTCATTTCGATGCCTTTGTCGCCGGACTTCTGAAGCTCGCGGGCGCCGTTCTTCATCAGGAGCTCGGCCACACGCTTGGCGCGGTGCAGATTCTCTACGGACAACTCGATGTAGGAACGCGGGCTATCGCGGTAGGGGAACAGGTCAAGCCCGTACCACCCGTCATACTCGGCCTCTTCGAGAACGAACATAAAGGAGACGAGACGGATGAAGTTGACCACACCCGGCGGCACATCCATATCGGCCTGCTGATCGTTGTCGTTGAAGTGGGTATGATAGAGCCTGCCATAGCGAAGCACGAGACCCAACTGATCTTCCAGGTTTTCGTGGGCGATCAGGCTGTGGCCGATGTCGAGATTGATGCCAAAGTTGGGATCATCGACTTCGTTGACGATGGTGAGGGCCTGCGCGGTGTTGCCCATGAGAATGTGCGAGCGCGGCTCAAAAGGCTTAGGCTCAATACAAATTTTTGTGGCGTAGCCGTTCTTATGCAGGTGTTCGAGGATCTTGCGGACACTTTCGACATAGCGCTCGTAGAGATCGAGGTAGCTTTGCTGCAACGGGAAGTCATTGCCGTCGGTAGCGGGCCAGAGGACGCTGATTGGAACGTCGAAACGGGCGCCCATGTCGAGCGCTTCCTTGACGCGGTCGACAGCTTGCTGCCTGATCTTCAGATCGGCGTCTGCAAGGGCTCCGTTCTTGAAGCGCTTTTCGGTCCAGGTATGGCCGCAAAGCTGGACCATTTTAAGCCCATAACCATCCAACACCTTTCCGATTTCCTTCTCGTTGGCCGTGTTAATTTCAGTAGGCACATGGAGTTCGATGCCGGATATTCCTTCGATTTCGCCGCATTCTTTGATGCGATCGATCACGGAGACATCGTCACCAAACCCTTTCACATTGAAACGGTCGGGCAGATTGGTTTGGCCCCAGATGCCCATACAGATTTTCATGTCGTCCATAACGGTTCTTCAGCCTCTTCTATGATGAGATGATGGTAGTCAGGGTCCACGACCCGGTCCCTATGATTTTGCAGAAAGGCGCTGACCAGGGCGCTACTGATCGGCTTCGTAGCTCCGCGTTGGGTGGCTACAACCGCGCCGAGCGCATTTCCAAGACGGCAGCCCTGCTCTGCGGCCATGCCGCGGAGCAACCGGTCCAGAAAACCGGCAGAGAATGCATCGCCCGAGCCGCACGGATCAATGAGCTTCACCGCATACCCCGGCTCATAAATGCATTTCCCACCCTTTGAAGCGCAGAGCGCCCCGCGTTCACCCAGTGTTATGACGCAGTGCTCAAGAGACCAGTCCGACACCAGTTGCTGCGCAACGGAACACATATCGCCGCTGCTGCCATAAAATGACGCGGCGAGCTCGAAAGCCTCTCCATCATTAAGCTTCAGGATGTCCGCACGCCGCAGGGAGTTTTCGATGCTTGCATCCGTGTAGCAACCTTTACGGAGATTTATGTCGAGAAAGGCGAGCGCGCGCCCTCCTGCTCGCTCCAGAAGGGCGCGCAGCGTTTCGGCCGATTGCTCTTCCCGCTGGGCGAGCGTACCGAAACAGATGCAATCCGCCGAGGCAGCAAGCGCTTCCAGATCTGGGTTTAAGGTGATATGATCGTAAGCTGCGTCCTTGATGATTTCGTAATCGGGCTGATTATGCTCGTCGAAAAAGACCTTCACGGCGCCCGTAGGGTAGCGCGTGCTGCGCTGCAGATATTCACCCCAAAGCCCAAGCTTACGCACGGCGGATCGTGCCTCGTCCCCTCTTTCATCCACACCAACGGCGCTGATCATAAACGAATCATGACCCAACCCCGCCATTCGGTAAGCGAAATTGA
>CBDUBU010000277.1:0-5501 GCA_965365465.1 uncultured Rhodothermaceae bacterium
GAAAGGTCATCCTGAGCAAGGATCTATGCCTCAGGGTTTGCAGGCGCCTGGGCAAGGAGGCTCCTGTGCCGGCAGGCCGGAGGGTCTCTGGGTGGGGAAGCGTCGAATTGTGCGGCGAGGGGCGCGAAACCGCGTTTTGGGCCGCAGAAACCGCAAAACGGCCTTGTCGGGGTCAAAAAGGGTGCTTTGCCAGAACGAAAAACCGCAATAAACCGCAAAAAAGACGCAGAAACCGCAAAATCACCCTCACTAAATCGCCAAGTCTGTCGCCGTCTCCCGGAACGCCTGAATGCCGGAGGGGTCGCCGATGATCGTGAGTCGGTCGCCTTCCTCCAGGACGGTCTCGGGATCGGGCGAACAGACCTGGCCCCGCCGCTGCAAGAGGGCGACAAGGGCGCCCCTGGGGAGACGAAGATCCCTGATCTCCTGTCCGATCAGGCGAGCAGTCATGCCTTCCGGACGCACGACAACCGCCGCGTAACGCTCCTCGCGCAGAAGCGCCTCCTTGAGCTGCTGTTCGTCGGCGGCGGTGCGCCAGGCCCCCATGAACCGGGGATCGTCGATGCAGCCGGCGATGTTGGCGAGCGTGCGCAGGTGCTGACCGGGATTCTCCTGATCGCTGACGAGAAAGAAGATGGCGTAGATCTTCCCTGCCTCTTCCTCAAGCGTCTCTTCGCCGAGAGTAAGCGTCGTCCCGGACTGCGAGCGCACGAGCGCCATCGCGGGCTCTCCAATGCCGGGCAGCCGAAAGTGGGGAAGCGCTGCGCCGTGCGTGACAGGAATGGCGCCGAAGCGTGTGCTGTCGATGAAGCCCTGCTCGAGCCGATCTGCCGGCGCTCCAAGCTCGTCGCCGAGCAGCGCAGCGGCTTGCCGCACGATCTGCTCATAGTCTGCCGTCCAGGGAACGTCGATGACCGAGGCGCGGGTGACGAGCCGCTCGAACGGCGTCTCCTCGCGGATGCCCTGAAGCTTCGCCTGCGGCGGCACGAGCGCCACGATCGTGTCGCCGGACTCCGGCGCGATGTCGCCCGCCTCGGAGTGGATGAGCAGTTGCCCGCTGCGCACAACGAAGAGCAGCGTCATCTCGCCCTGATGCTGATCCTGGAGCCGTTTGAAGGGGTGCTCCGACGTGATCGCAAAGGTGCGGATCTCGTCGCCGTCGTTGAAGCGATCGGTGAGCGAGACGAACGTCGTGTCCAGGCCAAAAAGCGGTCGTCCCCGCAAGTGCCGGGGCAGTTCACTGATCGTTTCAAGACGGCTCTCCGGGCGTGCGGCAAGCTGGTAGACGCTGTTGCTTTCAAAAATCTCGGAGAAGTGAAGGGCGGCCAGAGAGTTAACCTCGTCGTTGGGGGTGAGCGCCAGCAACCGCCCGATCCCGGAGAGGTCAAGCTCGTCGATCACGCTCTCCGAGAGGGCGTTTGCCGTCATCGCCGGCAGCCCGCCGTGCCGCGCCCGCTCGATGTTCCGCTCGTTCGAGTCGATCACGAGGATGCGGAAGCCGAGTTCCTGCAGCGTCCTGGCGAGTTGCTGCGCCCAGGGGTGGGCGCCCACGAAGAGGACGCCCTGCGCGTTGGGTTCGGCAAGCCCCAGGTAACGCGCCAGCGGCGAGATCGTCAGGCCGTAGATGGCGACGGTCCCGACGATGACGAAGAAGACGATGGGGACGAGTCGCTCTGCCTGCCCCGGATAGATGGTCTCCAGCCGGAGGGAGAAGAGCGAAGCAACGGCTGCCGCGACGATGCCGCGAGGCGCAAGCCACGACAGAAAAACCTGCTCGCGCCAGCGCAGGCCCGTGCCGATGCTCGATGCCATCACCGAAAGCGGCCGCACGACCAGCACGAGGACGCCCAGGAACGCCAGCGAACGGAGATCGATCTCCGCAAAGGCGCTCAATTCGAGGCGTGCGCTGAGCAGGATGAAAAGGCTGCCGATGAGCAGCACCTGAAGGTTCTCCTTGAACTCGCTGATCCGTCGCACGGGCACGTACTTCTGGTTAGCCACAATGATGCCCATGAGCGTCGCTTCCAGAAGCCCGGCCTCCTCCTGCAGCACGTTTGCCAGTGCGAAGGTGCCGGCGACGATCATAAGCGCGAAGGATCCCTGCAGGTAGTCGGGCACGAGGCGCTGGCGAAGCACCAGGATCAACAGCGCCGCTCCGACCGTGCTGACACCGATGGAAATGAAGACGGTAAGCAGCAGGCCCTCCATGGCGTGGAGCACGGCGCCTCCCATCGGGGCCGCCTCTGCGCCAGGCTGGTTGATGAGCAGAATCACCTCCAGCACGAGCACGGCCAGAATGGCCCCTACCGGGTCAACCGTGATGCCCTCCCACTTGGCAACCACGCCAATACGCCCTTTGGGCCGGACGTGCCGCAGCAAGGGAACGACTACCGTTGGGCCGGTCACCGTGAGAATGGCGCCGATCTGAACGGCAAGCCCGACCGGAAACTCGGCAATCATGTGCGCCGCGAGCGCTGCCAGCATCCAGGTCGCCAGCACGCCTACCGTGATGAGGTTGAGCACGGCCCGCCCTACACCGCGCAGTTCCCGGACTCGAAGGCTCAACCCTCCTTCAAATAGGATGATGCCGATGGCAAGCGAGACGAAGGCGGAAAGCCAGTCGCCCTGAAGAGAGGCCGGATTGAAGAGATGCTCGCCGGTAAGCGGCCCGGCCACGAAGCCGAAGAGCAGCAGAAGCAGGATAGACGGCATCTTGAAGCGCCAGGCCAGCCATTGGGCGCTGATGCCCAGCACGATGACCCCGACGATGCCGATGACAAGCTGTTCGGTCACTCACAACCCCCGAGAAATTGAACGGAACCGGATCAGAGCCTCGCCTGGAGGCAAGCGCTCCGGACAAAGCGGCAGAAGGCAGTTGGACGGCGGGGCTTTACCCGCGGACCCGTCCTCCTGCCCTACTGTGGACAAGGTATTTGCTGATGCGCTCGCACGCAACTTCAGCCCTGCGACGGGACCGTCCGTGAGGATGCCTGTTTCAGGGGCGCAGACAAAGACGCAGTCGCGCCTCCCCGAAGCCGCTAAAAGGAAAACCCTTCAGGCTGCCGTCTGCGCAAGCGCGAGGGCGCCCAGGACGCCGGCTTTTCCACCGAGCGCTGGTGGGACGATGTACTCGTCGATGCGTTCGAGAATCGCAGGAGATTGTACGTACCCGTTGAGCATGGACTTGACGTTCCGGCGAATCAGGGGGAAAAGTTGTGGCTGCTGCATGACACCGCCTCCCATGATGATGCGTTCGGGAGAAAGCGTGAAGATATAGTTTGCCAGCGCCATAGCCAAGTAGTAGGCTTCAAACTCCCAGGCCGGATGATCGGGTTCGAGTTGCGTGGCCGGAACGCCCCACCGCGCCGCCAGCGCCGGGCCGGAGGTCATGCCTTCGAGGCAATCGCCGTGGTAGGGGCAGTTTCCCTCAAATGGGTCATCGGGCAGGCGTGGGATAAAGAGGTGCCCCATCTCCGGGTGAACCAGCCCGTGCATGGGCTTCCCGCCAACGACGCCGCCTCCGCCGATCCCTGTGCCGATGGTGAGGTAAAGGAACGTGTTCAGTTCTTGCGCTGCACCCCAGCGCTGTTCTCCCAGCGCGGCTGCATTTACGTCGGTGTCGAAAGCGATGGGGATGGAAAGCGCGCGCCGGATGGCGCCTACGAAGTCGGCATGGCCCCAACCCGGCTTCGGGGTGCTGGTGATGTAGCCATAGGTGTCCGAGTCCGTGTTCAGGTCCACCGGCCCGAAAGAACCAATGCCAATGGCCGCCGGGGCTTCCGGCTGTTCGCGGAAAAAAGCTGCCGCCCGCTGGAAGGTTTCCTCCGGGGTGGTGGTGGGGAACTGCGTTTCCGCCCTCAGATCATCAGGTCCCGTGCCGATAGCGCAGATGAATTTCGTGCCACCGGCCTCGATGCCGCCGTAGAGCGTTTGTGGAGAAGTCATGGAAAAAATTTACAGGAAATGTTATGCCGCCAGACGCAAGTTGAGGGGTATTCCTCGAAAGTGCAAGAGCCGAAAGAAGTTCTTCAACTGTGAAAAGGTTATCTGCATGGATCAGCAGCCTGCCTGTTTCCATATTACCGGCTCATTAACCAAGAGGAAAAAGCACGATGGCCCTGGACGCTGTGATATTTGACCTGGATGGCACGCTGGTAGATACGAACGACGCGCACGCGCACGCCTGGAAAACGACCCTCGAAGAATTCGGCTACAATGTGGGAGAAGACCGGATCGCCCGCGAGATCGGCAAGGGCGGCGACAAGCTAGTTCCTTTCCTCCTGGGCGAGGAGGCGGAAGAGGAGCACGGCGAGGCGCTCCGGGAGCGTCACGGGGAACGCTACCGGGAGATCATTTCCGGGCAGGAGATTCCGGTTTTCGAGAAGGCGCGGGCGCTCATCCGCGCCATAAAGGAAAAAGGGTTGCGCACGGCCGTCGCAACCGCCTCGAAGCAGGAGAATCTGGAAAAGACGCTGGCTCGCGCTGGTTTCACGGATTTGCTGGATCTCGTGGATGCGATCGTTACCGACACCGATGTGGACCGCAGCAAGCCGGAGCCGGATGTGGTGCGCGCCGCCGTCCGGAAACTGGACCTGTCTCCGGCGCAATGCGCCATGATCGGCGATACCCCCTACGACATAGAGGCGTGCTGCCGCGCCGGCGTGGTGGGCATCGGGGTGCTCACGGGGGTATGGACGCGCGAGGAGATGATGCAGGCAGGCGCCCGCGCCGTCTACCACGACACAGCGGACGCGCTGGAAAACCTGGACGAAATGCTGAAGCTGGCTTCACCGGGCAAGGCGCATCTGACCTGTGACCTGATGGAGTCGCTGATGCGGGAAGCGCTCGCGGAAGCCGAAAAAGGGTTTTCAGCAGGCGAAGCGCCCATCGGCAGCATCCTCGCCCGCAGCGATGGAACGCTTGCGGGCCGGGCGCACAACCGGGAAAACGAGCGAAACACACGGATAGCGCACGCAGAGATTGAAGCCTTCTACGACGCAGCCGCACGCCTCGACCCGGATGAAAAGAACCTGATTCTGGTATCGACGCTGGAGCCGTGTGTGATGTGCCACGGGGCTGCGATGGAAGCGGGCGTAGAAACCATCCTCTACGGGCTCAAAGCGCCTTCCGACGGAGGCCCCGCCCGCAGCGAGCCGGTTCGCAGCCCCGGCGCGGTCATGCCGCGCGTCGTAGGCGGCATCCTCGCGCAAGAAAGCAGGGCGTTGTTTGCCCGCTGGCTCGAACAACATCCGGAGGCAACCTACGTCCGGGATCTGTTGGAAAAGGTTTGAGTTTCGCCGCGCTCAATACCAGTACTGAACCGCCTTCTCCATGAGCTGCGTGCTCACGTGGCGGTTCTGTCGCGCAATGGCGTCTGTATCCGCCATGTCAAAACGGACGGACGGGTCGTGCAGCGTGGAACTGAGTTCAATGCCGAGGCGGTTTTCCCATTTTTTGCGCCAGGCATCAGGGATATGTTGCGGGATTGGCGCTTCCTGAAG
>CBDUBU010000278.1:0-5463 GCA_965365465.1 uncultured Rhodothermaceae bacterium
CCACAGACGGGTCGCTCGCTGCCGGAAGCCAACTGGGTGTGGTCTGCGCAGGGTGTCGTCAATATGCATGTGCCGGAGCGATGGGGCTACGTGCAGTTCGCGCCGCCTCGATCCGACACGGCCGCGATCGCATTCGTCGAGAACCCCAACGAGCGCGTGAAATGGGCGCTGCGCCGGCTCTACTACCGGCAGCGTGACCACCGCAGCACTCACGGTCGCTATGCCGCCACGCTGGGCGCCCTTGACGGCGACGAGATCACCGTTGACGGCCTTGATTTTCAGCCGGAAATGCAGGCTACGCAGGATCTATACCAGATCAGCACCCCCGGCTTTGGCGGCAGCACCGTCCACATCCGCCACGATGGCAGGGTTTGGGTGGAGTAGATTGCAGGCAAGAACGATCCGGCGCCATGCATAACGTTGCGCCGGAGATTGACCAGTATAGCTTCCTGTTGTACATTATCAGATCCAACACGGGATCCTCACCGGTAGACAAAGGGGCCGCAAGGAGTCAGACGTTTGGAACCGTTCTTCATACATCTTTGTTGCTCAACGCCCTGCCCGGGTGGCGGAACCGGTAGACGCATGCGACTCAAAATCGTATGTCCGTAAGGACGTGGGGGTTCGAGTCCCCCCCCGGGTACCAGACAAAGCCCGCTTCCAGTAAAGGAGGCGGGCTTTTTTCATACCGGATCTCTCAACCTTGTAGTCGGGGCATTATGGCCCACCGGTGCTTGCGTCCTACTGGCAAGATAGGCAGAGACTGAGATGGGCTGCAACATTACCCGGCTATGGGGCCGCTGCAACGTAATGTCAGGCGTTTTCCTGCCTATGCAGTTGTTGCTTCACCAGCGCCAAGTTGCTGCATTAACCCGAGCAAGTCCTCTTCCCGCCAATACTCGGCAACCTTGCCTCCATCGAGGTGCGCAATAAAGATTCCCGGAATGCGAACCCGCTTCCCTGTTGCCGGGATGCCCATTAGTGAACCTGTGTGATCAGCCTCGAAAACATACCGCATAACGACCTTATCGCCCTCACTAACGATGTCCTCGACTGACCGGTGCGCGTTGCTAAAGGCTGTGCGCAGCGCGGCAGCAAACAGCCGAACGCCCTCCGGGCCATCCGGAATGCCATAGCCCTGCCACGGATGCGCGTGAAAGTCATCGGATACCAGCTCGGCTGCGGCATCACCGTTGAACTTCTCAAACAACGCTTCTGCAAAGCGTGCTACGATGGTCACATTTGTTTGTGTTGACATGGGGCGTGCCTCCACAGATTGTCTGGAAATACTGGTAAATGAATGTACTTGTATCAGAGGGCGCCTGCACAGGTAGAGCGCCTCCGATGGGCTGTGATGGAAAAAGCCGCTTCGAACGCACGATCAGACGTGTTCTTGCCTGCCCAGGTTGCGTGGTCGTAGAGGCGCCGGTAAAAAATGACCACAGCGCCCTCCGCCCTCAAAGAAACCAAGTCTTCGCATACCGGTTATATTTTTATTATTCATGGCTACCCGTTCGTACGCGCAGCGCCGGAAGCCCACCGTTCGTTGCGCCTTCATGGTTTCTGCCCTCCCCACCGGTTGACCTGCGGCTGCTATGCCCGCGTTCAGTCAGGTCACCGCATCCCGTCGTTTTCGTATGTCGAGCGCAAAGGTCCGGTTTGCCAGAAAAGATCCTGCTCTGTTCGTTAAGGAAGTCAAGGCGCAGGTAGCGGCGTATTTTGATGAAACCGGACGTTCGCGGCACGCGGACTACCGGATGGTATTGAAAACCATCGTTTTAGTCTCGGTGACGTTCGGCGCCTACGCGCTGATCCTGAGCAACCAATTCGGATCGTGGGCCATGCTCGGCCTTGCCATGTTGATGGGCGCAGGACTAGCGGGAATCGGCTTTTCCGTTTCTCATGATGCATTGCACGGCGCTTATTCGGCCAACCCGCTCGTCAACCGGTTTATCGGCTACAGTTTTGATCTGGTTGGCGCCAACGGGTATATGTGGAAGATTACGCACAATGTCATCCACCACACCTACACCAATATTCCCGGCATCGACGAGGACCTGGCCGTGTCGCCGCTGATTCGCCTCTCGCCGCGTAACCCGCTGCTGCCGATCCACCGTTACCAGCACTTCTTTGCTTTTCTGGCCTACAGCTTTGCCACCCTGAACTGGATCTTTTTCAAGGATTACAAATGTTTCCTGATGCGTGATATCGGGCCTTACCGTGGCAAGTCGCATCCACGCTCCGAGGTCATCACGCTGATTGCGACGAAACTCTTCGTGTATGGATATACTATCGTGATCCCCCTGTTCGTGCTGGATATTGCCTGGTGGCAGTTCGTGATCGGATTTCTGGCAATGCACCTTACGGCAGGGTTGATTCTCGGCGTGATTTTCCAGCTAGCGCATGTGGTGGAAGGAACGGAGTTTCCCATGCCGGATGACGAGGGGGTGATGGAGCACACCTGGCTCGTGCATGAAATGCTGACTACGGCTGACTTCGCGCAGGGAAACAGGTTGCTCTCGTGGTACATCGGCGGGCTGAACTTTCAGATCGAGCATCACCTGTTTCCGCAGGTATGCAGCATTCATTATCCGGAGATCAGCCACATTGTACGGGAGGTGGCCGAAAAGCACCATATTCCCTACAACAACCACCCGACGCTGCGGGCAGCCATCCGGTCGCACTATACGATGCTGAAACAGCTTGGTCGCCCGACGCTTGCGGGCCTGATGCCGGCGTGAACCTGCCGAAATAGCAGCGGGGAGCGCCGGACTGTGATCCGAGGCTCCCCGCATGACGGCATTCCGTCTTTCCCTGATCGAGGCCAACTAATTTCTTTGCGCCCGGCGCGGGTTGTTACGCCCACCGCCGCTTCCGTGGCTGGCCCGTCCCCTGGGCTGCCTCGGCGCTGCGCTCGCATCGTTCTCCTGCGTCGCTGCGTCGGACTGGAAGTCGGTGTAGACCTTGCGGGTGAGCCGCTGGCCCGTATGCTTTTCGATGGCTTTCAGGTACGCCTCTTCCTCTCTGGCTACGAACGTGATGGCCTCCCCGCTTTCCTGGGCGCGGCCCGTTCGTCCGATGCGATGGATGTAATCTTCGGCCTGGTTAGGCGTGTCGTAGTTAATGACGTGAGAGATTGAATCCACGTCGATCCCACGAGCGGCAATGTCGGTGGCTACAAGGATGCGAAAACGCCCGTTTTTGAATCCATCGAGGGCGCGCTGGCGCTGTCCCTGCGAACGATTCGAGTGCATGACGGCAGCCGAAAATCCCTGCTGTGTGAGCTTTTTGGCGATGCGGTCGGCCCGGTGCTTCGTGCGGGAGAAAACGAGCACGTTATCTACCTCTTCGTTCTGGAGCACGTGGAGCAGCAGTTCCATTTTCCGGTCCTGCGCAACGGCGCATACCTGCTGTATGACGGATTCTGCCGGATTGCGGCGCTCTCCGACCTCGACGAATTCCGGATTGGTGAGGATACTGCGACCGAGCGCCAGAACGGAATCCGGCATGGTTGCCGAGAACAAGAGCGTCTGGCGCTTCCGGGGGACGACAGCAATGATTTTCTTTATGTCGTTGATGAAGCCCATGTCGAGCATCCGGTCAGCTTCATCGAGCACGAGGATTTCGATCTGCGAGAGGTCGAGGGTTCCCCGGTCGAGGTGATCGAGCAGCCGACCCGGCGTGGCGACGACGATATCCGCGCCGCGCCGCAAGCCATGAAGCTGCGGCCCCATGGGAACGCCGCCAAAGACAGCCAGGCTGCGAAACCCGGTGAACCGGCCGTAGGTGCGAACGGATTCTTCTACCTGCAACGCCAGCTCGCGCGTCGGGGTGACGATAAGGGCGCGAACCGGCCGCGTGCGGCTCTGCTGCCGGTTTTCGGCCAGTCTGTCGAGCAGGGGCAGCACAAAAGCCGCCGTCTTGCCAGTGCCGGTCTGGGCGCATCCGATAACGTCGCGCCCTGCCTTGCCGACGGGAATCGTCGCTATCTGAACAGGGGTGGGGGTAGTATATCCAACTTCAAGAATGCCTTGAAGAATTTTCTCGGACAGTCCGAGAGACTGAAAAGTTATCATACGTGTTTTTCAGAGGAAAGTGTGCAGACATACGGGATTTCCCTGCCTGCCGTGTTAAAGACGTGCTATCGGGGATCTGCCGGGAAGGGCAGCATGACCAGCCATACATCGAGAAAAGATGCTGGGGTCGAGGATTTGCGTCGTGCAAAAACCGGCCGGATAGTGGCATTCGCAAGATGAATCATTTCTCCTGCAAGAGCACGACCGGACATCCCGGAAAGCGGGTCCAGTAAGGGTCCGCTACCGAAACGTGTAAAGAACCGGGAACGGCGAAGAAGAGGTTATAAGCCGGGAGATATGTTTTGTTTCCCGCAGGGTCATTGGAAAGCAATGCGCGTCTGGATCGCAGGCAAGGCCGGAAATGTAACGGAAAAGATAAACGTACTTTTTTTTGTAAACGGATTACTCACCTGTCTGCCTTTGTGTGTATTATAGACAGTAGAGCAACTCGTTCAGGCGTTCTGCCTGACTTGTTGGGTGGGAATAGCCGAGTCTTCGGCGGAAAACCTGGCTTCGTGGTGGGGGCCAGGTTTTTTCTTTTAGCCCAATATAGTATTTCTCTATCGTTACAAACCGTTGAGATGTTGTAACGACACTGTTTCAATGGTTTTTTGCATTTCCGGTAATCTTTCCTCCTCCTTTATGGCCATTTCAGGGCAACACTGAAGCAGATTATTGCCGCAAGAGTGTCAATACCCGAAATGAATGCTTCCGGCTCGCAGGAAAAGATTCGCCGGAAGTCCTTATGCGTCTGCTCCTGGACTACGGGTACAATGCGCCTGAATCCCACGTGCTATAAAACATGACACAGGTATTTTCGGTTTTTATCATGTGTCCGTATGGCGCCAATCGGGAGAAGCCAAATTTTTTTGCATGAAAGCTGTACCTGTAGAACTTGAAGCCATGATTCTGTCAGCCCGCCAGTATGGGCTTATTCATAGATACCGCCTGTTGCCGGATCTGGTAGAATTGCAATTGTCGGACTCTGTGTTGCAGCTTTCTCCGGGAGACGCGAAATATTTCCTTCACGGCCTTTTATCAGGATACAGGTTAACTTCGGCCAGAAGCGATACAACCTCCTAGCTTCAGCACGCGCCGGGGGCAGAGGCCCAATACAACAAAGGCCGCCCTTCCGTAGAAAGGCGGCCTTGATAAGTGGCGGGGGCGGGATTCGAACCCGCGACCTCCAGGTTATGAGCCTGGCGAGCTGCCAGCTGCTCCACCCCGCGATGTACGGCACGCCATTAAGCATACCGGAGTATTGACATACTGAGTTTTCCTGTATAGAGCAAAGCCAGGCACGACCTCGAAAGAGGGTACATGTAAAAAACCAAGGATTAAGACGAACGGGTCATTAGTACGGCTCGGCTGAGCATGTCGCCATGCT
>CBDUBU010000279.1:0-5447 GCA_965365465.1 uncultured Rhodothermaceae bacterium
TCTTGCCGCTTTATTTCTTCTTTTTTACGAGAGATCTCCATCGTTGAGGAATACTTGAACGCAGGAGATTTATCACGCTACGCTCCATTAGTCGCCTTTGGCTTGCGCCTCCTGTCGTCGGGAGGACAAGGGGAGGAAGGGCGCTATGTCTTTAATCTTTGTGTTCTTAACTTTTTTGTCATTAGCAGCTAAGAAGTTATGTTTTGAGGCTTGCAGGGGCTCAGCAAGCAGCCAGTCATAGGCGGGGCGCTGCTTTGCCAGGGATTAGCGGGAAAGGTAAGTATTAGAAGGCAGGCAGGACAGGTTATTCTGATAACCTGTTTGTGGTTGTGATGCCCGGACGCATTGCGACAGGCGTGCGCTTTCTCATACAATGGATTTTCGAGTTTTTGACCCGTTATTGCAGTCAAGGAAAAAACTTCCTAAATCGATAAAAAGAGTGGTGGTTTTCAGCGAGCATTAATCCAGGCAGCGTTTCTAAAATGCTGTTGCCAGCGTTTACAGGTAGGAGGAGTGAGATGCAGAATGGATTTAGGGTTAAATCGGGCGCTCAGGAGCTTAAAAGGCATTGGTCTTGTGTGGTGCATTTTACAAAAGCAATTTTTTGAAAAAGCAGTAACGCCAATTACCATGGTGCTTAGATGAGAGGCATTGCGGGCAGATTTGCAGGAATTTTGTCCTTACTCGTCCTACTGGCTACGGGAACGGTAGGTTATATGGTTTATACCGGGGCCAGACAGTCACTTATTGAATCCTCGAAGGATAGACTGGCTCACACGGTGGAGACCATAAAGGTCCGATTTGCTGCCAGTCTCGAAGGAATTGGGAAAGATGTAAGGTTTTTAGCCGGGACGCCTCCTGTTGAAGGCATCGTTCGCGCCCGAACGTTAAGAGGACTTGATCCGGAGACGGCGCTGCTTGATGGCGAGTGGCGCGAACAACTGCTGAATCTTTTCAATGCTTTCCTGGCTAATCGGCCTTCTTACTGCTCCGTGTCGTTTGTAGAGGCTGCCAATGGAGGGCGGGAGCTCGTCAAGGTGGAAAAGCGAGACACGGTTATTATCAACGTACCCAGACGCAACCTACAGCAGCTTGGCAAGCAGGAGTTCTTCAGAGAAACCATTTCGCTCGCCAAAGGGACGGTTTACCTTTCCAGTGTCAACCACACATCTTCAGATAGTCCTGGCAAACCCTGTGATGGTTTGCAGATGCAGGCTGCTATTCCGGTTTACACGCAGGGCGGATCGGTCTATGGCCTTGTGACGATTCGTGTCAATTTTGATGAGTTACTACAGACGATGGAGCAACTTGTCGATCAGGAGCGGTCGCTTTATGTAGCTGATCGGAACGGGAAGTTGTTGCTGGTTCCCCCGTCGGAAAAAGTAGAACATCGCCGCGCCGCCGCGCCGCCACTTTTGCAGGAGAGGTTTCCGCAGATTAGTGGGGTTTTGCAGGGCAATCGCTATTATGAATCGTTTGAAGATGCAGGCTCCTCGCCGCCTGATCTTAGATGGGGTTATTTTACGCCTCTCTACTTCGAGCGAGGAAAGGAGAGTGACAATCTGATCGTCGGAGTCACTTCTCCACAAGAAGCCGTACTCGGTGGCGTACGCCGGGTGCGGGAGCGGAGTCTCTACATTACGCTTTTGTTCAGTGTTGCCGGAATCATGCTTGCCCTGGGCGTGGCCGGGTTTATGACGCGACCACTAAGCCAGATTACTCAGGCGGTATCGACGTTCGGACGCAACGGATCTCTTACGAGCCTACCGGCTGAACGGCGTGATGAAATAGGCATTCTCGCACGCGCCTTTGCAGGAATGGCTACGAAAATTTACGATCAGGTACGTGAGCTTGAGGACAAGGAAAAGCGACAGCGAACCATTTTTGAAACTTCGGCGGAGGGCATCATTGTCACGGATGAGTATGGAGAAATTGAAGCCTTCAACAGGGCCGCTGAACGACTATTCGGTTATGAATCCAGCGAAGTGCTTGGGAAGAACATAAGCATACTCGTAGTAGACACAGGTGCATCTGAAAATGGCAGCGCAGGTTCGCCCGAAGAGGGTGCATCGGCGTGGCAAACCGTAGGAACAGGTCGTGAGATTCTGGGAAGGCGCAAAGATGGATCGAGACTTCCGTTGTCTTTGTCTGTGAGTGTATTTGAACTGGCAGGAAAGAGGATGTATGCGGCTTTCCTTGCCGACATCACCGAGCGCAAGAAATATGAGGTTGCGCTACAAAAGGCAAAGGAGCAGGCAGAAGAAATGGCGAGGCTCAAGTCAGCTTTTCTTGCCAATATGAGCCATGAAATTCGTACACCGTTAACCTCTGTGATCGGGTACGCTTCGCTGCTTGGGCGAGAGGTTTCGGAACAGCACCGCAGGTTTGCCTACCTGATCGAGCGCAGTGGAAGACGGCTTATGGACACACTTAACTCAGTACTGGCGCTGGCGCAACTGGAAGCCAATGGAGTTAAAGTAGAACTTGATGTGATAGACGTGGTAGGGGAAGTCCAGGAAATTGTTCAGCTCTTTCAGGAACAAGCTCTGCGCAAGGGGCTCCGTCTGAAACTTACGATAAGCGCCGGCAAGGTTCCGCGTGCGAGGCTCGATAAGGGTGCATTAGGGAGCATTCTGCAAAACCTGATCGGAAACGCCATCAAGTTTACAGATGAGGGTTGTATCGAGGTGCTTGTAGGAATTTCAGGACACCGCTTGCAGGTGCAGGTCGCCGATACCGGGATTGGCATAGATCCATACTTTTTGCCCCATCTGTTTGAAGAATTTGCGCAGGAATCGACCGGGATTAGCAGATCATACGAAGGGGCAGGTTTAGGTCTGTCCATTACAAAGCGCCTGGTTGAGATCATGGATGGCAGCGTCTCGGTTCAAAGCGAGAAGGGGAAAGGGAGTGTTTTTACGCTCTCTTTTCCCATCGTTGAAGAAGAGATAGGGACATCAGAAAACAACAACCTGGATTATACCTTTTCAGGACTCTCGCAGTCCAGGGTTCTTCTTGTAGAAGACAATTCGGATACGGCGTTTCTCATTTTGCATGTCTTACTGGATGTATGCGATGTGACCCTTGCTTCCAGCAGCGAAGAGGCGCTTCACAAAGCGCAGGCGACGGCTTATGACTTGGCATTGCTCGACATCAATCTGGGGGAAGGCGGCAACGGGGTAGAGGTACTGACCAGGTTACGGGGCATACCAGGTTACGAGAACGTGCCTATGGTAGCTGTAACAGCCTATGCGCTTCCCGGAGATCGGGAGAATTACATAAGCCTCGGGTTTGACGGCTACCTGAGCAAGCCGTTCACGGTAGATGAGCTTTTGCAGACGGCGGCGCGCCTCATAACCAAACATGCCGTCTAGCCGAACCTGTCCTTACCTACCTAATAGTGTTTGCAACGCTGGAAGGAGCATCTGATATGAAAAGGATTCTGGTCATAGATGATCAACCCGATGTCGTTGAGATGGTGGTATACATGCTCCAGAGCGAAGGGTATGCGGCTATGGGAGCAATAGGAGGGAAGGCTGGATTGCGCGAAGCACGTTCTTTCAGGCCGGATCTCATTCTGTGCGACATAATGATGCCGGGGATGAGTGGATTCGATGTGCTGAAAGCAATGCGCCTTGATGTAGACCTGGCGGTTACGCCGTTTGTTTTTTTGACAGCTCGGGCTGCTCCGGAAGACCTCCGGGCCGGCATGGAGATGGGAGCGGATGATTATCTTACGAAGCCTTTTTCCTCGGAAGAGTTGATCTCCTCCATAGAGGCGCAGTTGGCAAAACACGCGGTTCGTCACGCGAGGTTCGAACAGAAACTTGCCATGTTGCGACAGGGCTTATCCACCATCTTGCCGCATGAGTTGCGCACCCCTCTCACCCTGATTCTAGCGCATTCTTCGCTGCTCATGGAGGCGTATGATCTTTTTGATACACCTACGAAGCTGGAATACCTGGGGCATATACATGAGTCCGGCCTGCGTCTGCACAGGCTTATCGAGAATTTGCTCCTTTACGTCGAACTGGAAGGAGATGCTACCCTTCCTCTGGAGCATCCAGGAAGTTCAGACACTTCGGATTCCATAGAGGCGGAGGCGCGCAAGCAAGCAGATTTTTTCGGGCGCACAGGGGATCTGAAGTTCAACGTACAGCCGGGAGTTCTCCGGATGCACTCGTTTCACCTCCAGAAAGTAGTAGCAGAAACTGTCAGCAACGCACTCAAGTTTTCTCCTAAAAAGACGCCTGTCAATGTTTGTGCTGCGAGAGATAATTACGCACTGGTGTTTACGATCACTGACCAAGGCAGGGGTATGACGGAGGAGGAGATACGTAGCATCGAGCCTTATATGCAATTCAATCGTTCGAGGCTGGAGCAGCAAGGAGGGGGGCTGGGGCTTGCAGTTGCGAAGCGTATCGTAGAACTCTACAACGGATCGCTTACCATCCAAAGCAATCCTGAAGAAGGAACAACGGTGCGGGTTTTCATTCCTGAGGTATGGCTTGATGGAAGCAGCTAAAGGGAAAGGCGGATCTTGATAACTGTTATTGCAAATAAAAAAAGCACTCATACAAAAATTTCGTACTTTGCGTTTTGTGATTCCGATTCGCCGTTTTCCGGCGAGCGCCTCGATCTCAGACTCGCATAAAGGTTATGCCAGACGATAAGAATGCTGTGTTCGGCAGACACTTTGCCGCAGACCTGCGTCGCATCAGAGCGCAAAAGAACGTCAGCGTCGATGACTTGCACAACGAGACGAAAATCCCGCGTGGGTTAATTGAATCGTTCGAGCAGTCGGGTTTGTTCGATCATCCCATGTTCAATCGCGTGTATTTGCGTTCGTTCATTCGCACGTATGCGGATGTCGTCGGGATCTCGCCGGATATTGCGGTCGCTGCGCTTGAGGATGCCTTTGAGGGGCGTTATGATGGACGGCTGGCTCAAGAATATCTGGGCGAGGAGGCGTCTTCATCCATACACCTGGAGCGCGAGCAGATGCTTCCGGCGACCGAGCAACCAGCGCAGACAGGTTTTCAATCAGAGCGTGTTGCTCCTGCGTCTTCCTCCGTTCTCAAACAAAGTCACAAGGATCCCCTTTCACGTGAGCCTGCAGTTGCCTGGACTGCGCAATCACCTCCACCGTCCAGCAGGAGTTTTGCTTCAGACCGGTTTGCATCAGGAAGAAGTCAGGTAAAACAATGGATATTTATTGGAGGCGGGCTGGTTGTATTGGTGGCAGCGATATGGTGGGTCCTGCGAAGCGCTGACGGCGCCGAGAGTCAACAGCAGAGCGGGAGTGAACAGCAAGAAGTAGTTCTGTCAGATTCTGTTAATCTGGCGGATACATCATCGGCAGGCATAGGTACACCTCTGGAAGGAAGCTTGGCGGTTGGGGAAGAGTTTCAGGGCACTATTGTCGCTGCACAAGACAAAGTTCAAAA
>CBDUBU010000280.1:0-5443 GCA_965365465.1 uncultured Rhodothermaceae bacterium
GGGTCGCACCACGATCACATCGCCGATCACGACCTCCTCTACCGGCATCTCCTGTTCCACGCCATTGCGGATCACCCGCGCCGTTCGAGCCTGGAGCCGCATCAGCTTCTTGATGGCCTCGCTCGTACGCCCCCGCGCGATAGCTTCGAGGTACTTGCCGACGAGGATGAGCGTGATGATGGTCGCGGATGCTTCGTAGTAGACATGCACCGTTCCGGCAGGCAATACCGAGGGCAGGAAAGTAGCGACAACGGAATAGCCGTAGGCCGCCGTCGTGCCGATCATCACGAGCGCGTTCATGTCGGGGCTGCCGTGACGCAGGGAAGCCACTCCGGCGCGGTAAAAGCGCCATCCCGGCCCGAATTGCACGACAGAGGCCAGCCCAAAGAGCACATAAAAGAGCAGTTGCTGCGGCAAGCGCGCCATCAGCCACGCATGGCCGCCCGGCACGATCATCGGCCCCATCGAAAGCAGCAGGACAGGCAGGGTAAACAGCGCTGCAACGATGAGGCGGCGGCGCAGCGCCTGGCGCTCGCGCTCCCGCGCCGCCCGCTCGGCGTCAACCCGGTCCTCTCCGCCCTCAACCTCCAGCACCTCGTAGCCTGCTGCCCGTACGGCAGCCATGAACTGCGCCGGTTCCGCAGCGCCCGGAATGTAGCGCACCAGCGCCCGCTCCGTTGCAAGGTTGACATTTGCTTCAAGGACGCCATCGACTTTCAACAGGGCGCGCTCTACGCGGCCCACACAGGCGGCGCAGGTCATACCCTGCACGGCAAGGCTCACCTCCGATGCCGGGACCTCATAGCCGCTATCCCGAACTTCCTGCACGAGCGCGGCGCGATCGGTCTGCGCCGGGTCGTAGTGGACAACGGCGCGTTCCATAGCCAGATTAACCTCTGCCTCCGTCACGCCGGGCGCCTTATTCAGCGCACGCGCGACGCGGTTAGAGCAGGCAGCGCACGTCATGCCCCCGATGGGCAGCGTCACCGTGGCTCCTTCTTTCTGTTTGACCCCTGAATGCGCAGGCTTATGATCTTCTTTCATAACATCCTTTCAAGCCGTTCAGCTACCGGATTTGCCTGTAAAGCAGATCCATGATCTCTTCATATGTTCGATGCGCCGCCTCCTGATTGCCGGAACGGAGCGCCTCCGTGACGCAGGTCTCCAGATGGTTGCGCGTAACGACCTTTCCGACCGAACGAAGCGCCTGCTGCACCGAGGCAATCTGGTTGAGAAGGTCGCCGCAGTAGCAGTCTTCCTCAACCATACGATGGAGACCGCGAATCTGGCCCTCGATGCGCTTCAGGCGGTGCAAAACCTCTTTTCTTTTTTCCTCGCGCATATGCATGACAGGCAGCCTCTTTCTGGCAATGAATCAGACCTTGCCGCACCCCATGATCACAATTCATCTTTTCTATTTTTGATGTTTCTCTCGGGCTCATGGTTTCACTCCCGGCTTTCCTGTGTACCATACCCCCCCTCCCTATCCAAGTTCCTGATTTTTCCTCCCCTTTTGCCTGGTGATGCACGCCAGCCTCTACACGCCATTTTTACGTATCTGAAATAATTTTAAGGTGTTTTGCAGGTTGCGGGGATGTAGAATACTAATCTTCGAGTCTTGCCTGCAACGGGCGCCTTCGCAGAACCGATCTATTGCGTTAAGAGACTGATTCTATGGTAACCTGGACAAAATTCGCGCTTGCCCTCCTGGTCATTTTCATCATATTGACCGGAGGCGGACTACTGTATATGTATTCCGGCGCTTACAACATTGCCGCTACCGACAGACATACCGGCCTTGCGCGATGGGTGCTTAGTACGACACAGGAGCGGTCCATTCGGGCGCACGCAGACGATGTCGAGATCTCGCTCCCCGCTGACCCTGCCACGCTGCGAAAGGGATACCAGGCGTTCGCCGATATGTGTGTAGGGTGCCACGGTGCGCCGGGTCAGGAGCGCGGCTGGATAGGCAAAGGCATGAACCCGGAGCCGCCCGATCTGGACCATGCCGCTAAGGAGTTCAGTGCTTCAGAGATTTACTGGATTCTGCAGAACGGGATCAAGATGGCCGGGATGCCTGCGCTGGCGCCCACCCACAGTGCAGAGGAAATTCTGGAACTGACGGCCTTCGTAAAGCAACTTCCCGAAATGACAGAAGCAGAATACCAGCGCCTGGGTCAGAGCGCGTCTTCAGAAACGGATCACGGCGACGGGCACGACCACACGCATTGATGCCGGCCCCCCACGGTGAACTGCCCATCAGGCTGAAGCCTTCTTCGGGACAGATTAAACAGGCGAAGGCGATTTTTCCAGCATCTCTTCCCACTCCCAACCATCGTTTCTGACGAATGCCCGGAGCAAACGGCGGCGGTCTGCCTGCTCTGCTACGGCTTCACGAAACGCCTGCTCTCCGACGACGGGAATGCCGGCTTCGGCTAGTTCGTGGAGCAGCGGCGCACGCGGGGTCTCCTCCGAGGCCCGTATGTACTGCTGCTGGAGCGTGGCGAGCAGGCCCGCCAGAGCCTTCTGCGCGGGTTCGACGGCCAGCGCCGGAAGCCTTACCCGAGGCTGGACGCCCGCCGCCAGCAGCAGCAGCGCCTCATCCAAAGCTGCGAGACTTGGACTGATGGCAGTCCGGCGATGCGGGCTGTGGAAATAATGCAGCACGGGATAGGCCAGGTGGCGTTGCGCGTGCAGTTCGATCATGGGCGTCAATTGGGCCAGGTAGGTAGAGAGACTGCTGAACCCTTCCCCGTCCCATGCCTTGTAAACGATCTCCACAGGAGTCTCGCCCAGATCCGAGACTATTGCCGCCAACTGGCGCTTCTGCGTGGCAGCGGAGACAACCGGAACCAGATAGGTGATAGCCAGCGTGACGAGGAACAGCCCATTGAGTGAGGCTGCGGCTGTCAGCAACTCCCAGAGGTCGCCCTGGGGCACATAATTTCCCATGCCAAGCGTAAAGAGCGTGTAGCCGGTGAAATAGATGCGGCTGGCCAGGCCGGCAGGGGAGCGCGTCTGGCTGCTCACCACAGCCTCTGTCTCCGCGCTGAAGAGCAGCGTCCATCCCGCCCACAGCAGAACGATCCATACGGCGATGATCATCAGTAGGATGGTCATCCCTGTCGCAAGGAGCAGATGGTGGCTGCGGGGGGACCGGGTCCGGTGAACAAGCAGCGCTGCCTGCCAGATGCCCTGGGACAGTCGATCCGTAAGAGGACCGCCGCCGGGCTTGAGGGTAGTCCAGAGGGCATCCAGCATAGCCAGGGCGATCAACGCAACGCCCCCCGAGGCAAGCAGCCAGTTCATGCGCCGTGTCCTTTTGAGGCATGATCGGAGGGAAGGACAGGGCGCTTCGGCATCCTGTAGAGCGCTACGAGGCTTCCAGCCAGCGCGCCCACGGCCATTCCGATCCCGCCGCCCGTTGCGATAGCCACAGCGTTGCCGCCGGCAGAAAAAGGTCCCAGGCCCATTACCGGGAGGCTGCCCGCCGCAAGGCCATAAGCCAGCCAGCCCAGCAAAAAGCCGCCCGCGACAGCGCCCCAGAGCGCAAAGCGGAGCAGCGAGGAATCGTAGATGCGGCCTGCCTGTTGCGTGTCTACCAGCGGAACGATGAGGTCGGATTCCTCATCAGCCGTTCCTTTCAAGGCGATTCTGCTTTGTTCAACGAATGTCTTCACGGATGCCCCCAGGGTTGTTGGAATCGGAGAGAATTGCTCTGGTCTGTGGGGATCGCAGCGGCCCGCTCTCCGACGGGCGCATCCGCTGCTCGATGTCGCGCTGCACCGCCCAAGATAGGCGGCTCTCATCGCCAATGATCCAGGCATGGTTGAGAATCGTCTCCGTGGGACCGGAAGGGAAAGGCCGCACCATCTCCAGATAATCCGATACCGGCTTCGGCACGGAATCCTGCGCAACGAGCAGGAGCGGTCCATGCTTGCCCATGTGACCGAGAACAACCGCCGGGATAGCGCCGAGAATATCGTCTGCCCCGGCAATGATGAAGTTGTGACCGGCCTGCGCGATGCCCCAGCCGAAACTGCGCGGGTTCCATCCCCACCACCAGCCGAAGTTGCGCCCGAAGTCCTTGTATCCCGCATTGACCGCGTTCGAGGCGTACACGTCCGGGCCGGCGATGCGGCGCACCAGCCCGTAGCGAGAAAGTTCGCGGGCTACGGCATCCGAGATGACGCTCGAAGGCCCGGTCAGGTACATATAGGCGCCCTTCCTGCCGTAACGCCGCGCCAGGATCTCGCGCGTGAGCGCCGGGATCGAGTCGCGGTATACCCAGGCGAAGCCCTTGCCCATGTGCGCGTTCCATCCCATCGCACCCATGCCATGCGCGATGCCGTCAGGGTGGTCGAGTGCCGAGATCACCACTTCGTCCGGGTGGTCCGACTTCATGGCCGCCTGCCACCGATCCAGAAGTTCAGCCAGCCTTACCGGATCACTCTCCCGGAATTCGCGGACTGTATATTTCAGCTCGCGGCGTACGATCCGCGCAACATCAGGGTCCACCTCGCCGACGAGATAGACCTGAACCTTGCCGTCCTGCGACACACCATCCGGGGCAAGCCGCATCATCTCCCGTCTGGTCTTTTCGGAAAGCCGGCCGTCCGGCGTCAGATACAGCAGCGGCGCATTGACTGGCATATGGGTGATTCGGTGCATGGCTGTGAAGGCAAGCGCAGCCTCCTGCGGCGCCAGGATGATTGCGCCGACAGCATTATTCTCCTGCGTGGCCGCATAGACGGTCTGCGCAAGCACGATGGCCTGCGTCTCCGGGTCGGAGGCAGGCAACCGGGTCGTGTGGGCGGTTGCCGTGGCCTGAGCCTGGAGCGGCGGCATTGAGACCGGCTCCCCTGTCGTCGCGCCGCACCCGGACAGAAGCGCCCCGGTTGTCAGTAGTAAAATCAACATTTTGCAGGGCATATCACATATCCCCCATTTTCATTTTCATACGGACCATCGGATAGTTGAGCGGCCAGGCAAGCAGGAAGCCTGCTGTTGAAGCCACCCACATCAGGCCGAACCAGAGGATGTCATCCTCGACGGGCATCATCGGGACCTTCCACATGAGCAGCCACCATGCGCCGGTCATCATACCGAGACTTACCGCAGCCATACTAAGGCTAACCATGCGGAGGGTTCGCTTCGCAATCTGCCCGGCGGGTTGGTCCATCATAGCTTGCATGAGGGGCAACTGGGCCAGCAGCCAAGCCAGCAGAACAGCCAGAGCATACATGGCGACCATCATGATGGGCATTCCGGCTCCGAAAAGGAAATGCCAGCCATCCGCCCAGGCGCCGTAGAAGAGCGGAAAGCCAAAGTAAAGGAACAGCCAGCCGATGACGATCATGAGCGGCGCGCCATAGCCGAATCCCAGCGCCGTCGCTGCGGCGCTTTGAACCGAAGGCGGACGCAGCCACTTTGCCATGCCTTC
>CBDUBU010000281.1:0-5427 GCA_965365465.1 uncultured Rhodothermaceae bacterium
TCCCCGCATCCTGCCTGCCTTTTCATGTTCGACCTGAACACCATCGAACTGATCGTCGCCAAACGCGACGGCCGCGCCCTGGGCGGCGAGGCCATTCGCAGCCTGATCGATGCCTACACCCGTGGCGCCGTTCCGGATTATCAGATGAGCGCGTTCCTGATGGCGGCGCTGCTGAAGGGCATGGACGAGCAGGAAACGGCGGCGCTCACCAACGCCATGCTCTACTCCGGAACCGTGCTGGACCTCTCAGGCATTCCGGGCATCAAGGTTGACAAACACTCCACCGGAGGCGTCGGCGACAAGGTATCTCTCATTCTAGCGCCGGTTGTGGCTGCTTGCGGCGTGCCCGTGCCCATGATCTCCGGACGCGGACTCGGACACACCGGCGGCACGCTCGACAAGTTGGAGTCGATTCCCGGCTTTCGCGTCGATCTCTCTGCTGCCCGGTACGCCGAGCAACTGGGCAGGATCGGCCTGGTGATGATCGGGCAGACCGAAGAAATCGCGCCTGCCGACCGGAAGCTGTATGCCCTCCGGGATGCGACGGGTACGGTGGAATTCATTCCTTTCATAGCTTCTTCCATCATGAGCAAGAAGCTGGCGGAAGGGATCGACGCGCTGGCGCTGGATGTAAAGTGCGGGCGCGGCGCTTTCATGAAAAGGCTGGAGGACGCGAGGCGGCTTGCACAAACGCTGATCGGAATAGGAGAACGCTTCGGGAAAAAGACGACAGCCTGGATCACGGCGATGGATGCGCCACTCGGGTACGCCGTCGGAAACTGGCCTGAAGTGGTAGAAAGCATTAGCTGCCTGCGCGGCGAAAACGTACCCGACGTGATGGAGGTCACGCTGACGCTGGCGGGAGAAATGCTGTTTCTGGGCGGAGCGTCCGTTTCGCCCGAGCAGGGGCATCTTCAGGCCGCCGCGGCAATCCGATCCGGGAAAGCATTTGAAAAATTCCTGGAAATGACAGCGGCTCAGGGAGGCGAAACGGCTGTAGTGGAACAACCTCACTTGCGCAGCGACGTTGCGGCGGCCATCGAAGTCAGGGCAACACAGAACATTCAGGGATTTGTGGCGGACGTGGATGCTCTTGCCATCGCCCGGACGGCTGTGGCGATGGGCGCAGGACGCCGCCGCAAGGAAGAAGCGGTGGATCCGACCGCCGGGATCGTGCTCGCAAAAAAGCCGGGGGACGCTGTAGAAGCCGGAGACCTGCTGGCCCGGCTCTACACGAAACGCACAGACCGGCGCCGGCACTTTGCCGAAGCGGCAGCCCGGGCGTTCAACTTCTCGGAGACGCCTCCGGAACCGCAAAGCCTGCTGCTGGAGCGGCTCTCATCCGGAAGGCCGCGAACCGATGCCTGATGAGAGTGTTGCAAAACTGTACAATATATAAACGGGGCATTTTCAGGACATTTTCGTGTCTGGTTTGCGGCATGAAACCTCGCTTTTGCTTCGGGCAAAACGCCGGACTGCCCCATCGTTACTATTCGGTGCATCTTTCATACCTGATTATTCGTTACAGTCTTCAGTTTGCTATATTGCTATGATGTTCACCTGCACCATACAGCCCTAACCAATTCCTTTCTGTCATGTCCACCTGGTCACGGTTCAAACGATTCATCAAGTCCATCTTCGGCGGCGCCATCTCCGCGATGGAAGACCCCAAACTGATTCTGGAGCAGAACATCCGGGAACTGAACGATCAGGTCCCGAAGATGAATGAAAACATCGCCACGGTGAAAGCCAATGTGATTATGCTTCAGAAAGAAGTGCGCCGCGCGGAGCAGGAGATGGTCGATGTCACGTCCAAAGTAAAGTCTGCCATCCAGCATGACCGGGACGATATCGCGCAGCAGTATGCGCTTCAGCTTGAAAAGGTTCGGGATACGCTGGGGCGCACCAAAGAGCAGCTCACGTACGCATCGGCGGCCTATGACAAGGCGCTTCAGGTCAAGAAGGCCTTCATGCGCGAAAAGGAGCGGAAGATCCAGGAGGCGAAAGAAGCCTTGCGGGCGCACGAGCGGGCCAAGTGGCAGGCCAAAGTGGCCGATACGCTGGAGCAGTTCGAAGTGACCGGCATTGACCAGACGCACGACGAGATGCTCCAGCGGATCAACGAGCAGACGGCGAAGAACGAAGCGCGTATGGAGATGGCGCTGGACTCCGTAGACCAGCAGGCGCTCCGCATCGAAGAGGACGCGGAATCGATCCGGGCGGCGGAACTGGTCAAGCAGTTCAAGCTTGAGATGGGGCTTGGCGAGCCGCAGGCCGCAACAAAGTCGAAAGAACCGCGCGTCGAACTTCCTGAGGAAGAATCCGCACAGGAACCCAAGACGCTCGGCAAAGAACGCACGAGGACGGAATGACTGCTGAAGAATTCGAGCGTATCAAGGAAGCTGAAAAAGAACACCTGCGCAAGCTCAGGGAGCTGAAACAGGCCGTACGGGGCCTGGAGCGGCAAAAAGCGGTGACCGGGGCGGTAAGCGACATGACCAATTCATCCCGCCGGATGCTGGATGCCGCCGACGCTCAGATGGAAAAGCTGGCTATGGAAGCAGCGACGAGCGAGGCTCGCCTAGAAATTGCGATGGAGGAAGCTGCACAGCGTGAAGCGGCGCAACGCAGAGAGGAAGAAGAGGAAGAACTGCGAAAGCTGCGGGCGCAGGAACTGGTGCGCCAGATGAAAGGCCAGATGGATGCGCCTCAGGGTCATCCCCAGACGGCGCAGCCGACGGGGGCGCCGCAGCCGAACGCTGAGAAGACCATCGGCCCCATTGGACCCTCGCACACCTCAGAGGAAGAAAAAGACCCTTTTCCCCAGAAAACGATAGGGCGAATGCGGTAGCGGAAGTCAGGAACGTCTCGTACGGAGCAGGGGCCTCTACGGCGCCGCCGCCGACGCCGTCTGAACCAGTTGTACAGAAGTACATGAACGACGCAGAGATAAATTATACCAAGGAAGCTTTCCTGAACCCGTGGAACCTGGCCTTCCTGATTATAGCCATGCTGACCGCTTTCTTTCTGAGCGGGGCCGATCTATGGTTCAACCTGGTGCTCATCATGGCTGCCGCCACCGAGCTGTTTTACCTCGGCATTTTGCCGCGGCAGGAGCGCTTCCGGCGCCTCATTCGCTCGCAACGCGCCGCCGAGCACGCCAAACCCCCTTCGCAGAAAGAAGTCTTCCAACTGCTCACGAAACACTCCCAACGGCGCTACATCCGGCTTCGCAAACTCGAGAAAGACATAGGGGCGAATTACCGCAAGCTGAGTTATGCCTCTCAGGGTATGCTCAACAGTCACCTCCAGAAAATCGACGGCCTCCTGGATTCGTACCTGAACCTTCTCTACCAGAAAGAGCGCTACGAATACTCGCAGCAAACCTCATCGGAGAATGAGATCCTGGCCGCCATCTCCGGGCTGCGGGCCGACATGGCTAACGACCCGCCGCGCGTGCAAGCCATCAAGCAGCGCAGGCTCAAAATCCTCGAACAGCGCGTCGATCGCTTCAAGAAAGGCAAGGAAAACCTGGAGATCATCGAAGCGCAACTCGAGACCATCGAGGACGTGACCAAGTATATCCATGAACAGTCGCTGACGCTCCGGAATCCGGAGGAAATAACGTTCCAACTGGACACGCTTCTGAGTGAGGTAGAGGAAACACAAGCCTCCGTTGAGGAAATGGAAGCCGTCTTCGGGCAAACGAGCGATCTGCTCACCGACATCGATTCGTTCGAGAGTGAAGATCCGGAAAGCACGCCGGATCGCACGCGCCTCCGCAATTAAGCGCTGGTATTTCCGGATCAGGCAGGCGCTCGCGTCTCTCCTGTCCCAGTCTAATCATGACCATCATGGAGTTGCAGACCGTTATTTACGATGTTGATAGCGAAGGCATCGCTGTTATCACCGTCAACAGGCCGGACAAGCTGAATGCGCTGAATGCTACCGTCATCGAAGAACTTGAGGTTTGTTTTCGTAAATCGCGTTCTGATTCGTCGGTAAAGGGCATCGTTCTGACGGGAAGTGGAGACAAGAGCTTCGTAGCCGGAGCCGACATCCAGCAGTTTTCTGAACTGGACGCGCTCACCGGCCACCGGTTGGCGTTGCGCGGGCAGGCGCTGTTCAACCGCATCGAAGAGATGCCCAAGCCTGTAACGGCTGCCGTGAACGGCTACGCCCTGGGAGGCGGGTGCGAGCTTGCGCTGGCCTGTCACCTGCGCATTGCCTCGGAAAACGCGCGTTTCGGGCAGCCGGAGGTCGGGCTGGGAATCATTCCGGGGTATGGCGGAACGCAGCGTCTCCCGCGTATCGTCGGGCGCGGGATTGCTACGGAGCTTATTCTCACAGGGGAGCATTTCACGGCGCAGCGCGCCCTCGAAACAGGGCTGGTCAACCGGGTCGTCCCTCCTGAATCCCTGCTGGATACGGCCAAGGCAATCGTTGCTGCCATTGCAGCAAAGGCGCCTTTTGCCGTAAGCATGGCGCTGGATGCACTGCGAGCCAGCGATTTGCCGCTCAGGCAGGGCCTCCGGTATGAAGCGGCCCTCTTCGGGCAAGCTTGCGGTACGGAGGATTTCAAGGAAGGTGTTGATGCTTTCCTCAACCGTCGCAAGGCAGATTTCAAGGGGCGATAACAGGGCGTTTCGCGGTCGTTTCCGTTGCGCATTGGCGCAACCCGAACGCCGGAACGCCGGCTAAAGTCATGTATCTTCTGGCAATCATTCTGGCGCTGCTCCTGAGCGCGTTTTTCTCCGGCTCGGAGATCGCGTTCGTAGTAGCCAACCGCCTTCGCGTCGAAGTCCGGGCGCGGCGTGAAGGCTTTGTCGGGCCTGTCGTGCGAAAACTGCTGCACAGCCCGAACACTTTTCTGACGACGACCCTGGTAGGCAACAACGTGGCGCTGGTGATTTATTCCACGCTTATGGCCTTTTACCTGGACCCTCCCTTCAGCGCGTTGTACGAACAAACCCTGGGGCTGAGTCCAAGCGCAACGGGCGTCGCTGTGCTGGCTACGCAAACCGTCATTGCCTCGGTGATCGTACTGCTCGTGGGTGAGATTCTCCCCAAGTCCATCATGCGCGAGGTTGCAACCCAGGCCGTGTTCTTTCTGGCCATCCCCCTCCGGTTGACCTATTACGTGCTGCTGCCTTTTATCAAGGTTGCGGGGTGGTCAGCGTCTCTGCTCGTCAAACTGTTTCACGCCAATGCCGACAACTTCTCGCAATTCCTGAGGCGGGACTTTGAGGTGCTCATTCAGGAGAGCAAGGAAAGCGGCTCCCTGGATCTGGACGAGAGCAAAAGCACGCTGCTTTCCAACGTGTTCGCCATGGGTTCCATCCGGGTCAAGGAGTCGATGGTGCCCAGAACGGACATGGTCGCGGTGGAGGAAAATGTGAGCCTGGAGGCGCTGCACAGGCGGTTCAT
>CBDUBU010000282.1:0-5386 GCA_965365465.1 uncultured Rhodothermaceae bacterium
CCTGGAGGTCAACGCCCGGTCACCCCATGGCCTCCGAGCAAGAAAAGTGTGGCTTCCATCATGAATCAGGATATGTGAAACCAGTTTGCGGTTTGACTTGTGATCCGGCTCTCCGACACATAATATAACCCAGGTTGTGACCCCCCTGTGCTGTATGACCCCACGAAGGACCCCGCCTGTTCTGGGGTCGTGGAAAACCTGAGCCGCCGCCTGCACGCGCACGTCCAGGCCCTTGAACCTGCCCTCGAAAACCCTGATGCGCCCTCCCATGACCTGTAAACCCCTCCTCTTTTTCCTGATGCTCGGCCTTGCGGCAACGGCAGGGGCAGCGCAACCGGCAGATGCGGAGCGCCGTCCCAACATCCTGTTTGCCATCGCCGACGACGCCTCGTTTCCCCACATGAGCGCCTATGGAACCGGTTGGGTTTCGACGCCGGCTTTCGACCGGGTGGCCGATCAGGGCCTTCTCTTTACCCGCGCTTACACGCCCAATGCCAAGTGCGCGCCTTCACGCGCCGCGATCCTCACGGGGCGCAACTCCTGGCAACTGGAAGCAGCCGCCAACCACGTGCCTTTCTTCCCGGAAAAGTTCGTCACCTGGGCCGAGGCGCTGCAAGAGCACGGGTATTTCGCCGGTTACACGGGCAAGGGCTGGGCGCCGGGCGTTGCCGAGGCCGACGGCAAGCCGCGCCTGCTCACCGGGACGCTTTTCAATGCGCACAGCGCCGCGCCGCCCGCCGAACACATTTCCGACAACGACTATGCGGCCAACTTCGGAGCCTTTCTGGAGGCTGTCCCGGAAGGCGCGCCTTTCTGTTTCTGGTACGGCGCCCTGGAGCCGCACCGGGCCTACGAATTCGGCGCGGGCCGGCGGGTAGGCGGCAAGAAACTTTCAGACATAGACGCGGCCTTCCCCTTCTGGCCCGACACCGACACGGTGCGCACCGATATGCTGGACTATGCCTTCGAGATCGAGCATTTCGACCGGCATCTCGGACAGATGCTCGCGCTGCTGGAGCGTCGCGGCGAACTGGAAAACACGCTGGTGGTCGTCACCTCCGACAACGGAATGCCGTTCCCGCGCGTCAAAGGGCAGGCGTACGAACTGTCCAACCATATGCCGCTGGCGGTTATGTGGCCCGCAGGCATCCGGAATCCGGGCCGGACGGTGGACGATTTCGTGAGTTTCATCGATTTCGCGCCGACGTTCCTGGAGGCCGCCGGAGTGGGCGTGCAGGAGAGCCGGATGCAGCCCATCACCGGACGGAGCCTTGCGGGCCTCTTTAAGGCTGAAAACGGCGGGCAGGTGGACCCGGCCCGGGATCACGTGCTGATCGGCAAGGAACGGCACGACATAGGCCGCCCGCACGACGGGGGGTATCCGATCCGGGGCATCATCAAGGACGGCTTTCTGTACCTGCATAATTTCGAGCCGGAGCGCTGGCCTGCCGGAAACCCGGAAACCGGCTATCTCAACACCGACGGCAGCCCGACAAAGACGCTGATCCTCGATGCCCGAACATCGCCGGGTATGCACAAATACTGGGCGTGGGCCTTCGGCAAGCGCCCTGCCGGGGAGCTTTACGACCTGCGCGCCGACCCTGCCTGTGTGGAGAACCTGGCGGATGCGCCGGAGCAGGCCCTCCGCAAGGCGGCCCTGCACGCGCAGTTGTTTGCCGAACTGAAAGCGCAGGGCGACCCGCGTATGCTCGGTCAGGGGCATGTTTTCGATGAATACCCCTACGCGCAGGAGGACACACGCGGCTTTTACGAACGCTACCGGGCAGGAGAACCCCTCAAAGCCGGGTGGGTGAACGAATCAGACTTCGAGCCGGAGCCGCTGGAGGACGAGTGATAAGGCGATTAAAACGGATCTGCGAAAGCCGCAGGAGAGACCGGGCGGTCCCATTATTCCTCAAAATATTTGCGTACGATCCTTCGTATTGCTTCTGTCAGATCAATCCCTTTTTCTTCGGGAAATCCTTTGAGTCGGTTGAACGTATCCATGTCTTCCTGCCCCCATGACGTATCGATCCTCCGGAGAGGCTTCATGGCTACATGGGAATAGTTCTCTGGGAATGCCCAGAAGCATCCATTACAGATCTCTACTTCCTTGATTTTCATGTTGTCGCAGTTCTCACATTCGTGCTTCTTGCGTTGTTGGTGTGAACCGCAGAGTAGTTGCCAATCACTTACATCAAACCTATCAGGGTCTCCACCGACCAGATATGGAATACGATGATCCGCTTGCAGCGCCCTTTTGCCATGTTCGAATGCATCCATGTTGCAGCGGATGCCATAGTGTTCATATATCTGATTCTCAAGGTTCCTGGAAAGCGCCTTGCGACCGCTGAAGGTATTTTTTGTGATCGGGGCTTCTGCGCCAAGCACATATATTCCCATACGGTTACCTGTCTCAGGGTGCTGTCCCCAAATCCTTTTTATGATGATGCCGGCATCCTTGAGATCTTGAGCAACGCGCGGTGGATGTCCGTACTCCAGCTTTTCAATATCATAAGTACTGATTGAGCCATGCTCCAGTAGCCATCGCAGCATCTTCTGGGCGCGAAGGGATAGCCTGGGAATAATTTCCTCATAGGCCGCTTTGTCAATGTTCATACATCTGGGCCTTCGTCAGGGTGAGTTAGCAGCGCTTCAAACCCCTCGAATAGCTCAACGAGCGTAATATGCAACGCTTGAGCAACTCGTATCACGTTAACAAGTGCAAGATTTCGTTCCCCGCGCTCCACACCTCCTATGTAAGAGCGATCAAGACCGGACTCATAAGCTAGTTGCTCTTGAGAAAGGCCACGCTGTTTTCTTAGCGTGCGAAGCCGGCTCCCAAAGGTCCGCAATTGGCGCTTTTCGTCAGTAGTGTACACTCAGGACTATCCGAGATTGGTTTTGCTGCCGCCAATCTTTAGATTTAAACGTAGACATTCTACGGACTATAAGTACCATTGCAGGTCAACATGCGTATGGCTCCTATGCAAAAGATCACCCTCCTGGATTTGTACTGCGGTCTCGGTGGATTCAGTCTTGGTTTTGAAATGACAGAGGCGTTCACGGTTTTGGGAGGAGTCGATCATGACAAGTGGGCGCTCAAGACATTCAACAGCTATCATGCTTCCTGCTCAGGCCTCCTGACCAAACCTCAAGATATGTCTGTGCTCAGTCCTCAAGCTGTTCTGGATGCCTTGGGGCAACGTCCGGACATGATTGTTGGGGGACCGCCCTGTCAGGGTTTTAGCGCAGCAGGCAAGCGTCTTGAATCATATCTGGATGATGCGAGGAATAAGCAAGTCTTCGAGTATTTGAGGTTTGTTCGGGAGATAGAGCCAAAAGCATTCCTCATGGAAAACGTCAGTGGAATCCGAACCACCGGGCAGAAGAAGAGCAATGAACTTCTGGATCATCTCATACGGGAATATTCGTCGCTTGGGTACCGTATAACCTGGAAGGTGCTCAATGCAGCACACTACAGGGTGCCGCAGAGGCGCCTGAGGTTCATCATGGTAGGAGTAAGAGATGGAGGATCCGGCTTCACTTTTCCTGACCCTCCATGTGGAAACACTATAGATCTTTTCCGGCACAAGGAAATGTTTTGCACAGCCTGTGATGCGTTGGGAGATTTGCCTTCTCCCACGAATGCAGAACCTCAGCCATACGAGATGGAAGCCTTATCTCCGCTGCAAGTCTACTTACGGGAAGGTTCTGAGGCCATTTTTAATCATCTCGTCACTAACCATAGCCGCGATACTGTCGAGAAGCTGAGAGCGCAGAAAATCGGGACTCGCCTCTATGACTGGAACCATTCCTGGTACAGGTTAGACCCTCGTTCTCCTTCGCCAACGATCAAGATGAACAACCGCGCGCCCGCTGTTCATTACGCAGAACCCAGGCTGATCTCTCCGCGTGAGTGTGCCCGGCTTCAGACCATTCCTGATCGCATAGTTCTGGCTGGCAACAAAACACAGCAACTCACACAAGTTGGTAATGCAGTTCCCTCCATTATGGCAGCTCATATTGCCTCGGCGATTGCAACGCAGTTCTTCAATGTAGCGCCTCCTGTCCGATGGGATGCCTTGAACAATCCCCTCGCCGGCAATAGCGTGAAGGATGCCCACAAACTGGAGAGGGGCAACGCCCTGGATCAATATCTGAAGCGAGCAAAATCGCAAGCATTATCCTGAAGCCTGCTCTAACGATGCCGGGAGATCTGTAATATTCGGAGTGCAAGAGGCTTGGCTCGACAATAGGAGCGTCAAAACGGAGCCGCAGCGTCTACGTTACAATAGAGATGCGATGGATGGGAGGAATGACCGTACCATTCCGGGGTTTCGCGGAGCAGGCGCTGCAAGTCGGCGCTGCGTCAGGGAGGAACGGCGCCCTTCGTGAAACGCAAGCGCTACCCTCCGGCGCCGTGAGATCCGGTGCGGGGCATGATGTTGCCGGCTATCAGGAAAGAGCGCCGGTCGTAAGGACGGGGTTCCTGCTGAGGGTCCGCCATAATCAGAACCGCTTGGGTGTAGAGGGTGGAGACTTCTGCAATATAGATGCCCCTGCGACGACGCTCAAGGCGTGTGGATGCTTCGCGTCCTGCACGGGCAAGGAGAGGAGCGAGCCTTCAGGCGCTCCGGAAGCGGCGGCAGACCGCTCTGAGAAGGCGATGGCAAGCGCTTTCCTGTTTTCTTCGCAGCATACCTCCTGCAAGATTTCCGATTCCATGTCTATATTGGGACCGAAGCGCCTGGGTGCGGCATATCGGGAGGCGCGAACAACGAGAAGCGTATGCAACGTTCCACCATCCCCTGGATTGTTCTGGCGACCATGCTGTTGATGACGGCGATTGCGGCATGGGGTGTGGCGGACAGCGCCCACGTCCGGGATGAGGACCGCATAGCCAACGCCATCGAGGTCACCCGGAACAACATTGAAGGGCGCCTGGACACCTACGTCGCGCTCCTGCGCGGCGCCGCCGGGTTGTTCATGGCGAACGAAGGAGACGTTACGCCCTTCCAGTTCGGGCAGTACGCCCGGCGGTTGCGCATCCAGGAGCGGTACCCCGGGATCCAGGGCATCGGATTCACAGTGCGCTTTCGTCCGGGCAGCGAGGACAGCTTGGCCGCCGTCCTGCGGGCGGAGGGGTTTCCCGATTTCCACGTCTGGCCGGAAACGTCTCTGCCTGACCGCTTCGCCATCGTGTACCTGGAGCCGATGGACTGGCGCAACAAGGCAGCGCTTGGTTATGACATGTACACGGAGCCGGTTCGACGGGATGCCATGGCGCGGGCATGGGAGACCGGGAGCGCCGCGCTGTCGGGCAAAGTTACCCTAGTGCAGGAAATCGTGGGGCGCAAGCAGGCGGGCTTCCTGATCTACCTGC
>CBDUBU010000283.1:0-5360 GCA_965365465.1 uncultured Rhodothermaceae bacterium
CCGCCGATATGTACGGGCCGTTCACGAACGAACGCCTCGTCGGCAAGGCTATCCGGGACCGCCGGGGCGAGGTGGTGCTTGCCACTAAGTTCGGCAACGAGCGGAGCGAGGACGGCGCCTTTCTCGGCGTCAACGGGCGTCCGGAGTACGTGCGGAGCGCCTGCGACGCCTCGCTGCAGCGGCTCGGCGTGGACCACATCGACCTGTACTACCAGCACCGGGTTGACCTCAACGTGCCGATTGAAGAGACGGTGGGAGCGATGGCCCGCCTCGTGGAGCAGGGGAAAGTGAGGCATCTGGGGCTTTCGGAAGCCGCCCCGGCGACGATCCGGCGGGCGCACGCCGAACATCCGATCACGGCGCTGCAGACGGAATACTCGCTCTGGAGCCGCGAACCGGAGGACGAGATCCTTGCGGTGGTGCGCGAACTGGGCATCGGTTTCGTGGCCTACAGCCCGCTCGGACGCGGCTTCCTCACCGGACGCTTTCGCACGTTCGAGGACATTCCCGAAGGCGACTGGCGCCGCCACAGCGCCCGCTTTCAGGGAGAGAACTTCCAGAAGAACCTGGATCTGGTCGAGCGCATCGAGGAGATCGCCTCGGAAAAAGGCGTCACTCCGGCGCAACTGGCGCTGGCCTGGCTGCTGGCGCAGGGCCGGGACATCGTGCCCATCCCCGGCACGAAGCGCCGCACGTACCTCGATGAGAACGTGGGCGCCCTCGAGGTGACGCTGACGCAGGAGGACCTCGAACGCATCGCGGAAGCGGCCCCCCAGGGCATCACCGCCGGCGACCGCTACCCGAACATGAGTCTGGTGAACCGGTAGGCAAGAACAGCCAGGGCATGTCTATGCTTGAGACCGGCCGGGAATGGCTGATGCGCTAGGAGAATCCGGATCTGTGGCAGGATCTCAGGCTTACTCTCGCTGAAAACGAGGTGCTGCGCGATCCGGATATCCGCTGGTTCCTGAACGACCCGGATTTTAGCTACTCGTCGGCTGCGCTGCCCACGTTCCGGCATTCCTGAGTGTGGGAGATCCTTCCTCGCGTGAAGGTTCTGCAAGGTAGGAAGGCGGCGGTGAGCGCTCGTCGAGATGACAGGCGTGAGAAGTCGTGCTGCATCCCGGCGGTGTCGGAAGGGCGTATGCCGCATCTTTTCTGCTTCCGGCAACCGGGCAGGGCCTGCTCCGCAGGGCGTCCTCAGGCGAGGGCGGGTTCCATGACGACGGCAGGGAAGACGACCCGGAAGGTGGTTCCTGCGCCTTTTTGCGTGGTTACGTGAATCTGCCCGCCGAGGGCATCGACGAGGTGTCTGGCAAGGGCCAGCCCGATGCCGGCGCCTTCATGGTCGCGCGAGAGGCCGTCCGACTCTTGCTGGAAGGCTTCGAAAAGGCGCGGCAGGAACTCATCACCGATGCCGATGCCTGTGTCGGCAACCTCCAGAAACACCTGGCGCCTGTCGCCTCCCGTACACACCGTTACCTGACCTTCCGGGGTGAACTTGACGGCGTTGCTGATCAGACTGGCAAGAATGCGATCCACGGCAGCCGGGTCGGCGGAGGCGAGAACGGCCTCGCCGGGCGCTTCGGTCAGCAGCGTGAGGCCCTTTTGCTGCGCCTGCGGGGTGAAACGCGCCGCCGCCTGACTGAGCGCTTCCCGCAGGTCCACCACTTGCAGGTTCACCTCAAACGTTTCCGATTCGAGCCGGGAGAGGTCCAGCAGGCTGCTGAGCGTGTCGAGCAGGCGGTTTCCGTTCTGCTCGATGTAGTCCACGAACTCCTTCATATCCTCGTTGACCTCCATGGCGAGAATCTGCGCCGAGCCGAGGATGGCGGTAATCGGCGTTCGGGTTTCGTGGCTCATGTTATCGAGGATCATCGACTTGAGGCGGGCCGAGGCTTCGGCTTTTTCCTTTGCCGCCAGCAGTTCATTTTCGTAGCGGGTGCGCTCGACCATGATGAGATCAAGCTGTCGCTTGACTTCCTGTTCGAGCCCCTCGTTGAGTGATTTCAGTTCCTGCGTCTGAAGATCGACGAGTTGCTGAAGCTGGCGCTCGCGGATCTGGAGCCGGCGAATGCGCAGCCGGTAGATGAAGAAAACGGCCAGCGTCGCCAGGAGGCCGCAGACGAGATAAAACCACAGGGTTTCGTAGAAATAAGGGCGAACAGAGAATGCAAAGGCAGTAGGTTGTTCGCTCCAGACGCCATCGGCGCGACTTGCCCGCACCAGGAACCGGTAGGTGCGAGGAGGGAGGTTCGTGTAGTAGGCCGAGCGGCGATGGCCTGCCTGCACCCAGTCCTCATCATACCCCTCCAGCTTGTACTGGAACGTCACCTGCTCCGACTTGACCAGTGTGGGAGCCGTGAATTCAAAGCCGAGGTTGCGGCTGCCTGGCGGAAGCTGCAAGCGCTGCGTCATGGCAACCGGTTGATCCCCGACCAGCAGGTGTTCGAGCACGACGGGGAGGGTGTTGCGTGTTGCTGCAAGCCGGGACGAGGCCGTATAGGAAAGCCCTCCCAGAGTGGCGAACCAGAGTTTGCCGTCGCGGCTGCGGAGCGCGGGCGACTGGGCGCCGCCGTTGGTTTCAGCGCTGAGCAGCCCGTCCTCGCGCCCGTAGACAGCGGCGGCAAGAGGCTGCCGGCTGCCGCTCGCTCGGGCATCCAGGTCGGAGATGCGAACCCGCGCAATGCCGTTCAAGCTGCCGAGCCAGAGGTAACCTGCACCGTCGTCCACGATTTGCAGGATGTCGTTATCCGGCAGGCCGTCTTCTTTCGTGAAGCAATGGACGTTGCCGGATTCGACGCGGCACAGCCCGCCGTCGTGGGTCCCGATCCATGTCCGGTCCTGCGCATCGACGTGCAGGGCCAGGGCCGCGTCGCTGGAGAGTCCGTTTTGTGTGGTGAAAGAGAAAACCTGGTCGTCGCTGACTGCACGAACGCCGTTGCCGAAGGTGCTCACCCAGAGCATTCCCTGGTGGTCCTGCCGGATAGACGTTATCAGGTCGCCTGCGAGGGCAGGATCTTTGTCGAAAAGGGCAATCCGGCCCTCCTTGAGGTAATGCAATCCTGCCTGCGTGCCGATCCAGGTTTGCCGGTCGGCGTCCACGAAAACGGAGAAAACACTATTGTCGGTAAGCCCGTCCTCTGCGGTATAGCAGTCCAGACTGCTGTTGCGGAGGCGGCAGAGGCCGCCGTCGTACATACCGATCCACAGGCTATTCTCGTTATCGACATGCAGCGCGTAGACGTACCCGCCGGGCAGCAGCGCGTTCAGGGGAAATTCGTGGACCTCTCCGTGAGAAAGGCGATACAGGCCGCCACCATCCGTGCCGATCCAGAGATCGCCGGTTTTGTCTTCAGCCACGGCCAGCACGCTCTCGTGAACGAGGCCCTGCTTTTTCGAGAACGTGACGAAAGCTTCTTCCCGGAGCCGGTTGAGGCCGCCCGCCTCTGTTGCGATCCAGATGTTGCCTTCCTCATCGATTTTCAGGTCGCGCACGCGGTCATGGGTGAGGCCCTCCGCCCTCGTGAACGGGGAAAGCAGGTCCCGGTAAAGCCGGTATGCCCCTGAGATGGCGCCGATCCAGAGCGCGCCGGAGGCATCTTCCGCCAGCGCCGTGATGCCTTCGGGCATCGCTGCGTCGCCGGGCGCCCGGCAGTCGATGCGCTCCTGCTTCCGATAGCAGAGGCCGCCGTCGAGCAGGCCGATCCACAGCCTGCCGTCGCTTCCGGTTTCGAGGGCGCGAACGACATTGCCTGAAAGTCCGTCTTCCGTAGTGAAGGTAGTGAATCCGCCGTTGCGCAGGCGCGAGAGGCCGTTGTTGGCGCCAATCCAGAGGGCCCCCGTTGCGTCCTGTTCGATGGCGAGCACATCGTCCGCAGCGAGGCCGTTCTTCGTCGAGTAGGAAGTGAAGCCTGTTGCGTCATAACGCAGCAACCCGCCGCCGAGCGTGCCGATCCAGATATTTCCGTCCCGGTCTTCAAAAAGCGTCTGGATTGCATTGGAGGGGAGGCCCTCCCCGGTGGTGAAGCTGGTCAGTTCATGACCTTGCAGGCGAGCCAGCCCCGCGCTGGAAGTTCCAATCCACAGGCTACCCTGGCGGTCTTCGAGCAAGGCTGTGATAAAGTCGCTCTGGAGCCTGCCCTGCCCTGCGCCGGTGAAGCGTTCGAAGCGGATGCCGTCGTAGCGCACCAGTCCTGCCTGTGTGCCGATCCAGAGGTATCCGTTCCGCGCACGCATGACACTGGTGACCGTGTTCTGCGGAAGCCCGTCGTCTACCGTCCAGAAGTCGTGGACGTACTGCGCAGGAGAGGGGGCCGGGTCAGACGAAGAGAACGCCTGACCCGCAGCGGATCCGACCGGCAGCCAGAGCAGAAAAAGCAGGAAAAGACTTCGCGGAAACAGGCTTGCAAGGCGCCGCCTGCTGGAGCGGCGTGAATGCAGGCTGTCTGCCTTGCGGCAGGCGCCTCTACACCACTCTCTCCCGTGACTTAAGGACGGCATATCGTTACGGCATAAATACGCATGAGTACAGGGCTGCGGGCCTGTTGAAGCCTTCAGCCGCGCCCGCTTGTGAAAAGCGCTGAAAGAGAAATCGGCGGCGGCAGGCAGAACTTAAGCAGCAAGCAAAGAAAAACGACCGAAAACCAGGAAATGAAGGGTGAATTGTAACGAATGCAGGGCGGCATTTAAGAACCATGCAGCCTCTGCCGATACGGATGATAGGCGCCATCCCCGCACCTGTTTTTGCCGGGGTGGAGCTTCACGGATCTATACTCTATTTATCAATTCAGAGGAGGCGCCTTATGAAGTACTACACACATGGTAGTAAAGGGCTGTTGTTACTGTTGCTGTTTGTCGGGGTTTTTGTGGTGGGTGGTTGTGCAGACGAGATGATGGCTCCGTCGCACGACCTGGAACTGGAAGCAACAAAAGTCTTGCCAATCGGCAAAAAGCGTCAGTGGAAGCTTATCGAGGAGGCAACTTCCACACCGGGAGGTGACAATGAAACCTCCGCAGGAAAAACTTCCCTCGGCGGCGCAAGCGGAGTCAACCTCGTGATCGGTCTGAGCGGAAGCGACCCGCAGCTCTACACCCAGCGGATTCTCATGCGGTACAGAATCCTCATGCGCTATGAATACGAAACGGTATTTTCCGGTGTAGCCATCACGGTTTCTGCCGAAGAACTGGAGGCTTTCCTGGCAGAGGCAGAGAATGATCCGGAAGTTTCCTGGATCACGCCTGACTTTGCCGTGCGCATGGACCCGTCGCTGTACCGGAAGGTGGAAGGCAGCAACCAGACGATTCCCTGGGGCGTGGACCGCATCGGCGGCGCAAGCAGCATTGCCGTTTCGGGAGAC
>CBDUBU010000284.1:0-5342 GCA_965365465.1 uncultured Rhodothermaceae bacterium
ATTCGGCAGCCTGCCTGGAGCGCTCCGCCACCAGCAGGGAGCGGTTGCGCTCAGCGGCCTCCGCCTGGAGCGGGGGCAGGAGAATATTCGGGTCCACGTCGATTTCATCCACGACCCGGAAGTTCTGGCTGTCCTCGCGTCCGAGCATCTGATTGAGCGTGGCTTTGGTGTTGGAGAGCGAAATCTCCTGGCGCAGCAGCGCCGCCCGGTCGGAATTCAGATCTACCCGCGCCTGCCGCAATTCCAACTCAGAGGCCGATCCCAGATCGCGGCGCAGTTCCGCAATGCGGACGCGCTCCTCTGAAATCCCGATGTTGTCTTTCAGCACGTCGATCTGCTGCTGCTGGCGGGCGAGGTCGTAGTACAGGATAATGACATCGGCCAGCGATTCCTCGGCAGTGCGCTGTGCGCTAAGCACGCCCTGCTCGCTGAGCGCCTGAAGCCTGTTGTACGTGGCAACGCGCCCGAAGCCATCAAACACATTCACACTGGCTCCTGCGGCCAGGTCAAAGGTATTGCCGGAGCCGAAACCGCTCTGGGAGCCGCCGAAGTTCGAGGGCGTGCTCCGGCTCTGCCGGGCGGTCAGGCCAACGACAGGCAGAAAGCCCGCGTTGCCCAACGAATGGTTGTTGCGGGCGATCTCGGCTTCGTTCCGGGCAATCAGGATGTTGTAATTCTGCGCGACGGCGATCCTGACCGCCTCGGAGAGCGTCAGCAGCGCCGCAGAGTCGGGGGTCTGGGCGGCGGCGGGCAGGGTCAAAAAGGCCCCGAGGGCTGTCGGCAAACACGCCAGGGCCAGGAGCCAGGAGAAATACTTCACTGCTGGATGGTCCGATTGGTTAGAGGGTGGTCGGCGCGGCGATCCGGCCGGCCGCAGGTGTTTCGGCATCCTCCTCGCCATCTCCCCCCAGGGTATAATCCTCATCGGCGATCTGGGCGAGCGTGGCGGCGGCTTCACGAGCGGTCAGGTACGTGTACATGGCCGGGATGACGAACAGAGTGAACAACGTGCCGATCAGCAGGCCCCCGATCACGGCGATGCCCATGGGGACCCGGCTTTCGGCGCCCGCGCCCAGCGCCAGCGCAATCGGCAAGATCCCCAGGATGGTCGAGAACGTGGTCATCAGCACCGGACGGAGCCTCGCCGCCGCCGCTTCCTGCGCCGCTTCCATGACTGACCGACCCGCCGCCTTTCGCTGGTTGGCAAACTCTACGATCAGGATGCCGTTCTTGGTCACCAGACCGATCAACATGATGATGCCGATCTGGCTGAAAATGTTGAGTGTCTGGTTGAAGTACCACAGCGCGAAAAGAGCGCCGACGAGCGCCAGCGGCACGGTGAGCAGGATGGTGAACGGATCGCGGAAACTCTCGAACTGCGCCGCCAGCACCAGATAGATCAGCACCAGCGCCAGCACGAAGACGAAGAGCAAGCTGTTCGAGCTTTCCTGAAAGTCGCGGGAGACGCCGGTGAGCGCGGTTGCAAACGATTCGTCCAGGGTTTCCCCGGCGACCGCGTTCATGGCCTCGATCCCGTCGGCAATGGTGTAGCCCGGCGCCAGCGCCGCCGACACCGTGGCGGCGACGTAGCGGTTGAACCGGTAAAGCTGCGGAGGGCTGCTTTCCTCCGTGACCGTCACGAGGTTGTCGAGCGGGACGGGGTCGCCGTTGGAGGCCCGGACGTAGAGGCTGCGCAGGTGCAGCGTTTCGTTCCGGTTCTGCCGTTCCACCTGCCCTATGACTTGATACTGCTGGCCGCGCATGACGAAGTAGCCCATGCGCTGCTCGCTGAGAGCGAGTTGCAGGGTCTGGGCCACATCGAGCACCGAGACGCCCATGCTCTCGGCCCGCTCGCGGTTGATCGTGATGCGCAGTTCCGGTTTGTTGAACTTGAGGTCCACGTCCACAAAGGCGAACGTTTCTTTGTTCTGCGCGGCTTCGAGGAACCGGGGCAGCGCCTCCTTCAGCTTCTCGAAGCTGGCGGCCTCAAGGACGAACTGCACGGGCAGGCCGCCGCGCCGTCCCACCGAAATGGTTTGCTCTTCCGAGACGAATACACGGGCACCGCTGAGTTGCTGCAATTTTCTTGACAGGTCGCCTGCAATGGCGCTCTGCGACCGCGACCGCTCGTCCGGCGGCGTGAGAATGACGCGGGCAAACCCGGAGTTGACCGATCCGGCGGCGCCAAAACCAGGCGAGGTAACCGTAATAAGCCCTGCCGTTTCGGGCACATCCTCCTCGATCAGGTCGATGACCCGGTCCATGTAGCTGTCCATGTATTCGTACGAAGCGCCTTCCGGGGCGGTGGCGCTCATGCCCAGACGGCTGCGGTCTTCCAGCGGCGCGAGTTCGGAGGGGAGCAGTTCAAGAAAAGCACCATGAGGCCGGCGCACACCACGATCACCGGGAGGGCGACCCACCGCCGGGTCATCACCGAGGTCAGGAGGCCCCGGTAGCCGTCGGTAAGCTTCTGGAAAAACGGCTCCGTTTTTCGGTAAAACCAGGAGTGCTGCGCGTGACCTTTCAGCAGCCGGGTCGCCAGCATGGGCGTGAGTGTCAGCGCGACGAACGAGGAAATAATGACGGACCCGGCAATGACGATGCCGAACTCCCGGAAAAGCCGTCCGGTCAGCCCGCCCAGGAAGATGATCGGCATGAAGACCGAGACCAGCGCCAGCGTGGTGGCAATGACGGCAAAGAAGATCTCGCGGGTGCCGGTGATGCCTGCTTCCAAGGGGTCCAGGCCGCTTTCCATCTTGGCATAGATGTTTTCCAGCACGACGATGGCATCGTCCACGACAATGCCGATCGCCAGCACCAGCGCCAGCAGCGTGAGCACGTTGATGGAAAAGCCGGCCAGGTACATGATGAAAAACGACCCGACGAGCGAGATGGGGATGACAATGATTGGAATGAGGGTGCTGCGCCAGTCCCGCAGGAAAAGAAAGATGATAAGCACGACGAGGAGCAGCGCGATGAAAATGGTCTGCTGCACCTCCGTGATGCTTTCGCGGATCTGCTCGGTCGTGTCGAAGCCGATGTTGAGTTCGATGTCGGAGGGGAGGTCCCGTTTGATGTCTTCGAGGCGGTTGTAGAACTCATCGACAATGGAGATATAATTCGAGCCGGGGAGGGGGCGCAGCACCACGCCCACGGACGGGACGCCGTCGCGCTTCATGACCGTGCGCTCGTTCTCCGGGCCGAGTTCCGCGTACCCGACATCCCTGAAGCGGACAATGTTGCCCTCATTCTGCTTCAGGATCAAGTTGTTGAAATCCTCGGTAGTGACCAGGCGGCTCATAGTGCGGACGGTCAGTTCGACATCCTCGCCTTCGATACGGCCCGATGGCAGTTCCAGGTTGGAGCGGCTGAGCGCCCGCTGCACGTCCAGAGGCGTCAGCTTGTAACCGGCCAGTTTCTGCGGGTCGAGCCAGAGCCGCATGGCGTAGCGCTTTTCGCCCCAGATGTCCACACGGCTGACGCCGGGGATGTTCTGCAGCCGCTCCTTGAACACGTTGTCCGCAATGTCCGAGAGTTCGAGCAGGTTGCGCTCGTTGCTCTGAAGGTTGAGCATGACGATAGGCTGCGCGTCGGCATCGGCTTTCGAGACGGCCGGCGGCTCTACGTCGAGCGGCAGGAAGGTCATGGCGCGGGAAACACGGTCCCGCACGTCGTTCGCGGCGCGTTCGAGGTCGGCGTCCAGGTCAAACTCGACCGTCACGGTGGACCGGCCCTCGCGGCTGACGGAGGTGATGGTGCGGATGCCGTCGATGCCGTTGATCGACTCTTCCAGCGGCTCGGTGATCTGCGAGTCGATGACCTCGGCGTTGGCGCCCCGGTAGCTGGTGCTGACGCTGATGACGGCGGGATCGACCGCCGGGTACTCGCGCACGCCGAGGTAGAAAAAGCCGATGATGCCGAAGATCACGATAACCACCGACATCACGGTGGCAAGCACCGGCCTGCGGATGCTGAGTGCGTAAAGGGTCATACGCCAGGTATGGATGCGGGTGAAAAGTCACCCTGGGTAAGGGAGGCTTGCGGCCCCTTTCGTTGCATGTTTACGCAGGGAAGGCGCTTACTTTCAGGTTTCCTGATCACCGGGCCGCCTCCTGGGCGGGAGGCATAGATCTTTCGCGTTGCTCAGAATGATGCGTTAGGGGATAGTGCAGCCCTGTCTTCCCCATCATGTTATGCTGAACGCAGCGAAATCCCTATGGTTCAGGCGCGGCGAAGCGCCGTCAAATGGCAGCCTCGTCGATCCGCACGGGAAGGCCCGGACGGATCTGTTGCAGCCCGGACGTAATCACCGTGTCTCCGGGCGCCAGGCCCTGCACGATCTGCACCGTCGAGTCCGTTCGGATGCCTGTTTCGACGCTCCGCGACATGACCTTGCCGTTCTGGTACAGGTATACCTTCTGGCCCTGGAGTTCGGGAACGACAGCGATGGAAGGCACCGTGAGCGCGGCGTCGATTTCTTCGAGAATCAGTTCGATGTTGGCAAAAGCGCCTGCAAAAAACCGGAGGCCGGGATTCGGACTCTCGGCGCGAAGCTGGAGGGTGCGCGTGTTCTGGTTGATCTCCGGCTCTACGGCGTATATGCGCCCGCGAAACGTCTCATCCGTTCCCTCGACGCGGAAGAGGATCTCCCCGCCGGGCCGTACACGCCCCATGTATTTTTCCGGCACGGCAAAATCGATCTTGATCGGGTCGAGGTCCTGCAACGTCGCAATCCGCGTCTGCGGAGAGATAAAGGCGCCTTCGCTGACGTAGCGCAGCCCGATGGCGCCGGAGAAGGGGGCGTGAATCTCTGTTTTTGCAATCTGCGCTTCAATGACCTCTATCTCCGAGCGCAGCACGTTGACCTCATTGAGCGCCAGTTCGTAGTCTTCCTGGCTGATGCCTCCTTTGTCCAGAATCTGCCGCTGCCGCTCCTCGCGCTTTTCGGCCAGTTCGATACGGTATTTTGCGCGTTCGAGCTGCGCCTGCAAGTCGGCGTCGTTGATTTTGACGAGAAGTTGTCCTTGCTGGACCGGGCTGCCTTCCTCGAACAGGACCCGCACGAGTTTGCCGGAGGCTTCGCTAGCCAGTTCTACCGACTCGTTGGCCCGGAGCGTGCCAGTGGTAAGGATACGGTCGGTCAGCAGGTCCGTAGAGACGACGTGCGCCCTCACCTGCAAGGTATCCCGGCTGCCGGGGCGGCCCCCGCCGCTGCGGGCAGGGCCTTCTTCTGTGGAAGAAACGAGCTTTGGAATGGCAAGGACGCCCACCACGACAAGGAGCACTGCGACGCCCAGGGTGCGCTTAACGGCACGTGTCATCTATTTCTCTGGAAGGGTAGC
>CBDUBU010000285.1:0-5321 GCA_965365465.1 uncultured Rhodothermaceae bacterium
ACCCCCGCCGGCGCGCTTCCGGCCCCGGTCGCGTTGGCCAGAGCGGTTGGAACAGGGTCATCGCGATTCCCCAGTGCGCCATCGCGCAGCCGGGATCGATCTTCGCCGCCTCTTCGAAGCCGGTTCGCGCCTGCGGATAGGTCATGTGGTGAAGCAGCGTGATGGCGCGGTTGAACGCAACCTGGCCTTGTTCAGAGCAGGAAATCGGGAACACAACCGCGCCTGGATCGCCCACGGCGTGCTCGTGCGCCTGTGCGCTTGCACTGCTTGCTCCGGCTCCGAGCAAGACCGTCACGAGCGCCGCCCTGCAACACACCCGGAGCACAAATGAACGCGACTTCCGCCCGGCTTTCTTCCAGCAGGTCTCCTGACCATAGGGATTTGCCATGTACGTTTCCATGCTGCCAAGAACATTGAACGCGAAAGGGGAAGCACCGCCCGATGAATGGCTGCTCGTCTGTAGAGGACGAGGCAGCCGTTGCATGGAGCAATACGGACGCCGAGGATCGCCTGAGGCAGGGAGGCCGATTCCTTCGCCGGGTGAAGCGGCGGGATCTCTCCGGCAAGATACTTCCCTTCCTGAAAAAATCCTATCAGTCTCTTGCGCAGGGTTACGCGCCCTTCAGCCGGCGCTGTGTCATGGAAATAACCTTGTTCCGCCGGGGAGGGCGCGGTAAGTTTTGCACAGGGCGTGTTCGCGGCAAGCGGCCTGCGCCGCCCGATGCAAGGTTTTCAGTCATGCATGAGGTTTCCGGATTGGCGCAAGGCAACCGCCCCCTGAAAGGAAAAAACTGTCGCGCAGCGACGGGGGGTGTTCTTGCTCGACGAAGCCGCCAGGAGAAAAACCGAATGTTCCATGCCCTCTCGCACCAAGCGCTTATGATAACCGAAGAAACACTCAGCCGGGTCATGCCGCGCCTGCGACCCGAGAAACGCGCCCTGTACCTCCCTTACCTGCAACAGGCCCTGGAAGCGTTCGCCATCGACACGCCGCTCCGGCAGGCGGCCTTTCTCGCCCAGCTTGCCCACGAGTCGGGCGAGTTGCGCTATATGGAAGAATGCTGGGGGCCGACGGCGACGCAGCGGCGCTACGAGCCGCCGGGCAGCCTGGCGGCCCGCCTCGGCAATACGGAACCAGGCGACGGGTTCCGGTACAGGGGGCGCGGCCCGATCCAGATCACGGGCCGGGCCAACTACGCGCGGTACGGCGCCTTGCTGGGCCTCGACCTGGTGGGCCGCCCGGAAGGGGCGGCAGCGCCTGAAACGGCTTTTCGTATCGCCGGCCTGTACTGGCAAAGGAACGGACTCAACGAACTGGCGGACAGGCAGCGATTCAAAACCATCACCCGGCGCATCAACGGCGGGCTCAACGGGCTGGAGGAGCGCCTCCGGTATTACCACCGCGCAAAAGAGGCGCTGGGCGTGAAAGATGCCTCCCTGTGACGACCCCTCGCCCTCTGTCACCCCAACCTCGGAGGGCTACAGCCACCCTTTACGTTCCGGCCACTTGCAAGCCCGGGATCCTCTCGCGTGTGGAGGCTGTGCTTGCTTTCCAGCCCGGCGCTCCGCCCTGCCGGAGCGCGCTCAGCGCTCCTTCAACCCGATGAAACCCATCATGCGACCCGTTGCACCGGCTTCCGCGCGGTGGGAGAAAAAGAGATCCGTCTCGGAGAAGGTGCAGTGTGGCGAGACCTCGATGGCGGCAGGCGACACCCCGGCGCGGCGAAGCTGATCCGCCAGCGCCGCCTTCAGGTCAACGTGGGCTTTTCCGGTTTTTGCGTTCCGGCGGACAAAGTCCGGGCTGAACTGCGCCGCCACCTCCGGCCCCACTTCAAAGGCTTGCACGCCGATGCACGGGCTGATGTAGGCCCGCAGGCGGGAGGCATCTGCGCCGAGCGCTTCCATGCGCCTGATGGTTTTCCCGGTGATTCCGGCTGCCGCCCCGCGCCATCCGGCATGGCACGCCCCGATGACGCCCTGCGCCGGGTCGGCCAGCAGCACCGCCGCGCAGTCTGCCGCGCCGATGCAGAGCACGAGGCCGGGCGTGCGGGTAACCATCCCGTCGAACCCCGGAAAAAGTCCGGGCGCCGTGATCTCCCTGACCTCGGAGCCATGCACCTGCCCGGCCACCGCGAGCTGATCCGGCCTGAACCCGACGGAGGCAAACAGGCGGCGGCGGTTTTCCAGGACGCGCTCCCGTTCGTCTGCCGTCGTCAGGCCGAGGTTCAACGAGGCAAAAGCGCCCTCGCTCACACCGCCGAGCCGCGTGCTGAACCCGGCGGCAAGGCCCGGCAGGTTGTCGAAAAGGGCAGGCGCCAGAGGCGCGGGTTCGGTAGCCGGCATGATTCCGTTCCGGTGAGGGTGCATCGCAGCATACCGACGCGCCGCCTGCTCGCAGGATCCGCAAGCGCGCGGATTTCTCTTCCGGGGCCTGCTTGCTGCGGCTCAGGCGTTACGATCCCGTAACGCGCCGGGAGCGGCCCAAACAAGGCGCTTGCCGGGCGGTCTAAACAGGCAAAAGGCTTCCCGAAATCAGATTTTTCTGCCGGCCCCCCCGGTACGGATGCCTGCAAACCCGTAACTTGCGGCCTGCCCCTACGACACTTCTAGACCTTACAGCCATGAATAGCTTCGGAGCACGTTCCACCCTTCGCGTCAACAACCACGAATACGAGATCTTCAGGCTCGATGCCCTCGAAAGCAGCGGGTTCGACATCGCGCGCCTGCCCTACTCCCTGCGCATCCTGCTCGAAAACCTCCTGCGCACCGAAAACGACCTGAGCGTGACGGCGGATGACGTGCGCGCGCTGGCCGGCTGGGATCCGGGCGCCACCCCCTCCCGTGAAATTTCTTTCACGCCGGCCCGCGTGCTGTTGCAAGACTTCACGGGCGTTCCCGCCATCGTGGACCTGGCGGCCATGCGCGACGCCATGGCCGACCTCGGCGGCGACCCGGCCCGCGTCAACCCGATCCAGCCCGTCGAACTGGTGATCGACCACTCCGTGCAGGTCGAAGCCTTCGGCACCCAGGATGCCTTTCGCCTGAACCAGGAGATCGACTACCAGCGCAACGAGGAGCGGTATGCGTTTCTGAAATGGGGCCAGCAGGCATTCGACAACTTCCGGGTGGTGCCGCCCAACACCGGCATCGTCCATCAGGTCAACCTGGAGTACCTGGCCCGCGTCGTTTTCAGCACGGATGAACTCTCCGGGCGCAGCGGAAAGCCGCTGGCCTATCCGGATACGCTCGTCGGCACCGACTCGCACACGCCGATGGTGAACGGCCTGGGCGTGCTCGGATGGGGCGTCGGCGGGATCGAGGCAGAGGCCGCCATGCTCGGCCAGCCGATCTCCATGCTGATCCCGCAGGTGATCGGCTTCCGGCTGGAAGGAAGCTTGCCCGAAGGGGCCACTGCCACCGACCTCGTGCTGACGGTCACGGAAATGCTGCGCCGCAAGGGCGTGGTCGGCAAGTTTGTCGAGTTCTACGGGCCGGGTGTTTCGTCGCTCTCGCTGGCCGACCGGGCCACCATCGGCAATATGTCGCCCGAATACGGCGCTACCTGCGCCATCTTCCCGGTGGACAAGGTGACGCTGGAGTACATGCGCTTCACCGGGCGCCCGGAGCAGCGGGTTGCTCTGACGGAGGCGTACATGAAGGAGCAGGGGCTGTTCCACACGCCTGAATCACCGGAGCCGACGTTCACGGATACGCTCCACCTGAACCTGGACACCGTAGAGCCGAGCATCGCCGGCCCGCGCCGCCCGCAGGACCGCATCCCGCTTTCGCGGGCCCGGAGCGCGTTTGAAGAGGCCTTGCCGGGCCTGATGCCGCCCGCGCCGAAAACGCAGAAACAGGCCGCCGCCGGAGGCGACGGTCACGGCATCGGCGTCTGGGGCGAGGAGAACGACCTGCCTCCGCAGCCGGGCATCCAGGTGGAAATCGAGGGCGGGGCGCACGCGCTGACCCACGGCTCGGTCGTGATCGCCGCGATCACGAGTTGCACCAACACGTCCAACCCTGCCGTCATGCTTGCCGCCGGTTTGCTGGCGAAAAAAGCCGTCGAGAAGGGGCTGGAGCGCAAGCCCTGGGTCAAGACCTCGCTCGCGCCCGGCTCGAAGGTCGTCTCCGAGTATTACCAACACGCGGGCCTGACGCCGTATCTGGAAAAACTGGGCTTCAACCTGGTGGGCTATGGCTGCACCACCTGCATCGGCAATTCCGGCCCGCTGCCGGAGCCTGTTTCGGAAGCCATCCAGAAAGGCGGGCTGGTGGCCGCCTCGGTGCTTTCCGGCAACCGCAACTTCGAGGGGCGCATCCACTCCGAAGTCCGCGCCAACTACCTGATGTCGCCGCCGCTGGTGGTCGCCTTTGCGCTGGCCGGACGCATCGACCTGGACCCCTACAACGACCCGCTCGGCGAGGGCGCGGGCGGCGAGCCGGTGTACCTGAAGGACATCTGGCCCTCGCAGGAGGAAATCCGGCAGGCCATGCAGTCCTCCGTCGCCTCCGAGATGTTCACCAGCAACTACGGCGAGGTCTTCAAGGGCGACGAGCGCTGGCACAGCCTGGCGGCGCCGGGCGGCAGCCGCTTCGAATGGCAGGAGGAGTCCACCTATGTGCGCCTGCCGCCCTACTTCGAGGGCATGGCCCGCGAGGCGCCTGAACGGGTGGAGGAAATCCGGGGGGCGCGCGCGCTCGCGCTGCTGGGCGACAGCGTTACGACCGACCATATCTCGCCTGCCGGAAGCATCAAGAAAGACTCGCCCGCCGGGAAGTATCTCATCGAACACGGGGTCGAGGTGCGCGATTTCAACTCGTACGGCTCGCGGCGCGGCAACCATGAGGTCATGGTGCGCGGCACCTTTGCCAACGGGCGCATCCGAAACCTGCTCGCGCCGGGCACGGAGGGCGGCGTCACGACCTACCTGCCCACCGGCGAGGTCATGACGATCTATGACGCCTCGGTGCGTTACCAGCAGGACAAGACCCCGCTGATCGTGCTTGCCGGGAAAGAATACGGCTCCGGGTCGAGCCGCGACTGGGCGGCAAAGGGGCCGCACCTGCAAGGCGTACACGCCGTGATCGCCGAGAGCTACGAGCGCATCCACCGCTCGAACCTGATCGGCATGGGCATCCTGCCGCTCCAGTTCCAGGAAGGCGATTCCGCCGGAAGCCTCGGCCTGAGCGGCAAGGAAGTGTTCGACATCGAGGGCGTTACGGAAGGCATTGCCACCGGCTTTGCCGGCGGGCGTGAAGTGACGGTTCGCGCCCGCGCCGAAGACGGCGCAGAATCGACCTTCAAGGCGATGGTCCGGATC
>CBDUBU010000286.1:0-5308 GCA_965365465.1 uncultured Rhodothermaceae bacterium
AGCGAGAGGTGACAACCTTGGTTGAACAGACAGCGGAGGTCATAGAGACGGTCGGGAGGGCGCGGCATGGGGTCGGGCGGCTGGGAGTGGTCGGGAAGCGTAGGGCACGCTTCGGGAGAATAAGACCTGCCTCTCCCGAAACCTGACATTAAAAGTCCGTTTCCACTTCAGACACTTTTTCAGAGGCCGTATAACCTCGCACGAGGTCTTATTCACAGACTCTGCATCCAGGCGGCGCCAGGAGCGGGATCATTGATGCTCCGTCAAGGCCAGAATTCTTTCCACAACGGCCTGATGGTCGCGGGAGGCGGCCAGCATCAGCGGGGTTCGTCCCGCCTGGTCCTTTATGCTGAGGTCGGCGCCGGCCTCGAGGATGGCTTCTACGAGATCCGGGTTGCCGGTTTCGACCGCGACGAGCAGGGGCGCCTGGCCTTGCTCGTCTTTGCGGTTGGGGTCGATGCCGGCGGCAAGGAACAGCTTCACGGCCTCCAGATTCTCCTGCCGGATCTGCGCGATCATGTCCCGAACGTCGATGCTGCGATTGACGACAAGGCCGCGCTTTTCGAGTTCCTGGAGGGCGTCTTCCGGAGTTGGCGCTTCCTGGGCGAATGAAAGACCCGGAGAAAGGAAAAGCAGGCAGAGCAGCAGCGCTGCTGCTCTACAGCCGGAAGATCGTTTCATGTTTTTTTCCGTTTGGGAGGAGGAAGGGGCGCCTGCCGGATCTCAAGTTTTTACCGCCCTTTTGCCTCCCATGTTCCACCAGTCGAAAGGGCGGTTTCGTCAAAAAATTTGTTTAAACAAGAAACGAAATGAATTTGGTATACGTCTAGTATGGAAATGCTTTTTTCGATCCTTTACCGGCGGCTGCGCATTATGCGGTAATCACGCTTGCCGGTTATCCAAATTGCAAGGAGGAACCCAATGGCTGAAAAAAAGACCATCGTTGTAATAGGCGCTACCGGCGCTCAAGGCGGCGGCCTGGCCCGCGCCATCTTGAATGACCCGGACAGCCCCTTTAGCGTCCGCGCCCTGACGCGCAACCCGGATGCGGAAAAAGCCGAAGCGCTTGCCCGTCTCGGCGCGGAGGTCGTCGAAGCAGATCTGGACGATCTCGAAAGTCTGAAGCGGGCTTTCCGGGGATCTTACGGGGCCTTCTGCGTCACGAACTTCTGGGAACACTTCTCGCCGGAAAAGGAGAAAGCCCAGGCGGCGAACATGGCGCGGGCGGCAAGGGAGGAGGGCCTTCAGCACGTCATCTGGTCCACGCTTGAAGACACGCGGAACTGGGTATCGCTTTCTGACGACCGGATGCCTACGCTCATGGAGCATTACAAAGTGCCGCACTTTGATGCCAAAGGCTCCGCCAATCACGAGTTTACCGACCGCAACGTGCCTACCACCATCCTCCTGACCTCGTTTTACTGGGACAATATGATCTACTTCGGGCTAAATCCGAAACCGGGTCCGGATGGCGTGCTGGCGATCACCTTTCCCATGGCGGACGCTCGGCTGCCGGGCATTGCTGCCGAAGACATCGGCAAGAGCGCCTACGGCATCTTCAAGGCAGGGGATGAATACATCGGCAAGACCGTCGGCATCGCCGGAGAGCATCTGACGGGCCGGGAGATGGCCTCCGCCCTCAGCGACGCGCTGGGCCGTGAGGTGCGCTACAACGACGTGCCGCCCGAAGTGTACCGCAGCTTCGGCTTTCCGGGCGCCGACGACATGGGTAATATGTTTCAGTTCAAACGCGACTTCAACGAGGATTACTGCGCCGCACGCGACCTGGATGAGACGCGGAAGCTTAACCCTTCGCTCAAAACGTTCAGGGAGTGGCTTTCGGAAAACAAGGACCGCATTCCGCTCGAATAGCGGGGCGCTCTTTAGTCGGACGCTTCCAGGGCAGAACTTGGCCGGGGGCAATCGGTTTATAAGGCAGAGTGGGCCTGAACGTAGCATTGCCGGTCTCGACCAGACAGCTTGTATCAACAGCGTTTAGCTGCCATGCCTTACAACTTGGTTCATTCCGAAGAGCACGATGACGATCAGCCTGTAGGCAGGGTCGTCACCCGGCGACAGGCGCTCAAGCTTTTCGCCGCTCCGTCTCTCCTGTGGATTGCAGGCTGTTCCCTGGCGGACGAGGCGGCAGGCGAGGATGCACCGCTTGTGGGGTCGTGCGTGGCGCGGCCTGAACTGACCGAAGGCCCCTTCTATGTCAGCAAAAACCTCAACCGTTCCGACATTCGCGCTGATTCCGAAACCGGGGCTGTGAGGGCGGGCGCCTTGCTGGCGCTCACCTTCACTGTTTCCCGGATCGAGGGCAATACCTGTTCGCTCCTGGAGAACGCACTCGTGGACGTCTGGCACACCGATGCACTCGGCAACTACTCTGACGTAGGAAGCCTCCGGGGGCAGGACTTCCTGCGCGGCTATCAAATAACCGGAGCCGACGGTGTGGCCCGGTTCACAACGGTGTATCCCGGCTGGTACCGGGGCCGCGCCGTTCACATCCACTTCAAGGTGCGTTCGTCGGCGTCCTCGACTTCAGCCTACGAGTTCACTTCACAACTTTTCTTCCAGGACGAGTTCACAGACCAGATCTACCAGCAAGCCCCCTACAACACACGGGGCACGCGCAACACGCGGAACTCCAACGATGGGATTTACGGGCAGAGCGGCGGCCAGACCCTGGTGGCCGCTGCCGCGACGGAGCAAGGCTACGCAGCCATGTTCGACATTGCGCTCTATATCGACTGAGACGCTGGAGCAGTCGGCGCTATTGCAGGGATAAGAGATCGGATCGGGCAAGGATGGCATCAGAGCGAGGCGGGTGGTACTTTACGAAGACTCACTTTCTTTAGTTTAGCACCCGATTCATCCTATGGCGCTTCGCAGCCTTTGGTTTTTGTCCTGCGCGCTTGCCGCTACCGTCTTTCTTGCGCTCGATCTCGCCGCGCAGCATCCTCCCGCTCCTGTTTCTCTCGAACAGGGTTTTGCCGACCCGCCGGTCAGCGCCCGGCCTCGCGCCCTGTGGGACTGGACGAACGGCAACTTCAGCCTCTCGGAGATCACCCGCGACCTGGAGGAGGCAAAGCGGATGGGCATGGGCGGGTTCGACATCTGGGATGTGGGCACCATGATCGACCCGGACAGCATCGTGCCGGCAGGGCCTGCCTTTATGAGCGATGCCTCCGTAGATGCTATCGGTCATGCCGTGCGCGAGGCGACGCGGCTGGGGCTGGATCTCGGACTGATCGTGTCGAGCAGTTGGAATGCCGGGGGAAGCTGGGTCCAGCCGGAGCACGGCGTGATGGGCCTCTTCCGCAGCGCGGTTGAAGTGGAAGGACCGGCTGCCTTTGAGGGAAGCGTGCCCTTTCCTGAAATTCCGGATGCCTATGACGAAAGGCGGAGATCGATCCTGGCGCGGGACCCTCAGACAGGGCTTCCCACGTTTTATCAGGACGTTGCGGTGCTGGCCCACCCACTCAACGAGGATTCGACGGTTGCGGATGCCGCGCAGATTCTAAACCTGACGGGGCGACTCGGAGCGGACGGCAGGCTCTCGTGGGAGGCGCCGCCGGGCCGCTGGCGGATCGTGCGTTACGTGGTCACCGGCACCGGCCAGCCGCTCATGATTCCTAGTCCAAACTCGAACGGGCGCATGATCGACCACTTCAGCGCCGAGGCGACCCGGACCCATATTCAGTATTTCATCGACCGGCTCCTGCCGGAGATCGGGCCTTTTGAAAAGACGGCGCTGAAGTACCTCTATACCGACAGCTACGAAGCCAACTCGGCAGCCTGGACGCCGGAGTTTGCTGAAGCGTTTGCCCGGCGGCGCGGCTACGATCCCGTTCCATACCTGCCGGCCCTCGACGGGTTCGTCGTGGAAAATGAGGAGGTAACCGAGCGCTTCCTGTTTGATTTCCGGAAGACGCTGTCTGATCTCATCATCGACAACCACTACCGGCTGGCTACGGAGATCTGCGAGCGTCACGGGCTGGGTTTTTATGCCGAGGCGGGCGGACCGGGCGCGCCCATCCATAACGTGCCGTTCGAAGACTTGAAAGCGCTCGGCGCCCTGACTGTCCCGCGCGGCGAGTTCTGGAACCGCCATCCGCAACTGGACCTCTTGCAGATCATCAAGGGGCCGGCCAGCGCCGCGCACCAGTACAACCAGCCTGCCGTCGAGGCCGAGGCGTTCACCAGCGTCTGGCTATGGCAGGAAGGCCCGGCAGAACTCAAGCCGCTGGCCGACCGCGCCCTCTGCGAAGGACTGAACCGCTTCATCTACCATACGTATCCGCACACACCGCCCGAAGCGGGCTACCCCGGCTGGGTGTACAACTTCGGCACGCTGATGTATCCGGGGCGCGCCTGGTGGCCGCTCTCAAAACCGTTTCACGAATACCTGGCCCGAACCAGCTTCCTCCTCCAGCAGGGCCATTTCGTCGGGGATGTGCTGTATTACTACGGCGATCAGGCTCCCAACTTCGTCTCTTTCAAGCAGGTCGATCCCTCGCTCGGCTTTGGCTATGATTACGACGTGACCAACTCGGACATCATCCTGAATCGGATGTCCGTGGAGAACGGGCAGATCGTGCTGCCGCACGGCCAGCGCTACGAGATCCTGGTGCTTCCGGAAGGAGAGGCCATCAACCTGGAGGTGCTTCAGAAACTGGAGCAACTGGTCCGGGATGGGCTGACGCTGGTAGGCCCCCGTCCGTCGCGTTCGGTCGGGCTGCATGACTACCGGGCGCAAGATGCGGCGGTGCAGGAGATCGCCGCCCGGATGTGGGGTCCGGCTGAAGATCCGGCACCGGAACGCGCCTATGGCAAAGGAAAAGTCATTTCGGGCAAGTCGCTGCGCGAGGTCCTGGTTGGGCGCGGCCTGGGGCCGGACATACAGTTCACGAGCACGCAGGATTCCACCGACCTCGATTTCATCCACCGCCGGACGGAAAGCGACGACATTTATTTCGTCCGCAACAAACGCGGCAGCGAGGAGGAAGTCGTCGTTACCTTTCGGGTTGTTGGAAAAAGGCCGGAAGTCTGGGACGTGGCGACTGGAAAAACGGCTCCTGTCGCGGTCTACGATAACGTAAACGGCGGCGCGCGCCTGCCGTTGCGGCTCGGGCCTTACGGTTCGGCGGTCATTGTTTTTCGTTCTGCCCCGGAGCCGGTACACGTCGCGTCGGTGGCTACGGATGAGGGGCCACTGTTCCCGGCAGGTGCAGAGCCTGGAAGCGACGCTGGCGAACTGCTCGTCCGGCGCTCCGGCGTCTACCGATTGGCCCTGAGCAATGGG
>CBDUBU010000287.1:0-5282 GCA_965365465.1 uncultured Rhodothermaceae bacterium
AGCCGACCCTCAATCTCGGAGAAGGGTTGCGCGTCCAGCCGGGTCTTCGATTGCAGTGGTATAACATCAGCTTCGATCCGTATATCGAGCCGCGCCTCCGGGTGCTGTGGGATCATGACATCCATCATCTCAGCGGAGCCGTCGGGTTATACAACCAGGAACTCGTCGGAGTAAACGACCGGCGCGACGCGGCAAGCATCTTTACCGTCTGGACGAGCATTCCGCGAGCCGACGAGGCTACGGGCAACGTCCTCACCGGACGCATCGGCAGGTCGCTCCAGGCCATTGCCGGCTACCGGGTGCGCCCGGCTCCGTGGATCGAGCTTTCGACCGAGGGATTCTACAAGCGCGTGACCAACCTGTTCGTGGGCGAGTGGACTGCCTTTACGCGCCTGACCACGCGGCTGCAACCCGCTGTCGGAAGGTCTCTGGGGGCGGAAGCCCGCCTCGAATTGCGTCCGGGCCGGATGTATGCTTTCTTGAACTATGGTCTCTCTTCGACGCAGTACGATGCGGAAGGAGAAGCCATCGAACTGTGGTATGGCGCGGAGAAGCTGCGGTACCGCCCGTCGCACGACCGCAGGCATCAGGTCAATGCGCTCGTCGGCAGTCGTCTCCTGGGGTTCGACGTGAGCGCCCGGTGGGAGTTCGGGTCCGGCCTTCCCTATACCCGTCCGCTCGGTTTCGACGGTTTCATCCTGCTCGACGACGTGCATAACATCTTCAACCTGCCGCGTTACCGCCGCGCCATCTTCGAGCGTCCGTTCCGGGGTCTCCTGCCCACCTACCACCGCCTCGATGTCTCTCTGGAACGAACCTGGCGCCTGCGGAACACGGCGCTGACGGTTCAGGGAAGCCTCCTCAACGTGTACGACCGCCGCAACCTGTTCTACTACGACACCTTCACGCAGCGCCGCGTAGACCAGCTTCCTTTCCTGCCCTCGCTCGGAATCCGGCTCGCCATCGAATAGAAACCTGAACGGCCTTACCGCTCCGCCTCATCCAGTTCGCGCAGGTAGAAGTTTCTCAGCGCAGCAGTCGTCCGCCATGATGCCACCCCGAAGGGACGCGACAGCCCTACCTCCACGCGAATGGAAAGCTCGTGCCCTTCCAGCGGCAGGTCAATGATCTGGTCGTCGTCGATCCACGCGGCGACCGTGTCATCGGTCACGCGCAGGCGGATGTTGTACCACCGGTCGCTGGCAAACTGCCGGAACGTGCTGTAGTTGTTTTCCGAAGCATCAAACCCGTCAACGCTGCTGAGGCCGACCACGCCGCCGCCCCATCCGCCGATAATTAACGAGAGCGGGTCATCCTTGACCGGGAAGGTTAGCCCGCAAAAGAAGTCATGCCCGTCCACCCGCATGGCCTCCAGCGAAACCTCATAGTTGCTTCGGGGAAAGTCGCCGGTCCATGTAATGCCCGTCAGCGCATCGCCCATTTCCATGACAAGCGTGCTGTCCTCAACGTAAACCTGGCCCTGCCCGCCAAAATCGGTTATTTTCCATCCGTCTAGCGATACCCCATCGAAAAGGGGACGCCATCCTTCCCTGTTTTTGAGCGTATCGCCCGGCGCCAACCCGTGATCTGTAGCAGGAAACGCCATTGCCGGGCCGCTGCCTGCGGTCTGGAACAGCGCGAGTAGCACGATACATCCAATCTGTCGCGTGGTCATTTCTTTATGCGGGTTTGTCGCGGTTCGTGGGCATACGTGTTGAATATAAGGATTGTGTGAATTACGTTGTACAGGGTAGGGCGCGAGGTCAGAAAACGACAGCATGAGGCGCCCACGCAGCGAACCGCTACAAACATCATTTCCGCATAGATTCAGAGGGCGCTTGTTCTGATTCGTTCTGTGCTGCAGGCGAGAGGATGCTATGGACGATGCGCGGGAGGCATCCGGCAAGTCGGGGCCGGGAAGAATCGGGTCATTCTCAAATCAGGAGGCAGCGACCGAAGGGTTTTTGGTTTCCGCGCCTGCGGTGTCTCTTCCACGGGGGGGCGGAGCCGTCCGGGGCGTAGACGAAAAACTCTCGGTCAATCCTGCTGCCGGGACGGTTTCGTTTTCCATACCGATAGCCGCTTCGCCGGGGCGACAGGGCTTCGGGCCGCAACCAACGCTGGGGTTTGATTCAGGAGCCGGGAACGGACCTTTCGGCCTGGGCTGGAGCCTTTCGCTCCCTGCGATCACCCGCAAAACGGCAAAGGGCTTGCCCCGGTACCGGGATGCCGCGCCATCCGACACGTTCCTGCTCTCCGGCGCCGAGGATCTGGTCCCGGCGCTTGTCGAAAACGGCAGCGGCTGGAGGGCAGCGGAGCGCGAAGAGGAGGGTTATCTCGTCCGCCGCTACCGTCCGCGCATCGAAGGGCTGTTTGCGCGTATCGAACGGTGGGAGAATCGGCAGGAGGGAGATGTTTTCTGGAAAAGCATCACGGCAGATAACGTCGCAACGTTCTACGGCAAGCGTCCGGGCGCAAGAATCGTCGATCCGGATGATTCCACACGCGTTTTTCAATGGCTCATCGACGAGACGCACGACGACAGGGGCAACGTCATCCGCTACGAATATGCACAGGAGAACCGGGACAACGTGGACCCGTCCCTCCCGCAGGAACGGAATCGCAGGGAAAAGGCGTGCGCCAACTGCTACCTGAAACGCATCCTCTACGGCAACCGCACGCCGTTCCAGTCTGCCGACTGGCTCTTCGAGATCGTCTTCGACTACGGGGACCATGAGGGGGAGCATCCAACGCCGGAGCCGAATGCGACGTGGCCGGTTCGCCGGGACCCCTTCTCTACCTACCGCTCCGGCTTCGAGATCCGCACCTACCGGCTTTGCAGGCGGGTGCTGCTGTTCCACCACTTCGGCGAACTCGGTGATGCGCCCTGCCTGGTGCGCTCCACCGATTTTACCTACGAAGAAAGTCCGGTTTTAACCTACCTGACGGCTATCGAACAGTCGGGATACATCCGGGACGATGGCGCCGGCGCTTACGAGAAGAAAAGCTTGCCGCCCGTCGAATTCACTTATAGCAGACCGCAAGTAGATGAGACAATCCACGACGTACCGGCCGGCAGCCTGGAGGGAGCGCCTGCCGGGTTGTCGGGAAGGCCCTGGTACTGGGTAGATCTCAACGGGGAAGGGCTGTCCGGCATTCTGGCGGAGCACGACGGGGCGTGGTTGTACAAGCGTAACCTGGGAGACGGCGCGTTTGCTCCCGCTACCTTTGTGGCGCAACGGCCTTCGCTGGCTAACCTGAATGGCGGCAGGCAGCAAGTTCTCGACCTGGACGGGAACGGGAAAAAGGATCTGGCGCTGCTGGGAACCGTTCCGTCCGGGTTCTACGAAAACGATGGGGAGCGCGCGTGGTCCACGTTTACGCCCTTCAAGTCGGCGCCGCAGGCGGCGTGGGGCGATGCGAACTTGCGCCTGATCGACCTCAACGGCGACGGGCGGGCCGACGTGCTGATCACGGAGGACGAGGTGTTTACCTGGTATCCTTCCGAAGGGAAAAACGGGTTCGGACCCGCAGAACAGGCGCGCCGGGGCGCCGACGAGGAACAGGGGCCGGTCCTTGTGTTCTTCGATCCGGAGCAGTCCATCTACCTGGCCGATATGTCGGGCGACGGGCTGGAGGATCTGGTGCGCATCCGGAACGGGCAGGTCTGCTACTGGCCCAACCGGGGCTACGGGCGGTTCGGCGCAAAGGTTGCTATGGACGCCGCCCCCTTGTTCGACGCGCCCGACCTGTTCGACCAGCGCAGCATCTTGCTTGCCGACATTGACGGATCGGGTACGACGGATCTCTTTTATCTGGGCCGGGATGGCGCTCGCTTCTGGTTCAACCAGTCCGGCAATAGCTGGAGTGAGGAGCATCGGGTTTCGAGTTTTCCGGCGACGGACAGGGATGCCTCCGTTGCCGTGCTCGACCTGCTCGGCAATGGCACGGCCTGCCTTGTGTGGTCGTCGCCGCTGCCCGGCGATGTGCGGCGCCCGATGCGGTACATCGACTTGATGGGAGGGCGGAAGCCGCACCTGCTCACGTCGGTCAGAAACAACAGGGGCGCCGAGACGCGCGTGCAGTATGCGGCCTCGACGAAGTTCTATCTCGAAGACTGGAGGGCCGGCGCTCCCTGGATCACCCGGCTGCCCTTTCCGGTTCATGTGGTCGAGAAGGTGGAGACACACGATGAGATCTCCGGCGCGAGGTTCGTCACCCGGTACGCCTACCATCACGGCTATTTCGACGGCGAAGAGCGGGAGTTCCGGGGTTTCGGGCGTGTCGATCAGTGGGATGCCGAATCCTTCGATGCCGTTGCCGGAGCAGGACGCTTCACGGAACTCCCCGAGGTGAGGGAGGCGGAATTCCACCTGCCGCCGGTCTGCACGAGGACATGGTTTCACACCGGCGCTTATTTCGACGCAGATTCCCTTTCGCGGGGTTATGCCCGCGAATATTACGGCGGCGACGCGGAGGCTGTGCTGCTGCCCGACACGATCCTGCCGGAAGGACTGTCGGCCCGCGAGCAGCGCGAGGCGGCGCGTGCGCTCAAGGGACGTATGCTCCGGCAGGAAGTCTACGCAGAAGACGGCGCGGCAGAAAGCGCCCACCCCTACACGGTCACGGAAAGCAACTTTGAAGTGCGACGGTTGCAGCCGGTTCAGGATGGGCAGTATGCCGTCTTTTTCACCCATGCCCGCGAGACGCTCTCCTGTCACTATGAGCGCAACCCCGACGATCCGCGCCTGGCGCACGCGATGACCCTGGAGGTGGACGACTACGGCAACGTCGTTCGGTCGGCTGCTATCGCCTATCCCCGCCGTATGCCTGCGTGCGACGAACAGGCAATAACCTACATTACTTGCTCCGAGTCGGACTTTATCAACGAAGCCGACCGAGCCGACCGGTATCGCATCGGCGTGCCTTTCGCAGCGCGGACATATGAACTGACGGGGTTAGCGGAGCCGGGCGTCCTCTATGACCTTGAGGACATCCGGAAGGCAGCAGACAGCGCGGCGGAGATCCCGTACGAAGCCGATCCTGATTCCGGCTCTCTCGAAAAGCGCCTCCTCGGACACAGGCAGACGCTGTACTACAATGATGACCTGTCCGGGCCGCTGCCTTTCGGCGAGGTAGGATCGCTCGCGCTTCCGTACGAAAGCTATCGGATGGCGTTCACGCCGGAACTGGTAGACGTGGCATTCGGCGGGCGCGTAGATAGCAGGGTGCTGGAGGAGGGGGGGGACGTGCTGGAAGATGATGCCTGGGGGATTCCCTCC
>CBDUBU010000288.1:0-5248 GCA_965365465.1 uncultured Rhodothermaceae bacterium
GTCTCCGGCCACGGGCACGCCGCCTGCTGCGGAAGGCTCCGGAAGCACGATGTGCGGGTTCATCTTGTAGAAGACCGCGTACAGATCGGCGGCTTTATCGGCATCACGCAGGGTAAGGTGCGCACGCTGGTTTTCGAGCGTTCGTAATACCTGGCTCAGGTAAACCGACTTGTCAGGCAGCAGCCGCACGCGCTCGGCCAGCATCGTGAGGCTCGTGTCGATGGGGGCCTCGTCGGTGGCCCGCAGGCTGCCATAGGCGGTAGCCACGTAGCCACGGGAGTACTGCTTGAAGCTGGAGTTGCGGGAGACGGTATCAAACCCGTCCGTCACCGCCCAGACATAGGCATCCAGCACATTCGAGGAAGGGGTCATCTCGCGCGAACTGGCTTTGAGGAACTGCTCGTAGACGTTGAAGATGTTACCCGGGCCGGTGTGATACGCTGAAATGCCCGGAATCTCGTGGCCCACAGAGTTTACATATCCCCGGAGCGTCAGCATGGAAGGTTCCATGGTCAGGAGCGGGTGCCATTCCTCAAAGACCGGGACTGCTTTTCCGGAAGCGCTACGCAGTTCAAAATGGTGGATGCCGCGCTCCCGCAATATATACGGCATCATCTGGTACCGGCTGCGTGCGCCAACAGAGGAAACGAGCCGGTCGCGGTTGAAGGTCTCGACCGTGCCGATCTCCGTAGAAAGCAGGCTCAGGCCCAAGTAACGGGCCAGGCGCATTTCGTATTCGATGAACGGCAGTTCGTTGCGACGGGCTTCCAGCACCTGGTTTTTCCGTCCCCATTTGACCACGACGGCCTCTTTCGGAACGCCGCGCTTTACGTACTTCGAGACAAGCCGACCGGTCTCTACCCGGCGCAAGCCGTCGATTCGGTCCCAGTTGGCCGCGCCCTGCTGTTCGTATCGCTCGCGTTCCCCCCCGAGTTCATACAGTTCCAGCAAGGCGCCTGTGCGGTTGTCCGTGACCCGGATCGTGAAGTTGTCATCCACTCCCTGACGCATTTCATAGAGAGAAAGCAGATCCCGGAACGCGCCGATCATTCGCTGTGATGCGCTCGAAGCGCCCGACAGCAACGGGCCTGCCGTGTAAGGCTGGTACAGCAGGTCGGGATGCAGGTCAAGCCCGCTGAAGCTGAACAGGGTTCCCGAAGCCGCCTGGGTCACCACCGGTTCAGCAGCCTCCACCGGAGCCTCCGGCTGCGAAAAGCGCAGCAATATATTCTTCGCCAGGGTTTCGAAGTGGCCGGTAAGGACAAGAATGATCCCAAGCAGCAGCGTGGCAATTGTAGCCCAGCGAGGACGCACTTTCCAGAAAGTTGGACGACTGGCAGTGTCCTCCGGCGGGGGCGCGGGTGCTACGGGTTGTGAAGGCTGGTTTTCGTTAGGAAAAGGGGGCGGCTCTGTCATAAATGCATACAATCCAGGGAGGGTGATTTCCTGATGCGAAGCTCCATAGCGTCAGGGAGCAATAACCATGCAAAAAGCAATCATGTTCGCTCAGCACATCCGTTTATGTTAAGGAGATTTAGAGAAGGCCGTTGGTCTGCGTTTCCGAGGCCGTCGGTATTTGTTACGCGCCTGCCTGCGTTCAGGTTCGGGCAAGACCGGAAAAGTCGCGTGGTGCGCAGCCGGTTGCGCCGTTGCCGCAGGAAATTCCGGCAGCGCTGGAAAAGTTCGGGCCCGAAGGGGCGCGGGAGAAAAACGGGTGTGCTTCTTGTCTTGCCGTTTTCAACATTGAGAGAGGCGCGCGGCAACGACTTACCCATCGTGTCATGCTGACCAGCGTGATGTCGCTATGAAGGAAGCAGGGCGGCCGCCGCCGCGACGCGCTCAACCTGCAATAAAACAATCTGAAAGACAAGGAGGCCCGAAAAAAACACCCCCAAGATCCCGTTTCCATCCTTCCCGAAGCCGGCAGACCCTCTGCGGATGCCGTCTCCCCTGTCCAGGGGAGATACGTCATTTTCACGATGTACGAGCCGACAGGCATGGCTCCTTACCCTTTCAGGGTGCTACATTATGCCCCTGTGTTACCAAACCTGTTCATTCATCTATCCGTCACATGAAAAAACTATCTATCAACGGTCGCCTTGCGGCCTTGCTGGCGCTACTCGTCATCCTGTCGGCGGCCTCGGCGCATGAGAGCCAGGGTCAAGCCCGGCGCGGAGAGCAGACGCTGTACCTGCGCCCCCACGTGGGCCTTTCGAGTTATGTAGGAGATAACGACAAGGCAGCAATCTCCTTCGACGGCGCGTTCCCGTACAGCGCAGGCATCGAGCTGGGGTACCAGTTTACGGTTCCGCTCAGCGTGGGCGTCGGCTACCAGATCGGCAGCTATCCCGGCATCACCATTTTCGGTGAGGAAGATACGCGCCACTCGGCCCGACTGCTGCTGCGGTATCTGTTTGGCGGTGAGACCGGTCTGGCGCCGTACATCCAGGTGGGCGGCCATGCCACGTTCGGCAACGTGCAGGCGGTAGGCGCTGCGGAGGAAGAACAGAAAACCTCCTTCGGTCCCCTGTTCGGCTTGGGACTGGATGTTCCTCTGAGCGGACGGGTCTCGTTCTTCCTGGAAGCCAACTCGCAAGCAGCCTTCCCGGATGACGCGGTAGACGGCCGCGACGACAACGGTTCCGGCGGCTTCGACCTGCTCAGCACCCTGGGCGCCGGTCTGAAAATCAACTTCAAGAGCGGGTTCGTTCCGGTCGACGTGCAGGCCATACGCGGCCCGGCCCGCATCCAGGCCAACGACCCGGGGACGTTCACCGCACTCGTCGATGAGAAGGCGACAGGCCCCATCGAGTACCGGTGGGACTGGGGCGACGGTAATATGTCGACGGGCCTAACGGCGACGCATACCTATGCCGCCGCCGGCAATTACACGATCACCTTTACCGGCAGCAACCGAGGCAGCACCGACTCGGAGACCATGGCGATCACCGTGACGCCGCCCCCGATGCCCGCGCGGATCGTCTCGATCTCTGCCGATCCGAACAACCCGGACACGGGGACGCTCGTGCGCTTCAGCGCCAATATCGAAGGCGACACGCCGCTCTCGTACAACTGGGACTTCGGAGACGGAAGCGCCGGGTCGGGCGCAACGCCGACCCATACCTACACGGAGCCGGGCACGTACACGGTGACGCTCAACGCCTCGAACACAGCAGGCGCAGATACGCGAACCATGACGCTCACGGTGCGTCCGAGTGAGGCCGCCATCTGCAGCGAAATCTTCGAGATGAACGCGGTGTACTTCCAGGCCAATTCGAGTACGCTGACCGCCGAAGGCGAGCGCTCGCTCCGGGAGAACCTGGAGATCCTGGAGGAGTGCTCGAGCCTGGATGCGCGCATCGAAGGCTTTGCCGCGCCCGGCGAGCGGAACCCGCAGCGCCTCTCCGAGGACCGCGCACGGGCCGTCGAGCAGTTCTACCTGTCCAACGGCGTTTCGGCAGACCGGCTCAACGCCATTGGTCGGGGGCGCGTGGTCGGGATGACCAGCAAGAAGGAAGGCGCCAGCCAGTACCGCCGCGTCGATACCATTCCGGTGCGGTAGGCTAAAAGATCAGGACGCCGGTAAACGGAAAAGGGCGGAGCTGCACAGGCAGCCCCGCCCTTTCTGTGTTTTTTCTCCTCGAAGGACGGCAGTGCAGCCGACTCCACCCCGCCCGCCGATCTTGTCATCCTGACGAGCAATCACCATCGCCTGTCCGTCCTGCACAAGCCGCACGCGAGAAAGGATTTACTATCGTTAGTCGCTGCGCTCGTTGACTCCGTCAGTGGGTTTCGCCTCTTGTCCCACTTCCCGGAATTCCCGAACGTAACCTGTTGGCTACGCTTCATCTCTGTCGTTCAGGCAGGGCAGCGATGGAGATCCCTCGTCACGTCAGGCAGGGGGCAACCGGGGAGGCTGTGCTGCCTGTGCCTCAGAATGACAAGGGCAAGGGAGCGGTTGCACCCTGGTGGTCGTCGGGATGAAAAAAACTGGGGACGCCGCCGTTATTGAACTCCAGGCCACAGGTCAGAAATCAGCGCCGTTCAGGAAAACGCCTCTACGTAGGCATCGAGTTGTTCCCGCGCATCGGAAATCCGCTCGAAGAAGGCGCTGGGAGAGGGGGCGTTGAAAAGCCCGGAAGCGACCATTTCTTCCCAGATCGCGTCATTTTCCAGATCCTCCCACGACATGGAGTGGTTGAAATCGTAGTCCAGGGCATTGGCGGCTTTGTTGGCGGCAGCCACCGCCAGAACGAGCCGCCGTTCAGGGCCTGCGACCGGAAGATCCTGATAATCGTGGTGGCGGGCGAGGGCCATGGTCAGCGAGGCCGGCAGCTTGATCTCCTGGGCGAGATGCAGGCACGCCTCCACATGGTCAAACCCCAGCGCCTGTCTTTCCAGATAGAGGTGTGAAAGCTCGGGTCCTGGTGCGGCGGGGCGGGCGTAGAGGACGGCGGCATTCTCCGGGTAGTTGTAAAGCAGAACGAGTTTGCCGAAATCATGGAGCATACCCGCCGTGAATGCCTCGCTTTCCGCCTCGTTCCTGTCTGCGCCCGCATCGAACAGAAGCTGAGCGAGAAAGGCAGTGGCGATGCTGTGGCGAATAATGTTCAGGAAAGCTCCGGCGGAGGCCGAGGTCAGCGCCGAGCGTATGTCCAGCACGCTCTGACTCATAATGATGCCGGTCACGGAGGCCGGGCCGAGAATGACCACGGCGCGGCGCACACTTGTGATCTCGCCGCGCTGTCCGTAATAGGCGGCATTGACGATGCGGAGCACCCGCGCTACGGCAGCCGGGTCATGCTGGATCAGGTCGATGACCTGTTTCACTTCAGGCCCGTCAGGCTGTTGGGAGAGTTCAATCGCACGCAGCAGGGTCTGGGGCAGGGGCGGCAGGCGCAGGTCCAGGACACGCACTTCCGGGGCGCCGGAAAGATCATAAAAATCCATGTGAGGGTATGGTGTGGGTTGAGGGTGCAAGAGGCGGAGTACAACACACGCTAGTTCACCGGGGCGGAGAACCCCTGTTGGGGTATCGGCTTGAGCGGCGGCAACTTAAGCCTTTCTGAAAAAGAAGCGTAAAGGATCAGCACGGTTCGTCTGCCCGCATCTTCCGGATCGCTTCTCGCACGACCTCCGCCGGGAAGGGCTGTCCGGTCCAGAGGGTAAAAGCGGCGGCGGCCTGTCCGATGAGCATCTCCATGCCGCCGATCACCGCCGCGCCGCGTTCTCCGGCCTCGCGCAGCAG
>CBDUBU010000289.1:0-5220 GCA_965365465.1 uncultured Rhodothermaceae bacterium
GCCAGCACCTCGCCGGCCAGGCCGAGCAGCACGAACAGCAGCCCGGCGATCAACCAGGGCCACGGGCTCAGCCGCTCTTCGCAGGTCATGCCGTCGCAGACCACTCCCGGCCCGCCCCGGTGCAGGAACGCCTGATGGCCCCCACCCGGCCCCGGGAGGAACTCTACGACCTGATGAACGATCCCTACGAGACGGTCAACCTCGCGGATTCCGCCGCCTACGGCGAGATTCTGCACCAGTTGCAGGTCACGCTGGACGAGTGGATCGACGAATCGAACGACCAGGGGCGCTTTCCCGAACCGCCCGAAGTGATCCAGTACTACGAGAACCGCTCGAAAGAGCGCTACGACGAGCGGATCGAAGCCTTGCGCAAGGAGTGGGGGGTGGAGTAGGAGCCTCCCTGCCTGCACAACGGCAGGCGCTTCTTTAATGAGACGGCAGGCGCCGCGCGTGTGCGCCCGGCTGCTGCACGCCGGACAGGCTCTTGAACCATCCAGACGGAGAAACAGGTGAGCGTAATTTCGGGTCTTGATCTGGCGATCTTTGCCCTCTACCTGGCCGGGACCATCCTGCTGGGGTCCTGGTTCGTCCGGCGCAGCCGCAGCACGGAAGCCTTTACCGTGGCCCGGCGTTCCATGCCGGGCTGGGCCTGCGGCATGTCGATCTTCGCCACCTATGTGAGCAGCATCAGCTTTCTGGCCATCCCCGGCAAGGCGTATCAGGCAGACTGGAATGCCTTCGTGTTCAGCCTTTCGCTTCCCGTAGCCACCTGGGCGGCCATTCGCTTTTTTGTGCCGCTCTACCGCCGGATGGGCGAGATCTCCGCTTACGCCTACCTGGAGCAGCGCTTCGGCCCCTGGGCGCGAACCTATGCAGGCGCCTTTTACCTGCTCACCCAGCTTGCCCGGATGGGTTCCGTCATGTTTCTGATGGCGCTGCCGCTTTCCGTGCTGCTGGGCTGGGACGTTCGCCTCATCATCCTCGCCGCCGGCTTCTCCGTCGTGCTCTATACCCTGCTCGGCGGCATCGAGGCCGTCATCTGGACCGACACCCTGCAAGGCTTCGTCCTGACGGCGGGCGCCCTCGTGTGCGCCCTCCTGCTGCTGCTGCGGATGCCGGAAGGACCTGCGCAGGTGTTCGAGATCGCGGGCCGGTTCGACAAGTTCAGCCTCGGCGGCTTCGGAGCGAGCCTTTCCGAGCCGACCTTCTGGGTCGTGCTCCTCTACGGCCTGTTCATCAACCTGCAAAACTTCGGCGTCGATCAGGGCTTTATCCAGCGCTTCATCACCGCACGCGATGACCGTCAGGCCAACATCGCCGCGTGGATCGGCGGGCTGCTCTACATTCCCGTCTCCGCGATGTTCTTCTTCATCGGGACGGCGCTCTTTGCCTACTACCAGGCCGCCCCCGATCTGCTTCCCTCCGAATTGCAGCAGGCCGGAGCCGCCGACCGCGTTTTCCCTTACTTCATCGTCTCTGCGGTGCCGGTCGGGGTGACCGGTTTGCTCATCGCCGCCATTTTCGCAGCAGCCATGAGCACCATCTCTACCAGCCTGAACAGTTCGGCCACGATCGTGCTGGAGGATTTTTACCGGCGCTACGTCAACCCCGACGCCGGGGAACGCGCCGGCATGAGGGTGCTCTACGGCGCCACGCTGTTGCTGGGCCTGGCCGGGATGGGCATTGCCCTGGCGATGATCCGCGTGGAAAGCGTGCTCGATGCCTGGTGGAAGCTGGCCTCCATCTTCAGCGGCGGGATGCTGGGGCTGTTCCTGCTGGGCTTCTTCAGCCGCCGGACGCAGAACGCGGAGGCCGCCATTGCCGTCGTGGTCGGCGTGCTGGTCATTCTCTGGCTGAGCCTGCCCGACCTCTTTCCGGCGGCGCTGATGTTCCACAGCTTCCTGACCATCGTTTTCGGCACGTCTGCCATTTTCCTGACGGGCTTTCTGCTGACCCAGGTTCGCCGCCGGCAGAAGCCGCCGCTGGTCCATCAAAAGATGCCGCAAGAATGACCCCGACCCCCCTGCACGGCCTCTACGCCGCCCTCATCACCCCCGTAGACGCGCACGGACAACCCGACGAGCAGGGCCTGTGCCGCTTGCTCGACTTCGTAGCGCAGCGCGGGGTAGACGGCTTCTGCCTCGGCGGCGGGACTGCCGAGTACCCGCACTTCAGCCTCGAACAGCGGAAAAACCTCGTCGCGGCGGCAGCCCGGCATCTGAAGGGGCGTCTGCCTTTCGTGACGGCCATCGGCGCCACCACGATGCGGGGCGTGCTCGAACTGGGAGCGCACGCCCTGGAACAGGGCAGCGAGCGGCTGCTGCTTCCCATGCCCTTCTTCTACCGCTACGAACAGCAAGACCTCGCCGCCTGTGCGACGGAGGTCGCCCGGACGCTCCAGGCGCCCTGCCTGCTCTATAACCTCGCCGCCTTCACCAACAACCCCCTCGACCCGGAGACCACGCTCCGCCTGCTCCGAAGCGAGCCTTACCTGGTCGGCATCAAGGACAGCAGCGGCGACGCTGCCGCCCTCGAAACCCTCGCCGCCGGACGCGCCGGCAGGCCGGACCTGACGCTGCTCTGCGGCTCGGACGGCCTGTTCCTCGACGCGCTGGAGGCCGGATGGGACGGCGCCATCTCCGGGGTTGCCAGTTGCGCCCCGGAAGTGCTCGCGCAGCTCTACCGCAGCCACCGGGCAGGCGAAAAAGCGCAAGCGCGCCTGTGGCAGGACAAACTCAACGAACTGATCGCGCTGATCGGGCGGCTTCCTTTCCCGTGGAGCATCCGGGTAGCCTGCGAAGTGCGCGGGCTGCCCAACGGCCCGCTGCCGTGGCCGCTCTCAGCCGAGCGCCAGGCCGAAATCAGCCGCCTGCGCCGCCGCTACGAACAGTGGTTTGAAACGTGCCTGCCCCTTGCATCGGCAGGATGAAGCGGGCCGACGGCTGCTGACCGGGCGCCTGCTATCCGAGCCACCCCTTTGCCTTTGCCTCTGCGTACCCTTTTGCCCGCAGCACGGAGGCCGGGTTGTCCAGTTTTCCGTAGCCCCATTCGTTGTACGTGGTGCGGTCGCCGTTGTAGTCCGTATGCGAAAGGTCCCGCACCACCTCCAGCACGCCGAGGTCGGCGGCCAGCTTCCACGTCTCCGCTTTGGTCAGGTACATCAGCGGCGTGTGGATGCGGAAGTCCCGTTCCAGCGCCAGCGAGAGCGCCGTCTGCTGCGCGTCGATAAAGACGCGGCGGCAGTCCGGATACCCGGAGTAGTCGGTCTGGCACATCCCGCCGACCAGATCGCTGATCTCGTGCAGATAGGCATGGCTCGCCGCCGCGGTCAGGAACAGGGCGTTGCGCCCCGGCACGAACGAGGCCGGCAGGTGGGCGGCCTGCTCATGCGGGCCTTCCATGTCCCTGTCGTGCTCCGTCAGCGCAGACCCCTGCAGGAGTCCTTCCAGGTCGAGGACCCGGAACGGGATGCCGGCCTCGCCGGCAATGAGACCCGCCTGCTCCAACTCGACGGCGTGTTTCTGCCCGTACCGGAAGCCGAGCGCTTCGACGCGCTCGAACAGGGACCTGGCCCAGAAAAGGCAGGTCGTAGAATCCTGGCCCCCGGAGAAAAGGACCAGCGCGGAGGATCCGGGCAGTGGCTTCAAAAGCATCGGGTATGTGTTTCTTCTTCCTGCATCAACCGGCGCCGGGCCGAACCTTCGGCCCGAGTAAACGTTGAGTCAGGCGGAAAACGAGCGCAGCGACTAACGAAGTAAACGAGCAGAGCGACTAACGAAGTAAACGAACGAAGTAAAGCGACCGCCTACCCTCTACAGATGCAAGACAACGCAACCCAAACGCAACGGCTGGAGGCGCTCCAGCAACAGGCGCTGGAGCACACCCGGCAGGCCCTGGCCCACATGGACCGCTACGGCATCCAGCCCGAAGGACAATTCGGCCTGTTTTTGCCGCCGGAGGCGCGCCGGCGAGAACTTCACCGGCTGCCCTACGAGCACGAGGCAAGGCAGGTCGTCCTGTATGAGACGGAAGAAGGAGAGTTCACCGCGCTCTGCCCGTTCTCCGGCCTTCCGGACTATGGAGTGCTCCGCATCGAATATGTTCCCGGATCGTGGATCCTCGAACTCAAGAGCCTCAAATACTACATCGTCTCCTGGCGCAACATCGGCGCCGCCCAGGAAGACATCACCGCTTACATCTACGAGGACCTGGCCGCTCGCCTGGAAGATGCGGTCTACCTCAAAGTAACGACCGTCTACAACGTCCGGGGCGGGATTCGCACGACCTGCGCCATCGACAGCCGCTCCCGGTAGCGCGCCGCGCCGGCCGGCTAGAGCGCCTGCTCTGCGGCCTCGACGGTCTGCGCGATCAGCGTGGCAATGGTCATCGGGCCTACGCCGCCGGGCACCGGGGTATAGGCATAGCTGCGCTCCGCCGCCGCCGAGAGTTCGATGTCGCCCACCCTGGCGGGGTGGTAGCCTGCGTCGATGAGGATGGCGCCGGGCTTGATCCAGTCGGCCCGGATGAATTCGGGCCGCCCGACCGCCCCGACGACCACGTCGGCCTGCCGGACGAGGTCCGGGAGGCGCTGTGTTTTCGAATGGCAGATGGTGACCGTTGCGTTCTCGTTCAGGAGCATCAGGGCCATCGGCTTGCCCAGGATGGGGCTGCGCCCCACCACGACGGCGTGTCGGCCGGATACGGAGAGGCCGTAGTGGTGCAGCAGCCGCATGATGCCGGCCGGCGTGGCCGAGCCGAAGGCCGGCTCGTTCATCGCCATGCGTCCGAAGCCGTGGGCCGTCACGCCGTCCACGTCCTTTTCGAGCCGGATGCGGTCGAAGCACTGCCGCTCGTCGATCTGCGAGGGAACCGGGTGTTGCAGCAGGATGCCATGCACGTCCGGGTTTTCGTTGAGCCGGTCGATCTCGGCGAGGAGCTCGCCGGTCGTGGTCGTTTCGGGCAGGAGCACGCGGAGCGATTTCATGCCGACGCGCTCGCAGGCATTGCCCTTCATGCGAACGTAGGTCGCCGAGGCCGGGTCGTCGCCGACGAGGAGGGTGGCCAGGATGGGCGTGCGCCCGCCCTGTCGCGCCTTGAGGCGCTCGACGCGCCGCGCGAGGTCCTGTTCTATCTGTTGCGCCAGGGATTTGCCGTCTAAAACAATTGCAGCCATGCCGGATCGTAGGGTAAGAGGGTTGTGTTCGTGTTGTGCCGCCTCTA
>CBDUBU010000290.1:0-5197 GCA_965365465.1 uncultured Rhodothermaceae bacterium
GGCGGTACAACAACCCGCCGATGGACTTTCATTTCGTGATCGACGAGGATGCCTCCGGCAACAACTGGCGGCTCGCCCCGATCCTCCAGATGCATCCGCAGGTGCTCCTGAGCCGGGAGGAGTGGGGCGGCGAGTATGCCTTTCTGGCCGCCGCCCTCCGCGATGCGGCCTCGCCTCGTCCCGGCAGCCGGGGCCGCGTTGCGCTGGAGTTTTCGGATCTCCGCAGGCGGCTCGCGGAGGACAGCCGCAAGTATGTGGCCCTCGGCCTCTCGACGGATCGGCACACGTGGGAGGACAGCGTGGAGCCGCTGGACTTCCCGTACACCCTGGCTGCCTTCCGGGACAAGGACGGGCAGACCCGGCTCGAAGTGTATTACGAGATCCCTGCCGACAAGATTGCCCGCGATGCGGCGGACAGCCTGGAATGGGTAGCCACGGAAGTCGGCGGCGCCCTCCATGACGGCGCATGGCTTCAGGCGGCCCGCGAAGTTGCAACGCATCAGATTGCTGCTGCGCCGCCGCAGCCCCCGACCATCGATTTTCTCAGCCTCACGGCGCCGCCCGATTCCTATCAGGTGGCGCTCCACATCCGTCCGGAGGGCACGCGCCTCGTTGGAGGCTATCAGTTCGGTTACAGACTGCCCGATTTTCAGGGGGCGGGGCTGAAGATGAGTGAGCTGCTTCCTGCGCGGGCCATCGGACCCGTCGGGCAGCCTGACCGGTTCAACCGGGGCAACCTGTATGTGCTGCCGGCTCCTTCTCGCACGTTTTCGGTGCGGCAACCGTTTTATGTTTACTTTGAGGTGTACGGTCTACCCCTGGAACCGCCGGAGGCAGGAACCACGTTCTCCATCGCGTACGTCCTGACTCCGGAAAAAGGCAGACGCGGGCTGTTCGGGCTTTTCGGCCGGGCAACCGACCGGCCCGCCCTCTCGCTGGAAACGGAACATCCGGGCGGCGAAATCTTGCCCTACGAGTACGCTGAAATCGACGCCTCGAAAGTAGACCCTGGGGATTACACCCTTACGGTTCGCGTTACCGGCGGGCCGGAAGGCGTGGCGCTGGAGAGAACAGTTCCTGTCAAGCTCACCCGCTGAATGGAGATAGCGCCTATGGCCATGATTACGCTGGATACAGAGCAGCCCGTATGGAGCCATTTTTTTACGGTTGCGCCGCTGGTCGTGATCGGCACGCGGGAGGAAAACGGGTATAACCTCGCGCCCAAGCACATGGCGATGCCGATGGGCTGGCGCAACTACTTCGGCTTCGTTTGCACGCCGCACCACCGGACCTATCACAACGCAAAGCATAGCGGCGCCTTTACGGTCAGCTTCCCGAGGCCGACGCAGGTGGTGCTGGCGAGTCTGGCGGCCTCGGCCCGGTGCGACGCGCCGGGGACGAAGCCGGGTTTGGCCGCTCTGCCCACCGCGCCTGCCGAAGTGGTCGACGGGGTTTGCCTGGAGGATGCCTATATCTGCCTGGAATGTGAACTGGACCGAGTGGTGGACGGGCTGGGCGAAAACAGCCTGCTCATCGGGCGTGTCGTAGGCGCACGGGTGGACGAGGAGGCGCTGCGGGTTTCGGAGGGCGATGATCAGCAACTCGTGCATCGCGCGCCCCTGATCGTGTATTTGCAGCCCGAACGCTACGCCGTCGTCGATGAAAGCTTTGCCTTTCCCTTCCCCGTCAATTTCCAGCGGTAGGCCGTCATGAGTATGGACCAGGCAACGCACCTGCTGGAGTATTTTCGGACGCGCGAGCAGGAGATGTGCGATTTTTTGCAGCGGCTCGTGCTGGCTGAATCTCCTTCCGACGCGCCGGAGGCGCAGCTTCCTGTTTTCATCGCGCTGGAGGAGGCGCTTTCAGAGGCAGGTTATGTCGCGGAGCATATACCCGGCAAAAGTTCGGGCGGCTGCCTCTATGCGCGTCCCGCTGAGCGGCTTCGAGGTCGTCCCGTGCAACTTTTACTGGGGCATACGGACACAGTCTGGCCGGTGGGCACGCTGGAGCGGATGCCGCTGCGCCTCAAGCAGCGCGCCCTGCACGGGCCGGGCGTTTATGACATGAAGGGTGGGCTGGCGCAGATGGTTTATGCGTTACGCGCCCTCCGCGATTTCGGTCTCCAGCCTGCCGTAACCCCGGTCGTGCTGGTAAACTCCGACGAGGAGATTGGCAGCCCTGAATCCACACGGTTGATCCGGCGGCTGGCACGGATCGCGGATCGGGCTTTTGTGCTGGAGCCTTCGCTCGGGCCTTCAGGCAAGTTGAAAGTGGCGAGAAAAGGAGGAGGACGTTTTAACGTCGTAGTCCGTGGAAAGGCTGCCCACGCGGGACTGGCGCCGGAAAACGGAGCAAGCGCCATCGTAGAACTGGCGCACGTGATCCAGAAGCTGCACGCGCTCAACGACGCCCAGCGCGGCATCAACGTCAACGTCGGCATGATCCGGGGCGGATTGCGTCCGAATGTGGTGGCTCCGGTGAGCCGCGCCGTGGTAGACGTGCGCGTGCCGACACAGTCGGATGCAACCCGGATTCGCCGGAGCATCCTCGACCTCACACCGGAGACGCAGGGGGTTTCGCTCAAGATCACAGGCCGGATCGGGCGCCCGCCGATGGAGTTTACACCCCGGAACAAAGTCCTGTGGGAGATGGCGGAGGAGGCAGGGCGGCGGCTCGGCCTGACGCTGGAAGCAGGCTGTGCCGGCGGCGCCTCGGATGGAAACACGACAAGCCAGTATACGGCCACCCTTGACGGGCTAGGCGCGACGGGCGACGGCGCGCACGCACGCCATGAGTTCATCGACCTGGACAGGATGATCGAGCGCACGGCGCTGCTCGTGTTGCTGCTCCTGTCCGGGCCGCTTGCCGCCGCCGGATAACCGTTCCCGACTTCCTCTTGCCGATGTACACCCGCTACCTTTTCACTTCAGTCACCCGCATAGCCCCTTTCTCGCAGATGCCCTTTTCCGTAGAAGCGCTGCCGCGTCCGGACTGGGAAGCCGGCGACTACGTGGCCTGCGAAGTGAGCGAGACGCTGGCGGGATACAAAAGGATCGAGTTGACCAACGGGCGCATGATGGAGATCGCTCGCGGCGACCTGATCGTGGGCGCCCTCGGCATCCGGCACGCCACGCTGGAAGCAACCGGCACGTGGGAGCAGACAGCCGAAGACGGTGGTATGCATATGCTCACCAGCGCCGGACTGCTGGGCCGGCTCACCTCGATCTCTCCGCTGCAGCCGCCTTATCCCGTGCTGCGCTACAAAGGGCACCTCCGGCTGGCGGGGGAGAAGGCGACGATGCGCCGGTTTGTGCGTGCAGCGCCGGAGCGCCCCTTCACCGCTCCGGTAGTGCTGCTGGTCGGCTCTTCCATGTCCTCCGGCAAGACGACCGCCGCCAAAGTCATCGTCCGTCAGTTGAAGAAAGGCGGCAGCAAAGTGCTGGGGGCCAAACTGACCGGGGCAGCCCGCTACCGGGACATCCTGAGCATGGCGGACGCCGGGGCCGACCATGTGTTTGACTTCGTTGACGTGGGCCTGCCCTCGACCGTACACCCGGAGGCAGCGTATCGCACGGCGCTTCGGATGCTGTTGTCACGTATGGCGCAGGTCGAAGTGGATGCCGCGATCGTCGAGATCGGTTCGTCGCCGCTGGAGCCTTACAATGGCGCGGCGGCCATCGAGGAGATCCGGAGCAACATCCAGTGTACGATCCTGTGCGCCTTCGACCCGTACGCGGTCTATGGCGTGACCGAGGCCTTCGGAATCCGGCCTGATCTTGTCAGCGGCGTAGCAACCAGCACGCTTGCGGGCATTGAACTGATCGAGAAGCTGTGCGGCGTCCGCGCACTCAACCTGCTGGACCCCGATGCGGCTCCGGTTCTGAATGGCATTGTCCGGAATGCGCTCGGACTGTCTCCGGGCAATGGAGAGGGATGAGTCTTTGCGGGAGAAGGGTCTGCGCCGGCGCATCCTTGAGGCTTGCCTGCATAGTCCAGCTAGACCAGCGCTTCTTCCTCGGCTATCAGCGCGATCAACCTGCCGGCCGAACGGGCGTACGTGTCGAACAGGCGGTGCGCTTCAGCCGCGTTCTGTTCGGCGCCTTCCAGCGAAGCGGCGCGCGCCTGGTTTTCCAACTGCTCACACAGCGCCGAGAGCGCATCGGCGCCCACGAGGTAGCTGCTGGACTTGAGCGTGTGCGCGGCGAACCGAACCGCATCCGGGTCTGCTGAAGCCACGCCCTTTTCAAGCCGCGTAATCAGATCCCCGGTGTTGCGAAGGTATTCTTCGAGCAGCGATACGGCGAACTCCGGATCATCCTCGCCGATGCTGCGGAACAGACGCTCCCGGATAACCGCAGCCGTCATACGCACCTCCTCCGTTTCAGGCTCCTGTGCGTCCGTCTCCTGCACGCAGGTTTCCAGAACGCACCGGAGGGATTCCATTTTCATAGGCTTGGAGAGGTAGTCATCCATCCCCGCGTCGAGGCAACACTCCCGGTCGCCGGTCATTGCATTAGCTGTCATGGCGATGATGCGGGGGCAGCCGAAACGCTTCTCATCGGCGCGGATGCGGCGAGCAGCTTCCAGGCCATCCATTTCCGGCATCTGCACGTCCATGAGCACCACGTCGTAACGCTGTCGCGTCAGCGCCTGGAGCACTTCAGCGCCATTGGCAGCGAGGTCGGCCTGATAGCCGACCTGGGCGAGCATACGAAGGGCTACCTTCTGGTTGATGAGGTTATCCTCAGCCAGAAGGATGCGCTGCCCCTTCCCTTTGGGCGGGAGCAGCGGTTCATCCTGTTTGCGTCGAGGGCCGGAGGCATCGTTAGCAGGGCGCCGGCCGGACTGCGCACGCGCTCCGAAGATCTGTACGAGGCGAGCAAAAAGGGCGGCAGGCTTCACCGGTTTGTGCAGCACGGCAGCAATGCCGAGATCCTGGGCCTTCCGGTTGAGTTCGGCGCTCTGGTTTACCGAGGTAAGCAGCACACTTACGGGCACAGGAGGAGCGCCCGGCAAGGCATAGCGGTTGCGGAGTTCGGCAGCCAGCATCAGGCCGTCCATCTCCGGCATCTGCATATCAAGCAGGACGGCATCCACGGCGGGGTGCTGATCCAGCAGCAGGAGCGCTTCGCGTCCGGAGGTTGCCGACAGCGGGGTCATGTTCACGCAGTTCACCGACGCCCGGCAGATTTTCGGC
>CBDUBU010000291.1:0-5196 GCA_965365465.1 uncultured Rhodothermaceae bacterium
AACAGGTAAGACATCAAAAGCCACAGGAGCAGATAATCTCCGATGACAAGGGCATGGTAGAAAAACTCAACGAGGGGCGTTGGAGGGGCGCCCCGCATCCAGGCAATGACATGATAGGCAAAGAGCAAAAAATAGCCGGCAAAAAACAACACCAGAAGCAGGACGCGCCGCGCTCGCGTCCCCCAGGAGAAAGACCGTACTTCCTCAGAAGATCTGGCGAAGAGGTTGCCTAGCATACGGTAGAAACGAGAACTGAATGGATTACCGGTCGTGCGTTTTACGTGCAGAAAATATATAATACTCGCTTTCCCGGTTAATTGTTACATTTTGCCGGCAGCGCGACATATGTGCGAGATAAGTTTTGGCATCAGGGCAAGGGAGGGTTGTCCACGAGGCAACAAAACATGACAAGGACGCGGGCTTGCAGCACGAACCGGGAGTAACTAAACCGGATTGAACACGTACAGTCGTGTACCTCTAGCTCACGCATCTGGCAGGCTCTTATGAAGCGAAGTAAAATCGTTCGTTTGCAGTTAGCGCTTCTTGCATTGGTCGTATGCCTAATGCTTGTTCGCGCTTTTACAGGTTCGGGACGGCCGGATGGCGTCGTTGTTTTTTCCGATATAGATCTCAACGAACTGCAGCACGCCTCTTTTGTAGTTGAGGGCGCGCTTCCTGTGGTTGTTGAAGCAACCGGATCTTACGAAAGGTCAGGCGAAATGCACGCAGGCCCGCGATCACTAGCCGCCTATGGATGGATCATTCGGCGAGATAATCGCGAGGTGGTCTGGAAACTGGATGGGCAGAACGCACAGCCGGTGAGAGGGCTCGTTGCTCATGCGTCTGATACGCTTGCGTTAGACGCCGGCATCTATGATGTTTTTTTTACCTCCTTCGGCAATTCTTTTTATGGAGGTCGGAACGGCAATTTTTTTGGGCGCATGTTCGATCCTGAACTGCACTGGCAAAATGACCGCAAAAAGTGGTTTCTCGCAGTACGCAGCCCGGAGGGGAAAGGCGATATACGCAGGCTCGATGACAGCGAAGTTACTCCGAGGCCGGAAGGTCTCATCTGGACATCGGCGCCCATGCGAGATAATCAGTCGGCATCTCACCTTTTCGAGGTGAAGCGAAGTGCAGCTTTGCGCCTTTACGGATTGGGAGAAATGAACGGCAGTCCAAAGGACTATGGCTATATCGAGGAGGCTGTTTCTGGTGAAAAAGTCTGGGAGATGAAGAGAGAGGCAACGCAGGCTGCAGGAGGGGCGCTGGAGAACAGGCTGGCCGACAGCACGCTTTACCTTCAGCCCGGCATTTACCGCGCCGTATTTGAAACAGACCGAACCCATGCCTATGAGGACTGGCGGGCCAATCCGCCGTGGAATCCTACCGGGTGGGGACTTACCCTTGCTGCGCTTGCGCCGGAAGACTCGACGGCGATAGTATCTTTTGATCCCTGGCAGACTCGGAAGGCGATTGCAGCTATGACGAGTGTTGGGAATGACCAACTGGTCAGCACGCGGTTTCGGGTTACACGACCCCTGAAAGTGCTGGTTTATGCAGTTGGAGAAATCATCGGAGCCAATGCATATGATTACGGATGGATTGAAAAGGATGATACCCACGAACACGTCTGGGACATGGAGCCGGAAGCCACACTTCCGGCAGGTGGGGATAAAAAGAATCGTTTGCTAGAAAGTTTTCTGACGCTCGATCCGGGGACGTACACGGCCTATTATCAGACCGATGAATCTCACGCCTTCGGGGATTGGAACAGCGAGAGGCCGGACCATCCGGATCGGTGGGGGCTCGTTGTGTTTCCGGTGTCTGAGACCCTGGACCCGGATGCCGTCGTGGCGCTGGATCACACCTCACGTAATACAGGGCAGCCGGAGCGCAGCAGGCATGAACCTCCTCCTTCCGTCATCATGGGAAATATTCTCATACGCGCGAACCGGCTCACGAACGAGTCGCGTGTAGAAGCGCCCTTGAATCTGAGCAAGCCTACCGACTTACGCATCTATGCCGTCGGGGAAATAGACCCGCGCGGGCAGTATGACTTCGGCTGGATCGAGAAGGCCGGGGCAGGCGAACGGGTATGGGAAATGAGCTGGGAGAATACACAGCCGGCAGGTGGGGATGACCGCAACAGGCGCTTCTACGGTGATCTTTCGCTTCCTGAAGGCCAGTACACGGTTCGTTTCCAGACAGACCTTTCTCACGGATACGGGGATTTTGGCGCGAATACGCCGGAAGATCCGGACGCATGGGGCATTACGATTAGCAAGGCTCCCTGAGTTTCTCAACCGCTTGCAGCCGGAGGCGAAAGCTGCGGCGATCGTGTTGATTCGCAATTCGTTGTTGCAGCATCGAGATCATACCCTTTTTCTGGAACAGGATTGTAATTGCTTCTGTCCGGTTTGTGTATTATTCGGCATCCCTGTAAGAAGTTGTCTGGCGCGTTGGAGTCAGGGTAGAGACGAGCAAGGCGCGGGCGTCTGCCATTCTTTGCGCATAGATGCTTCCCTTTGTTCAGCATGACACGGTGAGCAGGGATGTGTTTAACCTCCTCGAAGCGTCATCCTGAGCGCTCGCGCGAAGGATCTATGCCGTCAACCTTGCAGGCGTCCGGGCAGGGGAGGTTCTCTGGCGAGGCGCTTCTTTCCCGGCTTGCCAAACCGTTTCTAAGGATAAAAGGGCAGCGAATGAATACGGTTGAACTGTTGGTTTATATTCCGGACGACCTTCAGGAATATCTGATAGCCGAACTTTCGGAGCTTGATTTCGATTCGTTCTTGCAGGAGGAGGGGCGCCTGAAAGCATACATCGCGTCATCGCGCTGGGATGAGGTGAAACGCGAGCAGATAGGCCAGTGGCTTGTTTCTCACGGTGTGGCTGAGCCGGTAGTCGAGCACGTCGTTCCAGCGCAGAACTGGAACCAGCGCTGGGAGGAGACGATTCAGCCGATCCAGGTTGGCATTTTTCTCGTCAAGCCTACCTGGGCAGAGGTTCCAGAGGAATCCACGGCGCGTATCGTTCTTGAAATAGACCCTAAAATGAGCTTTGGAACCGGGTACCATGAGAGCACCCGGTTGGCGCTGCGCTTTCTTCCAGAGATGGTTCAAGGAAGCGAGCGGGTGCTGGATGTGGGAACGGGCACGGGTATCCTGGCTATTGCTGCCGTCAAGCTGGGCGCGTCGGAAGCCGTTGCTGTGGATATTGACGAGTGGGCGCAGCAGAATGCTGTCGAGAACCTGTACCTGAACGACGTTGCCGACCGGGTAAGCTTCCGCGCAGGCGGGTTGGAGGTGGTACCGGAATCCGGGTTCGATCTGCTCCTCGCCAACATCAACCGAAATGTGCTGCTCGATTATATGCCTTCCTTTTACGAAAAACTCGGGCAGAAGGGTTATCTGATGCTCTCCGGGTTGTTGCAACAGGATCGGGAGACCATGCTTGCGGCAACCGTCGCGCAAGGATTGATCGTCGTAAGCGAGGCAACCGAAGGCATTTGGTGGGCGGTAGTGCTAAAGAAGCCCTGATGCCGGAGACCGGCAAGGGGGCTACTGCGAACCTGCGGGCAGCGCTGCTTTCCGGATTGAGCCGACCGGCGTTCGGAATGGGAGGCTGATAAAAACTTCCGGTTCGTCCTCGCGGAAGTTGAGCAGCGTTTCCAGCACCTCTTCTCGCGTGTGTTTCTCCATCAGCATCGTCCGGAGACGGCCGGCATTTCGGAAGCCCTTGAAATAGCCTCCATACATGCGTCGCATTTCCATGACACCTTTGGCTTCGCCAAGCCATTTACATTTCAATGTGAGGTGTTCCGCGACCACAGAAAGCCGTTCCTGCCATCCCGGCGGCGGAGGGATCTCGCCGGTTTCACGATAAAGCTTTGCATCGCGAAAGATCCAGGGGTTGCCGATAGCGCCGCGCCCGATCATCACAGCATCTACGCCCGTCTCATCGAACATCTGTTGGATCTTTTCAGGGGTTGTGGCATCGCCGTTTCCGATCAAGGGGATGTTGATTCCACTTTCCTCCTTGATCCGTTTGAGCCATTCCCATCGCGCGGTCCCGGTATACATCTGGGATCTGGTCCGCGCATGAACCGCCAGCGCCTGCACCCCGACTTCCTCCAACATTCGCGCTACCTCCAGAATGCGGATTGTCTCCTCATTCCAGCCGAGGCGCGTTTTCACGGTTACCGGCTGTGCGGCCTCCTGGACAACAGCTTCCGTCAACGCTTTCATTTTGGGCAAGTCGCGCAAGATGCCCGCTCCTGCGTCTTTACATACCACCTTTTTTACAGGGCACCCAAAGTTGATGTCGATAAGATCAGGCCGGGCTGCATTGACAATGCGAGTAGCCTCCCGCACCTGTTCGATTTCGCCGCCGAAGATCTGAATACCTACAGGACGCTCTTCCTCGTAGATATCGAGCTTCTGGACTGAGTCTGCTGCCTCAAAAACCAGTCCTCCCGAAGAAATAAACTCCGTGTAAAGCATATCAGCGCCATACCGCTTGCACAGAACCCGAAAAGGTGGATCGCTCACGTCTTCCATAGGCGCAAGCAACAACGGGCGATAGCCAAGATGAATGGGACCGATCTGCATGATCGTAAGGCGTGTTTGTGTATTGACCGATGCGCAATCTTTTCATCAGATTGCGCAGGCCATCGAACCAGCGTAAAATCTGCCTGTTCCTCCGCGTATGCGTAACATGGGCGCGCCGGCTGCGTAGTCAAATGTACTGCCAGGGGCCTATAGTGCATTGACCACCTTGCCGCGCCTGAGATCATACACACGTTGAAGTCACGAAAGGATTACCGTGCAAGCGTGTGATACGGGGCATGGTTTGAAGATATTGGCAGTCGTTCTGCCGTACCTGACCTGTACATGGAAAGCGCCCGCTGCCGTACTTTTCCTTTCCACAAACTATCTGACGGAACTATGGAAGCCAGACATTCCTCTATCCTGACTGCCGTGCTGTTGGGCATGACAACCCTATTGCTGGCCGGATGCGGTCCCAATCTGATCAACCGCATTACAAATTTCTGGTCTCTGAGTTGTTGCGGCGCTGTTATCGTCATTCTGGACATTATTGCCCTTGTAGAAGTGGCGGGCAGTTCGCGGAAGACAGCGGACAAGGTGCTGTGGGCATTGCTCATCATTTTCTTCCCGCTGCTTGGCGTGGTTC
>CBDUBU010000292.1:0-5182 GCA_965365465.1 uncultured Rhodothermaceae bacterium
CCAGTTTGCGCACCTCATCGGCTACGACGGCAAAGCCGCGACCCTGCTCACCGGCGCGGGCCGCCTCGATGGCCGCATTGAGCGCCAGCAGGTTCGTCTGGTCCGCAATCTCGCTGATGGTCTGCACGATCTCTCCGATCTGCCGGCTGGAGGCGCCGAGCCGCTCGACAGTCGCTGCCGAACCGTTCACTACGTCGGCGATGCCGCGCATTTGCTCCACCGTCTGGCTTACCACTTCTCCGCCTTCGGCAGCCACCTGCCCGGCGGCCGCTGCCACCTCGGCGGCCCGCGCAGCGTTCTGGGCGTTTTCGACGATCGTGCGCGTCATCTGCTCGACCGCTGCCGCGACTTCTCCGGCTTGAGCAGACTGCTCCTGCGCCGAAGCGGCAAGCTCTTCCGTTGAGGCCCCGATCTGCGTTGCAGCTCCGGCTGCCGAATTGACGGCAGCACTCACCTGTCGCAACGCCTGCCGGATAGGTTCTATAGACCTGTTTACCATTTCAAACAGGCTCCGGTGCATATCCGTCCGCGCCTCGTCCAGGTTCATCCGCATCGTGAAATCACCGGCAGCCATTCCATTGAAGGTGGTTTCGAGAAGCCGAACGGCATCCTTGCTGTGCTGTATCTGCTGCTGCTGCTTTGCCTCTGCCGCCTCCAGTGCCTGTCTGCGTTTTTCGGCTTCAACAGCACCATCTGACGCTTTTGCGGCGGCCTCCCGCAGGCTTGTTACCATCACATCGAAATCGTGCGAAAGTTGCCCGATCTCATCCTTTCCGCTGGAGGCGATCTGAACATCGAGGTCTCCTTCAGCTACCTTTCGGGCAGCCTGGCCAAGCACTCGTATCGGGCGACGCACCGTTTTCTGGACCAGCCAGAACAAAACCAGAATCATCAGAATCGTACCCGCCAGACAAAGCCCGACAGCGCCTGTAACGGCCTGCCGAACGGCAGTGGCAACGTCGCTTTCCGGGTAGGCCGTCAGAATCGTGTAGCCCCACGACACAAAGGGGGCGCGGCTAACCTGCCAGCCTGCAACGGCATTGCCCGCTGCAAACCCGGCTGCCTGCGACGAATCGATATGTTCTGAATGAAAGAGCACGTTGCCTCCGTCATCGAGCACAGCCACAAACCCGTTTTTCAGGATCCTGTGCTTTGCGACCGTTTCCTGAAGTTTGGCCAGAGCAGTGATCTGATACCCGACATACCAGGCTCCGATTACCTCTCCGGCTGCATCGAAAACTGGCTCATACGAACTGATGAACTGCTTTCCCAGCACCGAAACGACCCCGTAGTAGGCGGAACCCTGCGAGAGCGCTCCGGCTGCCTTGCCTTTCGGGTCCAGTTCCGTTCCGACCGCGCGGCTGCCGTCGGCTTTCTTTACGTTGGTCGCCACACGAACGAAAGCATCCCCATTCTTTACGAAAACCGTGGCCGTGCCGCCCTGGAGCATGGACAATCGATCCACCAGGTCGGTTGCATTGACCTGGGAAACGTCGCCCAGATGCAGGTCCGGAATCATACGTCCTTCCAGTTCCGTGATGCCGCTGAGGCCAGGAGCGCCCAGCGGAGCCGCCGTACTTTTGAGAACCTGCATCCCGGTCCTGACCTGTTCCATCATAATATCCTCGGTGACGGACAGGGCGCCGCTTACGAGCTTGTGCGTTCCCTCTATTTCTTTCATAGCCTCGTGCGTCCGTGCGCTGTACTGCCAGGTGGCTATGGTCCAGGCCACAAGGGCGCCGGTGAGCAGGAGCAGTGCTCCCGTCGGCAGCATAAGTCTGAACGCAATACTCTTCTTTATTGAACTCATGATCGATCGTGGTGAGAATTTAGTTTTTCTGTGCTTCTTCCTGTCGGCAGTGCGCCACGCGCCGGGCCCCCGTACCTCTCAACGCAACTTCCGGGACAGTGCAGCGTGTTGCAGAGGCGCCTGCCTGCAAAGGTATCGGCAGAGACTCCGTGCTCTTTAGTAATTATTGACTATAACATGACCTGCCGGCAAATTCGGCGCGATGAGGAAAAAGGGGCGCCAGACCCTACCTTGTCCGGCAAAACGATTTGATCGCTGCCCATGACTGAAAAAAACGGGAACGACCGGCAAGCTGCGCCTCACAAAGACCGCCGCCTATGGAAATGGGGAATAGGCATCCTTGCCGTGGGGGTCTTGATCGCGCTGGCGGGATACGCCGCCTTGCAATATTTCGTAAGCGCCGGGCATCTCGAAAAGCGGTTGTCTGCCGTCGTCGCGGCATCCACAGACAGCCTCTACCGGGTCGAGATCGGGAATGTGGATTTCAGCCTGCTGCAGCGGTCCTTCGCCGCCAGATCCCTGGCGCTGGCCCCCGACTCCCTGGTGCTTGCGCGGAGGCAACAGGCGGGAGGGCTTCCGCCTGTTCGCTATACCGTTACCGCTTCCTCTGTTCGTGTGGCGGGAGTAAGCTTCTGGGCTTTGCTGTGGGGCGGCGGCATATCGTTGGAGGCCCTCGAGATTCAACAGCCCCACGTGCATCTCGTCGTCGGGATGCCGGATAGCGCCGATGCAACGCGGAGCGACAGCGGCAGCACAGTCCCGTCGTTTCATCGCTATATCGCACGGCAGTTGCCCGATATGACCATCAGGGAGGTGCGCCTCGACAGCGCAGGAGTTTCCTGGGAGACCGGGCAGGGAGAAAAGAAGAAACAGGGAGACATCGAGCCTTTTTTCGTCGTGCTCGACCACGTCGCTATCGATTCTCTCGCCGCAGGGGAGGCCGGCCGTTTCCTGTTCAGTGAGGATGTGCAGATTCGCATGGACGGGTATCGCCGCTTTTCCTCCGACAGTCTCTATGTGCTCGAAGCCGGTTCGATACGCGGTTCCAGCAAAGAGGCAGCGCTGATCGTGGATTCGTTGCGCTGGGAGCCGACCGTCTCCGACGCAGCTTTCAGGCAGCGGCAGGCATATCGAACCGACCGCTACAAAACAGGCTTCCGGAAGCTGACCTTGCAGGGCGTGGATTACCGGGGGCTGCTGGAGCAGGGACGTGTCTTTGTCGCTTCGGCCACCGTCGAGGCGCCACAGGTAGACGTGTATTACGACCGCACCTTGCCTCCAAAGCCGGTGTCAGGACCGGCGACGCTGCCGCATCAGGCGTTCCAGTCGCTGGGGCGGCCCGTCCGCATCGATACCATTCGGATGCAGCACGGCAGTATCCGGTATTCCGAACGCGCCGAGGACGGAGTGCGACCGGGGACGATCCGGTTTGAAAACGTCTGGAGCAGCATCTACAACGTCACGAACGATTCCAGCCGCATGACGGCCTCCACCCCGGCAGTGATCGATGCACGCGCCTTGCTGGCCGGCACCGGGCGCCTCAAGGCTGCTATTGACTACCAACTGCTGGCGCCCCGGCTGAACATGGCCTGGCGCGGCTCGCTTGGCGGGATGGATGCCAGAGCCTTCAATGAGGCGTTCGTCGACCTGGAGGGTCTCAGGGTTGAGAGCGGCCATGTCGATTCAGTCTGGTTCGACGTGAAGGTGGAGGATAACGTCGCCTCCGGAGCATTACAGGTGTTGTACCGGGATTTTAAAATCGAAGTGCTGGACAAGGCCACACGAGAGCGCGGCCTCCGGGAGCGCATAGAGACTTTGATTGCCAACAACCTGGTGCTCGACTCCGAAAACCTGCCCGATGGAGATACCCCGGCCAAAGTCGCCGTGCTGCGCAACGAAAAAGCTTCCGACACGCCCCTTTTTCAGTTCATCTGGGCCACCCTGCGCAGAGGTCTGTTTCAGACGCTGGGTCTTTAGCCCCGGATGCGTCGTCGCCCTTTTTGCAGCAGGCGTCAGGACGCACCGCCGTCCTGACGCCTGTGCATCCCGATCAATTAACCGACGAGATCACGGTTTTGGCAGTGCCGCCATCTCCGGTTACCGGCACGGCAGCGTGGAGCGCAAATGCGGCTCCCTGTGGATCCAGACACTGCGCGATCATATCGCCGCCTGGAACTTCCATCGCGCCCACCAGCACCTTTCCGCCCAGTTCCTCTACTTGCTGGAGCGCTGCATTTATGTCGGCAATATGTACGTAATACAGCCAGTACGGAGGGCTTCCCATCTCGGCAGTCATCGTGAACATGCCGCCGAGCATAGTCTTTCCTGCTCCAAACATCAGGTAGTTGCCCATCTCGCCCATGTCATAGGTATCGGCCAGCGTCCACCCGAATAGCTTGCTGTAAAAATCGAATGCCTTGTCGTGATCCGTCGTCGCCAGTTCGCGCCACGAGAACATCCCCACACCCGGCATCCCCTCCTCAGGGGTTGGCGCTGGATCAGGCTCTTGATACACCGCAAACACGGCGCCCTGGGGGTCTGCCAGAACAGCATACCGGCCTGCGTCGGGAGTATCCATGGGTTCATGGCGAACGGTCCCACCAAGCTCTCTGGTCCGCGATACCGTAGCATCGACATCCGGCGTCGAAACGGCGGCTATCCAGTGAGCAGGTACGTTTTCCATGCTCGGGTCGCTGTTTTTGTTCATCACGCCGCCAATAGGCGTTTCCCCGTTCACCCACAGGGTGTAGGGTAGACGGCTCGAAGGCAAGGGCCTGGTGCTCCAGCCCGTGAGTTGTTGGTAGAAGGCAATGGCGCCCTCCACGTCGGTCGTCATCAAGTCGTACCAGACAAACCGGCCCTGCTGTTCGCGTTCCATAGTGTTTCACCGTGGTTTGATGGGAGGAAAGAGTCGGCCTTCCCGGAATTCTTCCAGGAACAGAAGGAACAGAGACACACTGAGATTTTACCAGAGGACAATGTACAGAGACACGTGTGTCACGGTGTGTCACAGGTGTGAAGGCAGGATCAGATTTTTTTGCGAGAGAACGCATAGATATGTTTTACAGCGTCTTCCCCGAACTTCTTTACGCAACCACCTTCCCGGACACACTTGTCTGTTTCACCGGGAGGAGCGGTTTCTGTAAATCGCTCAGGTATGCGCAGGGCACAGAAAAAAGCGGTATGCCCCCACGCTGCTACGGAAACAGCAATCCCTCAGAAACATACAAAACATCATCAGATGATGCGCCTTTCATACGTATAGCACGGGGACACGGTATGAGGACAACCATTAATTTGGATGACCGGCTTATGGCGGAAGCACAGCGCATGACGGGACTGACCGAACGCACGGCGCTGGTCCATGAGGGG
>CBDUBU010000293.1:0-5173 GCA_965365465.1 uncultured Rhodothermaceae bacterium
GAACCACTTGACGGTGACCGGTTCGAATGGTCCCGCCGTGTCGATCAGGGCGACATCAGCGTTGCGGCTTTTGGCCGAGGCGAGCGTATCGAAAGCCACCGCGGCCGGGTCGGCGCCGTGGCCCTGTTTGATGATCGGCACACTGGCGCGGTCGGCCCAGATGTCGAGTTGCTCGGTGGCGGCGGCGCGGAAGGTGTCGGCGGCGCCGAGGATCACGCTCCGGCCTGCCTCGCGGTAGTGGTGGGCAAGCTTGCCGATGGAGGTTGTTTTGCCCACCCCATTGACCCCCACGATCATAATGACGTGCGGCTTGTTGGGCAGCGGCGCGTCGAAGTCGGCGGGGCGGTCGGGGGCGTTGTGCAGCAGCAGGTCGGCGATTTCTTCGCGGATCAGCTTGTTGAGTTCGCTGGTTGAGACATACCGGTCTTGCGCCACCCGTTCCTCGACATGGCGAATAACCTCCAGGGTCGTCTTGACGCCCACGTCGCTTGTCACGAGCACCTCTTCGAGCTGGTCCAGCACTTCTTCATCGACGGTATCCTTTCCCCGGACGAGGCGGTCCAGTTTTCCGAACAGGCTGGTGCGCGTTTTTTCAAGGCCTTCTTCAAGGCGTTCCTGGTCCTGTTTTTTGAAACGAGCAAAAAGTCCCATAAATAGCTAATGAATGTCAGGCAAGGGGGTGAGGATAAAGGAGGGGCCTCAACGGGCAGAACCCGGCTCCACCGAAGGCAGGGAACGAGGCTCCTCCGGTTCGGCAGGGCGTCCGGCCCGCATCAAGCGCACAAACCGCAGGGTATAGAGCAGATAAGAATAAATCAGCAGCGCCGAGGTTGTCCAGACACAGAACGAAAGAATCGGAGGATCGGCCTCCAGCAGGGCGGCCAGCACGGTGACGGTAAGCGCCGTCACGGCGACCTTGCCGATCCACAGGCTCATGACCACCTTCTCGGTGCGCCGGGCCAGCGCCATGCCGCCGAGCACGATGAGGGTATCGCGGACGACGATCAGGCCGAGGAACCAGGCAGGCAGGCTGCCCCGCACCACGAGCGCCATCGTAATCATGGCGGCGGCCACCTTGTCCGCCAGGGGGTCCAGCACCTTGCCCCACTCGGAAACGGTATGCGACCACCGGGCCACCCGCCCGTCGAACCAGTCGGTGACGGCAGCCAGCAGAATAAGCCCCCACATGAGGGCCATCGGTCCTCTGGTATGGATCAGGTAGGTGATCGGGACTACCAGAATCAGCCGCGCGAGGCTGAGCAGGTTCGCAAACGTCCAGAACCTTCCGAGAAGCCGGGAAACCGGAGTTCCGGGCGCGTTTTGCGGGTCAGACATAGGGATAGCGGTGCTGCGAAAAAATCGTCAACGTCAAGATACGCATGAGGCTGCGATTGGTTTAGCGGCGGTTCGGGAAAAGGAAGAAGCTGCTCATCTGCCGGGAGCCGTCGCCCGCAGCAGCACTTCGTGCAACGCGAGCAGCGCCAGCGCCGCCGCCAGGGTGACGGCGCCGACGGAGGCAAGCCCGTACCGGGCAGCCAGCACCCCGGCGAGGCTCGGCAGGAAGATGATGCCCAGCATCCCGGCGCTCACCTGAAACCCGACGGCATGGGCCGCATACGCCCCCGGCAGCCGGGACGGCGTGCGGGACATCAGGGTAGGGAAAACCGGCGCCAGCGACAGACCGACCAGCGCCAGTCCGGCCACACTCAGCGACACTGGCGCAAAAGCGAAAGCGGCGCTTCCGAGGACTGCCCCCACGGTGCAAAACCGGAGGAGCCGATCCGGGCCGAGCCATTCGATCAGGAAACCGAGAAAGATACGCCCTGCGGCGATGCTGGCCCAGTACATACCGGCAAACACGCCGGCTTCTGTAGCCTCAACGCCGCGCCCTTCCGTATACAGCGTGAAGCTCCACTGGCCCGCTGTGACTTCGATGCCGGTGTACACAAAAAACGCAGCCATCTGCAACCAGACCAGCGGATGCCGCAATGCCTGCGGCGTGCTGAGGGGGGAAGCCGCCTCTCCTTCCTTGCGGAGGCCGGCGCCCTGCCACGAACTTCGGGTAAGCGTGAAGGACAGGAACATCAGCGCCATCACAGCCCCCACGACCGCGTATCCCCATCGCCACGACCACCGGGACGCCAGCACGAGCGTCATAATGATGGGCCCGAGCATGGCGCCGATGCTGTAAGAGGCGTGCAGCCAATTCATGTGTCGCACGGAAAAGTGCGCGGCGCCGTAGGCATTCAGCCCGGCGTCGATGGCGCCCGCGCCGAGGCCGGCAAAGAGCGAGGAAAAGAGAAAAACCGCCCAGACCGGAGCGATTGCATAACCGAGCAGGCTCAGCGTCACGAGGCCGCTGCTGACGGCCAGCAACGCGCCGATGGTCATCGACTCGAGGAGACGCCCGGTGAAAAAACTGGCAATGATGTACCCCGTCCCTATGCCGGCCAGCACGAGGCCCATCCCGCTCTGCGGCAGCGCGAACGCCTCGCGGATGGAAGGCCAGGCAACGCCAAGCACGGCATCCGGCAATCCGAGACTGACAAAGGCCACATAGGCCAGAAGGAGCAGCCGGACCTTCGATTTTTGCGTCATATGGAATTACTAGAAGCGGTCTGGCAGGGTGGGAAAGGGCGCTATGACATCTGCTTTGAATTCAAGGGCAATTCATCCCCGGTCTGAAGAACCGAGGCTGAATTGCCGGTGCTAATCCTAATCGCCTTATGTGTAAGCCTGATCGCCGAGCCAGTTGCCCGCTTCTTCAGAAGTAAAGCATCCATATCGTTTCCCGGAAGGTTTGGAGGGAAGGTCAGGGCAGAACGTGTGCGTCCAGCTTCTCGCCGATGCGAAGGAGACGCTGGTTCAGCCCTGGCATGGAAAGGGGGACCGCATCAGCCAGAAGGGCGCGCATGGCCGGGTAAAGCGGTGCGGCAGCAAGGATTGCCGGGTCCCGGTAAATTGCTTCCCGCGCAGGGAGCAGATAGCGAGGGGCGCCGCCCGGCTCCGGCAACAGGGCGGTGCGGTAGGCCTCGTCGCTGAGCATGAACCGGATGAATGCTTTGGCATCGGAAAGTTTTTGCCCCTCTACACGGGCATCGATGACGAACAGATCGACCCACCCGGCGGTCGGGGCGCCGGCGTCCGAAGGGGGCCACGATTTCACCCCGATGTTCATTCCGCCGAGGCACTTTTCTTCATGCAGGCAGGCGTTCGCCGTTTCGCCGAGCGTGTGGTGCAAGGCTTCGGAGTAGCCGACCAGCGCCCGCCCGCGCCCGCGTGCGAACTGCCGGGCGTAGAATCCCGTGCGGTTGTGATAGGCTTCATCGCGCCCGAATCCCGGCGAGGCCAGGGCAAGGATGCCCCGAAGGTCGTCCGCCAGTTCAGGGGTCGGTTGCGAAGCGAGGCGGGGCAAAACGGAATCCGGGAGGCTGTATCTGTAGAAGGCGGCATTCAGGTACAGTTCACCGAGCGTGGAAGCGCCCTTCATGTCGATCAGCAGCCCCGCGCCGGGCGCAGGAGCAGAGCCGATCACACGCGCAAGGTCAGCCTGTGAAGCCACGGAAGCCATTTCCGCGTCCTGCTTCCGGTAAAACAGGAAGTTGCCGCAAACCCAGTGCGGCGCTCCGTACCAGACCCCGCCCTGAAACGCGGCGCGCGCCGCGAGTGGCACGAAGGGACCCGCCTTCTCCACGATGCCCTCCGGCAAGGGTTGAAGCTTTCCCTTCTCCAGAAAATCCTCCAGGAACACGCTGTCCAGTTCGTAAACATCAGCCTGCTCGTGCAGGATGCCGCCGGAAGGATCGTCGGCGTAATAATCCGGATTCATCGAGAGCCGGAGGTCGAGGCCGGGGTTGGCCGTTTCAAAAGCTGTTTCCAGCGACCAGTAGAGTTTTGCCGCATCCGGCACATAGGGGTACACGGACACGACGAGCACGCGCCGCCCTGCTTCCCTGGCGCCGCCTTCATGCACGCTGCCGGTTCCGGCGCAGCCGAGAAGCTGAAAAGAAAGAAAAAGCAGTGCGGAAAAGGTGCGGAGGGTCATAAAGGTTTCTGATCAGGCAAAGACCATCGAAAAGAAAAGGCCCGGCGCTCGTTTACGCGGCGCCGGGCTGCAGGACGTGTTCCGGGAGATGCGCCCTGCGAGGACGTTTTCGGGCGCGTTGCACGACGAACTTGGTCCATGCGTAGCGGGCTTTCGAGGGGAGGCTCTGCCAGAAATACGGGCTTCCCGGTGAGACGGCAAAGCCAGGCTCGAAATAACAGTTGATCGCGCAGCCGCGGCAGGCGGCATGGCGTCCTTCCTGCGCCCGCTGCCGGGCGACCGGCTCCGAATGCCAGAGCGCGTGCAGCCGTCCCTCAATCGGAATCCGTTCGAGGCCCAGATGATAACACGGCAATACCAGTTCGTTGAACGGCGAGATCACGACGCAGGCAGAAACCGCCTTGCAGTCGGGCCGATCCGGGTCATTGCCGCCTCGCCGCCGGAGGGTCACGAACGCCGGGTTCAGGTACACGTAAGGCCGCCGGGCAAACGCTTCCATCTCTTGCAGGACGCGCTCGGCGAGCCGGTCTCCGAGCGCGTGATACTCGAACAGCGGGTTCACGATGAGCAGCAGCCGGTTCGGGTAAGAAATGGTTTCGTAGACCTCCGCCAGCCGGTGCGCGTTCCGGTTGGTCACGGTAAAGAGCAGGTCCGGCGACGCGCCGAGGGCGAGCGCTGTTTCTATGGAGCGCATCAGGCGACTGAAGCAGCGCACCCCCCGCGAGGCATCGTGTTCCTCCGGGACTGACGAATCGATGGAAAAGTGCAGCAGATCGATAAGGCCGTCCAGTTGGGCGGCGCGTTTCGGGTAAAGCAGTGCGTTGGTGGTGACGGTGGTGAGAAAGCCGCGCTGCCGGGCCAGGGCCAGCAGTTCATGCAGGCGCGGGTGCAGGAGCGGTTCGCCGCCCGTGAAATCGATGACGCGCACGCCGAGGCGCTTCAGGTCGTCGAGATTCCGTTCTGCGTCCTGAAGCGAGATCAGGGGCGAAGGCTGCTCCCAGATGTCGCAGAATCCGCACTTCGCGTTGCAGCGGTACGTGACGTAGTAGTTGCAGAGGATCGGCTTCCTGCGGGAATCTGGCGATTTCACGACGGGGAGAGGGGCAGGAGACGGCGAAAGGTACGGCC
>CBDUBU010000294.1:0-5157 GCA_965365465.1 uncultured Rhodothermaceae bacterium
CTACCGCTCATCCTTGCAGCTTGCCTGCTCTTTAGCGCCTGCGAACGGGCTTTTGTGGAAGAAACCGAACCGAGGATCGAGGTTGTAGAACCGGATCTCTCGAAGGTATTCACAGCGGCATCGACGCCCATACGGATTTCCGCCACTTCTTTCCGCGAGGTGAAGCGCGTGGAAATCAACGGAAGTCCGGTTGTTTTTGACGAGGCGGCCCGCGCCTGGGTGGACACCCTGCATTTTCAGCGCGGCGTCAACACGATTGTCCTCACAGCAGCAGATGCCCGGAATGTGTTGGGGGTAGATACGGTTTTTGCTGTCTACCTGCCTGTTACGACGGTTTCCGGAGCGCCATCCCTGCCGGCTGGACGCGGCGGCCACACGGCTACTCTGTTGCAGGACGGCAGCGTGCTCGTTACGGGCGGAGCCGCCGAGGCAGAAGGGGTTGCAAAGGCTGATATCTTTCTGCTGCGTCCCGGCGCGGCGCGTTTTGAAGGGCTCAGCAGACACCTGTTCGCGCCACGCACGGGCCACACAGCGACACTGCTGCCTGATGGACGTGTCTTGTTGCTGGGAGGAAGCCGTTCCGATGCGATTGCGTCTGTGTCGGATCTCGTGGAAACGGCTGAGATCTTTGAGCCTCGCCTCCGGACCCTCACCCCGGCGCCCTTCGACGGCATCCCGGTGCGCAGAGCGCTTCACACCACCGCCCTGCGCACCACCCCCGAAGGCCCTGTCCTTGACGTTTTCGGCGGACGCGGCTACCGGCCTTATACCTCTTCCCAACAGGTGGGCACACGCTCCGACATACGGAGTTTTCTGCTGCGCAATGATTCGCTTATCGCGTTGAGTCCAGCGGTCGGAATCAGCTTGAGCGACCCGGTGGCAGGCCATACCCAGACGCTGCTTGCGCCGGAAGAAGCCGGGCGCTACCTCGTCACGGGTGGATACTTTGCACGGGACGAACAATCGCTGCTCTCCTTTGTTATGGCCTACGCAGGTCCAGGAAGCATTGACCTCAACGCGGTCGGGGCGCTGCATGAACTCCGAACCCGACACGCTGCCGTATCTGTTGCGCCCGGTCTCGTGCTGCTCCATGGCGGCCACCAGGGAGACGCTCCACGCACACTGTCCTCCATCGAACTATATGCTGACGCAACCGGACGGTTTTACCGGTATCCCTTCGCCATCTCTTCAACAAAAAGGTACGGCCACACTGCAACTATAATGCCCTCGCAACGAATACTGATAACGGGAGGCTTCTCTCTGAGTGGAAACAGCTTGAGCAACTCAGAGTTTTTTGTTGTCGATCTTGACTAGACTACCTCTGGTGTGGACATGGATATTCAGCAAGTTCTGCGTTGGATCGTTATAGCTATCGTACTGCTCGTGGCGGTAGCGCTTCTCAGCGTGATCCTCAAGGTTGGGGCTGTCCTGCTGAGCCTGGCAATAAAGATCCTCCTTATTCTTCTACTGATAGCTATCGTGCTCCGGTTCGTCGGCCTGCTTCGGGAGCGCCGGCGCTGAAACCCCTTTTCCACGCTATTCCGGGAACGACAGGAGAACTTTCCAAGGTAGATTTCCTTTCTTTTGCTCGTATATTGGGTAACGAGTCCGGCGTCCCTGTTTCATCAGACTCCTATCCGGTGTGTCGACGCTCAGAGTTGTATCCCCTCATACGCATGGCGAAGGCCGGGACGATACCCTTCGATTCAACCTGCATATTACCTCAGAGACGGGTCTGCTGCGGCAGGTCATCGTGCATACACCCGGCGCCGAGGTAGAACTGGTATCTCCTGAAAAACGCCTCGACCTTCTTTTTGAAGACATTCTTTTTATCGGCAATGCGCGTAAAGAGCACCTGCTGCTGTGCGCCCTTTACGAAAAAATGGTGGGGCGTCCGGATGCCGTGCTCCAGATCAGCACGTTGCTTCGTGAGGCTTTCACCACCGAGGATGCCCGCCACGACTTTATCGAGCAGCTTTGCAGCATATCGCAGGAGAACAACCTGCAAGCGTTCGAGAATGAGTTCAAGCGCCTCTCGCCCGAAGAACTGCACCGGTTCGCGCTGACCGGAGAATCGCCGCTGCCGGTTCACGCCAACCCGGTGCCGAACCTGATGTTCACCCGCGACGTTGCGGCAGTGGTAGGCAGCCACATTATCGTGAGCCACCCGGCGACGGCAGCCCGCGCCCGCGAAAGCCTCATCATGCGGGTGGTGCTGGATCATCACAGCGGCTTCAGCAAAGTTCGTGAGCAGACTATCAACCTGCCTCCGGGCGTCACGTTCGAGGGCGGCGACTTGCTCGTTCCCGGCCCAAAGGTCGTTCTGATCGGCAACTCCGAACGTACGTCGTTCGGCGGCGTGATGGCTATTGCCCAGGCGCTGTTCGAGCACACCGACATCGAGCACGTGCTGATGATCGACATGCCGAAAGAGCGCTCCTACATGCACCTGGATACCATTTTCACCTTCGTCACCCCGGATGAGTGCGTCATGTTTCCGCCGCTCATTCACGACGGGCGCGTCGTACACTTCACGCGGAGCGATGCGCAGGGACAGTTTCTCACAAAGCCCAGCTTGAATCTCAAACCCCTCCTGGAAGAGATCCTGGAGCGTTCGATCACCTTTATCGCGTGCGGCGGCAACGACCCCCTGAACCAGCGGCGCGAACAGTGGACCGACGGCACGAATTTCTTTGCCATCGGGCCCGGCGTGGTAGTCGGCTACGAGCGCAACCGGCGCACGTTTGAGAACATGAGCAAGTACGGGTACCGGGTTGTCACGGCGCAGGGGTTGCTGTCTTTTTACGAGGAAAGCGACTACAAGGCGGGCGAAAAAATTGCGATCAAGCTGGAAGGAACCGAACTGTCGCGCGGGCGCGGCGGACCTCGCTGCCTGACCTTGCCGCTTGCGCGGGCGGCTGATGACGAGCCGGGGGAGGCCGCATGACCGGGTTTCCTTCCCTGCTGGATGCCGACCGGCGCTGGATGAACCTGGCGCTCAAGGAAGCCGAGCGCGCCTTCGAGTCCGGCGAGGTTCCGGTAGGGGCTGTGGTCGTCTGTGGGGGCGAGATTGCAGGGCGCGGCCGCAACATGGTAGAACAACTTCAGGACCCCACGGCGCACGCTGAATTGATTGCCATTACGGCCGCCTGCGAGACCCTCGGCACAAAGGTGCTCCGGGGCTGCACGCTTTACGTAACGCTGGAACCATGCCCGATGTGCGCAGGCGCCATCGTGCTGGCACGCCTGGACCGGATCGTTTTCGGCGCCTTCGACGAAAAGGCCGGCAGCGCCTCTACGCTGTACAACATCCCGCAGGATCCCCGGCTGAACCACCGCGCCGAGATCCTTTCCGGCCTCGAAGCTGACCGTTCCGCTTCCTTGCTACAGGCATTCTTTCATCAGCGTCGGAGCGCACGCCTGTAACCTTTCCGGGATACAGAACCCGGTGAAGGCGCCTGCGTCTTAAAGAGCGTTTCTTCTTCGCCGTTATCGGTATAATCATTCTACAGAGCAATACATGCTGGACGTGGTCATCATAGGAGCCGGGCCGGTCGGGCTGGCCTGCGGCATCGAAGCAAAGCGGGAAGGTCTCGACGCCCTCCTTATCGAGAAAGGAGGGCTGGTGCATTCCCTGGTGGGCTATCCGAACAACATGGAGTTTTTTTCCACGCCGGAGCTTCTGGAGATCGGGGGCTATCCTTTTATGACGGCAGGATACAAGCCGACGCGAGAGGAAGGAATCGAATACTACCGGCGTGTCGCGGCTGCTGAAGGGCTAACGATCCGGCTCCATGAACGGGTGAAACAGGTGGAGGGAGAGAATGAGCGGTTTGTGGTTCAAACGGACAAGGGACGCTACAAATGCCGCAAGGTGGTCATCGCCACAGGCTTTTTCGACGTGCCCAACCTGCTGAACGTGCCTGGAGAGGATCTCCCGAAGGTAACCCACTACTACAAGGAACCGTACCCGTACCTGGGGCAGAAAGTCGCCATCGTGGGCGCAAAGAATTCGGCGGCCAAAGCGGCGCTCCAATGCTACCGGCATGGCATCGAGACCACCCTGGTCGTGCGCGGCAGTGAACTGTCGGACAAGATCAAATACTGGATTCGACCGGATCTGGAAAACCGGATCCGTGAGGGGAGCATCCGGGCTTATTTCAACACGACCATCAGCGCCATCACGGAACACGCCGTTCTGCTGGAGACACCCGGCGGCGCCGTGGAGATCGAAAACGACTGGTTGCTGGCCCTGACCGGGTACCGGCCCGACTATCGCTTTCTAGAGAGCCTGAGCCTTGATTTCATGGATGATGCCTGCAGGACGCCGGTGTATGACCCTGAAACGTTCGAGACCAGCCGAAGCGGGATTTATATGGCCGGCACAGTCTGCGGCGGCCTTAATACGAGCAAATGGTTCATCGAAAACGGGCGCTTCCACGCCATGCAGATCATGCAGCACATCGCGCACGGCCTCCGGGACACCGTTGAACTGGAGGGAGTGCATTGGAAAACGGCTGAGTAAGCATCTGTCGGCGCTACTTCTGCGAGGAGGCGGCAATCTCTTACCGGCTTCTGTTTGCTTGCGCCTTGAATCGGGTCAGGCTAACGTAGTGAAGCAGCCATGCTACAAGGCAGGCAGGCGCCGGTGTCCGCCGCTGCGCCCGTCTTCTACTTACCAGGCAGTGTTTAAAGGCAACAAAAAAGGGGTGGGCTGCCGGTTGCAGCCCACCCCTTTTCAACGCATTCAGGCCCGTTTCAGAGCGTTACGCTGGCCGTAATCATCTGCACGCCATCGAACACACTGCTCGGACGGTAGGCATAGTCGACCTGAAGGCGTGTGCCACCAACGCCCAGGTTCAGACCGCCGCCGACGTTCCAACCTTCAAAGAAGCTGGAGTCCATGTCCTTTTCCCACTGATAGCCGCCGCGCACGTATACGATCTCACGGAGACCAAGCTCCAGCGCGCCCGTGTAGTTCTCGTTCTCGTAGGCATTCGAGCGGAAGTTGCCGAGCACGGTTACGATAGCGCCAGACCCTACCTCCCTGCGATAGGAGACGCCGAAGTTCAGGAGCGAGGGAAGCTCGAAGTCGTCGCCTTCGATTCGGGCGGTGCGGCGGCGGCGCTCGCCCGGCAGCGTCACGTCGCGCGAAAG
>CBDUBU010000295.1:0-5133 GCA_965365465.1 uncultured Rhodothermaceae bacterium
CCAGTGGAGGGCCATGTCGTGCAAGATCCGCCGGTTGGTGGCGTTGTCGTCCACGATGAGCACGCGCAGGCCGGTAAGGTCCGGCTGATCCCTGTCTACCACTATCTGCGTGGGGGCAGGCGCCGCCGTCACGCAGATAGTGAAGGTAAAGGTCGAGCCTTCGCCGGGCCGGCTCTGCACGTTGATGCACCCGCCCATGAGTTCGCACAGGCGCTTCGAGATGGCGAGTCCCAGCCCGGTGCCTCCGTAACGGCGTGTGGTGGAAGCATCCACCTGGCTGAAGCTCTGAAACAGCCGGGAGAGCCGTTCAGCCGGTATCCCGATCCCGGTGTCCCGAACCGAGAAGGTAAGCTCGAAACGGCTGCCGGGCGCAGGCGCCCAGGCGCTTGCCGTCAGGACGACCTCGCCGTGCTCCGTAAACTTGACGGCATTGGAAAGCAGGTTTACCATCACCTGCCGCACGCGGGTAATATCTCCGATGACGACCTGGGGGACGCCGTCCTGCATCTGGTAAGCCAGTTCCAGCCCCTTTGCTGATGCTGAAGCCGCAGTCAGATCGAGTGCTTCTTCCATGCACTGCCGCACATCGAAGGGATACGCTTCCAGATCCAGCCGGCCGGCCTCAATTTTGGAAAAGTCCAGAATATCGTTGATGATGGTGAGCAGGCTGTCGCCCGAAAGACGGATGGTGTCTACATAGTCGCGCTGGTCGGAGGTAAGCGGCGTTTCCATGAGCAGGCTGGTCATGCCGATCACCCCGTTCATCGGCGTGCGGATCTCATGGCTCATGTTTGCCAGAAACTCGCTTTTTGCCTGGCTGGCTGCTTCCGCCGCCACCTTCAGGGCGCCCTCCTTTTCGAGCTGGTCCCGGATCGTCTGCGTTTGTTCCCGAACGGTGCGGTGCAGCATGGACACCCAGAAAAGGGCAACGCCGATAACGAGTCCGAGCAAGGCCAGCAGGCCAAGCGCTTTTCCGGAGGAGAGCCAGGGCGCGTTCCAGAGCACTCTGACATCGTTCGGATTGCGCAGCAGCAACGTGAAAGAGCCGTACAGCAAGCTTCGGGTGTCCGCGTAATCGGGGTCATCCAAAAGGCTGATCCCGGTGAGCCGGAGCAGGCTGCCGGTGCGCAGGTTCCGAAGCTTTCGGGGCGCGCGCGCCTGATTCAGATAAGCGGCAAAAACGAGCTTTCCGGTTTGCAGGATAAGGATATGTTCATCAGCGTTCGAGGTCTGGTCCATCAGGTAGGCATCCACCTGAACCAGACGCGCGTGCGCGGCATTTTGCGCCACTTCGCCGGCAGAGACCGGCGTGGGGATCGGAGGTTCTTGCCGGCGCAAGCGGCGGTACACGGCATCTTCGAGCACCGGCCCGTAGCGGCCTGCCACGGTGAACCCGGCCGCATCGATCACATCGCCGGGCTGGAGGGTATCGCTCTGCTGTGAATAAACGATTACGGAGCCTGAAGTGTCGCTTACGAACAGAAATTCTCCGGGCTGCTGGTAGCTGACGACGCCGGTGATATGCACCCGGTGGTTTGAAAACTCGCCGAGGCGGAACTGGAGCAGGCTCAGGATGGGACGCGGCGGCGCGGCGAACGGGTCTGCAGCCCCCGCCTCCAGCACCTGAATGTTCGTCACGTCGGGAACGAAAAGGCGGAAGCCGACCATTTGCCGGGTTGCATTGAAAACAGCGCCGCAGGCGCCCTGCACGCGCACGCTCGCATCAATGAGATGATCGGGCAGTTCGCCGGGCGGCAGGTGCAATTCAAAGCGACGCAGCCCGTTCGCTACGGTGAGGATGCGCTCGCCGGATCCTCCCGTATACATCGCGTGGACGACGCCTTCGGCTTCAACCCACTGGCTGTCTTCAATCCCCGATACAAGCTGTTCAAGGGAGGTGGGCGACGCCGGTGGCATGGCGCCCTTGCCCATCACCTCGATGCGCGGAGCGTCGATGATAGGCGCGAAGTCGCCTGGCCCGGACACTCCTTCCACCTGAATCAGGTCTCCCGGCTCCATATCCGGAAATAGCGCGCCGCGAAGGTTTACATAGATGCCGGCTGTTTCATCCTGTACGAAAAGGATGGACCTGTCAGCCTCGAAGTAAGTAACCACGCCGCTGACCCGAACCGGGATTTTCTTTCCGGCTTCGCCGGGAGAAAGTTGCCGTATGTCTGTGATGCGGGTTAATGCGGGTTGTGCGGGTCCGAACACGGCGCCCGGCGACAAATCGCTTTCCGGATGCGAAAGCGTATCCCTCGGAGCGAGGCGCCTATCCCGAACCAGGATGCTTTCACCGCCTTGCGGGATTGACAAGTCCTGATTCCGGCAAGCGCTTCCGACCGGCAGCGCGAACGCAAACAGGACTGCTGCCGTAAGGCATCGCAAAAAGGATGGAAAGGCGGTACGCACGGTTGCAAGAGGGTATGGCAGAAGGAAGAGGACAAGGGCAAGCCGGCAGGCGCGATCTCATTGTCTCGTCAAGTATGGTATCGGCATACGTAAACGTTCCTAAAGGCGCCGCAATCGGTGACCTTTCTTTTTTTAGAGATCGCCAAAATACAGCCATCTTCCGGGTCTGCGCCGAACCCTTATTTTCCCTGCAGCGTGTATTCGTAAACGGAAGTGCTTGTTAACCATATACCCGGGGGTGCGACATGAAAGCTATCATCGTATTGGTATGTCTGGTCGCTGCGCCGGCGGGCCTGCAACCGGCGACAGCCCAGCCGTTCGACTTCGACCAGGAAAACCTGGAAGAAGCGCTCAAAGCCGCACGGCAGGAAAACAAATTTGCGCTGGTCTACCTGTTCGGCGGAGAAGCAGGCGGGTTTGAGACGCTGGATCATCTCTGGCGAGACCCGGACATCGCCCGTTTCCTGACGGACAAAGCGGTGCGCCTGGCGCTGGATCTCGACACCGAGGCAGGGCGGGCGTTTGCCGGATCGCACCAGCGGGAGGATTCCACAGGTCTCGTCGTGCCGGCGCTGTACTTTCTGTCTCAGCGTGGCGAGGTGCTTGGCACGCTGGCCGGGCCGCAACGGAGCCGGGAAGCGGCGGCGCACGTGCTGGTTATGATCGGGCACGCTGAATGCGCCAACCGTGCTCTCATGGAAAACCACCACGGCTGCTGAAAAAGAAAGCCATCCAGCCGGATACGCGCAGGCTTTCGGCTGGATGGCTTCTCTTTTCAGCCGGATCGCATCCCGACCCGGCTGTCACATGTCTCCGGGTTCTTCCCGGTTGTAATGCAGCCCCACTTTTCTGAGCGCTCGATCAAGAGCCTCTGCCTCCTCGTCCCGGAGAGGCGTGCCTCGCCGCACCCTGGCGAAAAGGGTCTGCTCATTGATGGCGGCCCGGCGGGCCAGTTCGGCCAGGTTGAGAAGCGGTCGAAGCTGCTGGAGATCGTGTATGGTCATGGGGTTCGGGCGCAGAAGAAATACGGCTTGCAGGAGCCGTGGACGATCCTGATGCGCAATGGCCGGGAGTCTCTACTCGAGTTCCTTGATCTTGATGTTGCGAAACCAGATCGGAGCGCCTGCGTGCTTGCCCTGCAACCCAATGCGGCCTTCCGTGGGCAGTTCCGCAAACGGAGTGCTCAGCCAGCTCGGAATCTCCGAGCCGTCCGGGTTGGTTTTGGCTGAGGTCCATTGATCCATGTCCATCTCGGCCACCGTTTCACCGTTCAGGGTTACCCAGATCATTTTGTCCTTTGCGGTGATGGTAAAGCGGTTCCATTCGCCCGGCTCCTTGACCATGCTTTTCGTGGGAGCAAGATGGCCGAAGATGGCGCCGGCCTGCCACGTTTTCGGCGATTTGGCCCACTCCTCGGCGTAGTCGTCGGCTATCTGGATCTCTACGGAATTGGGAATCCAGTTATCGATGTTGCTGGCATGAATGATGACGCCGCTGTTGGTGCCAGGCGCCGTCTTGAACTCCAGATCGAGGATGAAATCGTCATACTCCTTCTCGGTCCAGATCGCCTGATCCTCGCTGGCCGTCAAGACCCCGTCCTCCACCGTCCATACGCCGTCGGGACGAATGGCATTCGAGAGGTCGGGTTCAAAAAGGCTGGTCCATCCTGCTTCGGAGGTGTCGGGGTGGCCTTCCGGCGCCTGCGCAAAAGCGCTGCCGAACAGGACGAGGCTGCACAGGGCTGAGGCTATAAGGTTTTTCATGGCGGGTCGCATTTCGTTCAAAATAGCATCGTTGCGTGCTTCCTGATGCACGCTGTTTGTACCAGTATAAAGAAAAATAGGGACGTATCCATTACCGCAAAGCCTCCTGCCCGCCGGGGCGGTTTTTTACCCGTTCCGTAACACGAGCGCCGGGGCAGGAGCGGGCGCGAGGAGCGGCAGTTCAACCTGGACATGGGTTCCCTGCCCCGGCGCCGAGCAGATCGACAGTTTGCCCTCGTGCCGGGCGACGACCTGTGCAACGAGCGACAGCCCGATGCCGCTGCCGGGCACGTCGATGGCGTCAACCGACGGCGCCCTGTAGAAACGCTCGGTTACGTGGGGCAGCGCCTCCGGAGCGATGCCGGGTCCGGTGTCTTTGATTTCCAGCCGGGCGCACCCGTCGCCGGTTTCCAGCGTCACGTGGATGCTTCCTGCCGCCGTGTATTTGACGGCATTGTCGAGCAGGTTATGAACGACCTCCCGCAGCAGGTCACGTTGTCCCCAGGTCATGGCTGTATCCGGCGCGTCGAGGTGCAGCTTAAGTCCCTTTGATTGTGCTCCGGCTGCTGCGCGGGATGCTTCCTCCCGCAAAAGTGCTGCGAGGTCGAGGGGTTCCCGCGCGAGGGCATCGGCTTCCCGGTCCAGGCGGGCCAGCAGCAGCAGGCCCCGCACCATCCGGATCAGCCCCGTGATCTCCTCTTGCAGCACGCCCAGGGTCTGGCGGTAAGCCTCCGGTGTGCGCATCCGGCGGAGCGCCACTTCGACGTGACCGAGCAGCACCGTCAGCGGGGTTTGCAGTTCGTGCGCCGCGTCGGCGGTAAAGCGCTGCATCTCCTCAAAGGAGCGTTCCAGCCGGTCGAGCAATGCGTTCAGCGTGGCGGCAAGCTGCGCGGTTTCCGCATCGGCTTCCGCCGGAACCGGGAACCGCTGGTTCAGGGCCGCAGGAGCGATAAGGCGG
>CBDUBU010000296.1:0-5124 GCA_965365465.1 uncultured Rhodothermaceae bacterium
GGCGGGCCGGCGTTTTTCATGCCGGGAACACAGCTCTGGTTACCGGGACGAGGCGCCCTCAAACTGCGCTCCCAGCAACCCGCACAGCTTTTCGAGGTGTTGCTGATCGGTTGCGTCGAAAGCGGCAGGATTGTCCGAGTCCACATCCAGCACTGCCAGTAATGACCCGCCGGGGGTGAGCACCGGCGCGACGATTTCAGACCGGGTGGATGACGAACACGCGATATGTCCCGGAAAAGCCTCCACGTCCGGGACGAGTTGCGTCTGCCGGGTGCGGGCCGCCGCGCCGCATACCCCCCGGCTGAAAGGAATGCGCAGACAGCCGTGCCCGCCCTGATAGGGACCGATGACGAGCAGTTCCGGAGTCACGGCGCGGTAAAATCCGGTCCAGTGAAAATAGTCGAATGTGTGGTGCAATTCGCAGGCGACTGTTGCCATGGCGGCAATCCAGTCGTTCTCCCCTTCCAGCAGGAGCCGGATCCGTTCCAGCACGGCGGCATACTGTTCGGCGCGATCCAGGGCGGCAAGGGGTTTTTCAGTCTTTTCAGAGCGCACGGCAGTTCAGGAAGCGGGGTGGGCAAGGTCATGCAGCACGGCCTCGGCCGCGTGGCGTCCCGACACGAGCGCGCCGTTGATGGAGGCGGTTCTTCGGTGATCGCCGCACAGATACAGGCCGGGTTGCAGCCGAACGGGGCGTTCGGGCGGCGACAGGAACGGAGGGGCCTGATCGGGAAGCGCGTAGAGGATTCGGTAGGTGCGAAGGCGCCGCCAGTCTGCAACCTGCGGGCCGAACCAGTCCGTCATCTGGGTTCGAACCTCCGCCTCCAACTGGCTGTCGCTCTGGAGCGGGTTGCCGAGCACGGCAATGGAAAGCAGCGCGGCGCCCGGCGGCGCATACGACGGCGCGACATTGGAAAGCACGGCCAGGTTATTGACGGGTCCCTTGCCGTCCTCTCCGTTCAGGACCAGCACAGGATCTTCGACAGGAGGCCGGGGCGCGCTGAAATACAGGCAGGCAACGCTCCGGGGCGGTTCGGGCGGCTCCTTGCCCAGAAGGCTCATGGCCTCCGGCGCCTCGGTCGCCACCACGACCCCGCTTCCCGTCAGGGTTTTGCCGTTCTCCAGCGTAACCTTGCCGGGTTCGACGGCCGTGACCGTGGCGTTCAGCAGGATGCTCTGTTCGGGCAGCCCGGCGGCAAGTTGCGCGGGAATGGCGCCCATCCCGGCGGCGGGAACGGCTGTCTCGCCCTGCAAGAACATCCGCAGGACAAACTCGGCCATGCGGCTGGACGATTTCAGCGTGCGGTCGAACATGACGCCGCCGAGGAAAGGCCGGAAAAAGCGGTCGATCAACGCCTCCGAAAATTTCCAGCGCCGGTTCAGCGCGTCGAGGGTTGTCGTTTCGGGCCGCGCGAACAGTTCGTCCAGCGAGCCGTCCAGCAACGCCGACCGCAGCCGCGCCGCCTTCAGCGTATCGCTGAACCGGAGGAGCGGGGAGAACAGCGCCCCCGAAGCGTCCAGCGGATGCCGCGTCGGGTCGGCGATGCGATGAAAAGCCCCGTCATAGCGGACAAGGGCGCCGCTGTAGAACGGTTTGAGGTTCAGGGCCTCCAGGTCAAGCGCTTCGCCCGCATCCGGGTAAGCCGTGAGAAAAACCTGAAAGCCCCGGTCGAGCAGGAAGCCGTCCACCTCGTCCGTTCTGACGCGCCCGCCCACCTGGTCCGAAGCTTCGATGATTTTGAACGAGACGCCTGCCCGGTGCAGCCGCCTCGCACAGTTCAAACCGGCCAGACCGGCTCCAACGATCAGTACATCCGCTCCGGGCATAGGCATTGCGTCAGGTTTTGAGGGTTTTGCCGAACGAAGACAGGCTTCAGAGCGGTGAGGTTGACGGATCGCATCGTTTTTTGATCCCTCATGACAGGTTAGATCGTCTGAAGCACTTCGTCCGGGGCGATCCAACTCAGGCGTCGACTTTTTCGATCCGGCTTCTTTATACACTGCTCCGATGGCGCAAGGTTCATTCCAACTCGACTTCCAGATTGCCTTCTTGTTGCATCTCCACCTTGTAGAAGCTAACTCCCTGTGCTACCTTTAGTGCAGCTTGCTGTCTTCCGGTAACCTTGCCGAGCCGAAAAGCAAAGGCCTTCCCCGTTTCAGTAGTAGACAGTCCGTGGAGAACTGTCTTGGCGCAAAAGGAGGCATCCCATGTCCTTACACAGATCCTGCACGAAGACCTTCAAAACAGGTCGTTCGCCGAGTTACCCGCTATCGTTGCACCAGCGTCTACCCTGAATTACGTCTAGTCTTATTCATAAATGGTTGGGGATTTCAAGATGAAGCTCTTGATTGCTGTTCTCTCATTCCTTCTTCTTGCTATATGGTCGACTGGCTGTGATACAACTGGCGTATCTGAGCAAGAAAGTCTCGTAGACCGCTCAAGCGACTTGGCTACGACAGGAGGAGAATTCCTGTCTATGCAGACGTATAGAACGTATGATGATCGCCTCGTTGAAGTAACCAAAAGAGCCCCAAATTTCGCCGGTGTGTTTATTGATGAAACGGGGGAATTGGTGCTTTTGATAAAAAATTATGCTGATTCACAGCGTGCAGGAAGAGGATCTCAAGAGCGACTCGCCGCCCTCAATGCACTCAAGCTAGAGTTTGGGCCGACGCTTGAAGAACTCAGTTTGCGAAAGGATATTCTGCAAAGTCAGATAAAAGAACTCAATGCAACGTATGACTTCAGGCAATTAAAGCAATGGTATGACCAGTCCCTCTCGGTCTGGGAAGTGCCTGGCGTCGTAGCCAGCGATATTCAGGAAAGAATAAACCGCATCCAGTACGATGTTGAAGATGAAGCAAGTCGGCTTGCTGTCCTGGAAAGGCTGGATAAGCTTGGCCTGCCAAAGGAAGCCTTTGTGTTTGAGTTTCACGAAATGGCGATGGATGCGGCATATCTCAACAGTAAAATCAGGCCGGTGGTTGGAGGGCTGGGCATTCAAAGGGGTACGGGGGGCACCTGCACAATAGGATTCGCAGCCGAAAGCAGTGCTTGGGGAGAGGGATTTGTAACGGGATCTCACTGCACAAACACACCGGGGGGAGTAGAAAACACACCCTTCTATCAATATGCGGTAAGCTCTTATAATTTCATCGGCAACGAGATGGCGGATCCTTCCTATTCCTCCTCCGTTTCCGGATGTCCATCCGGGTTCGTGTGCAGAGTCAGTGACAGCGCTTTCATTGGATTGCAGATTACCTCAGGTCTCTATGATGTGGGTAGGATTGCACGCACCATCCCTCCTCCGACAAACAATCAGCCCGGAACGCTCCAGATATCGGCTGTCTATCCGAGGTTTCAGATAGCTTCTTCCGCAGGAAGTAGTTACGGCAACCCGGCCATTGGGGCGGCGGTCGAGAAAATCGGAACCGTGTCTGGATGGACTATTGGGCTTGTGCAGAATACCTGTAAGACTTCAAAGAGATTAGGTAACAAGGCATATGTGTGCCAGTTTTATGTAGACGCATATGCGGTGCAAGGCGATAGCGGCGGCCCCGTGTTCAGCCGTGCCACGCCCTCTGATAACGAGACCAATGTCACGCTTCTAGGCGTTCTGAGCGGCATTCAGGACGACAACGGTGACGGAATAGGAGAGCAGTTTATCTACAGCAGCTTTTCGAGCATTTTGAGCGATCTGGGCTCCCTCGCCGTCCGCTGAACAAGATCAAGAGGACGCAACTATGCTTCGACATATACTCTGGTTCGGCGGTTGTCTCTTCCTTCTGATGCTTTCATGCAGGAGTTATCTCCACCGGGAAGCGGCGCCAGCCTTATCGGCATCGTCGCCTTCGAGCGAGCCGCTTTTCCGAATCGAGCTTCCGGTATCCGACACGACCATTGCGGCAGGAGACTCGATCCTGTTTTTGCCTCGGCTCACCTACGGTGGAACGGAAGACGCGATAGTATTCACAAATTTGCCTCCTCTTGAAATTCATTCTCTCCTTGATGGGGAGCACATTTTTCTCACAGATCGCCTGGACTACCACGCTATGTACAACATAGACACTCTGAAGGTGGGGAGTCCCTTTGTGGGTTGGGGCGAGCAGCCGACTTCTCCTGGTGCGATTCGGCACTTCACGCTGGTGTTTGAAGCGCCCGGTCGCTACAGCATCTATGCCTCCGGCTTCTTCTTTCGGAAGTCGGACCTGCCGGAGGGAGAATATTCTCCACCCATTGGTGCCGGAGGTGTCATCAGGTCGGATACGGTTAAGGTGATCGTCTGTGAGCCTGTTACGAATGACTAAAGTTTAGCTTTGTCCGTTTTGAGGCAGACAAAGACAGCGTTTTTTGTCTAGCGGTAGCGCAACGCAATCCGCAGCGTTACGCTGCCGCCCGCATATTGGGATCCGTACCGGCAGGGAACAGCAACGCGCAGCGCATTTTCGGCTTCAAAACCGGCCAGACCGGCTCCAACGATCAGTACATCCGCTCCGGGCATAGGCATTGCGTCAGGTTTTGAGGGTTTTGCCGAGTTGGTGGCGCAGGGCCGCTTCGAGATCCGGGTACAGGAAGCGGTAGCCGGTATCGAGCAGCCGTTCGGGAAGCACACGGGCGCTGGCGAGCGCCGTTTCTTCTGCGATCTCTCCGAGTGCGCTGCGGAGCCAGGCTGCCGGCACGCGCAGCGGAACGGGCCGGGAGAGCACGCGGCCCAGGGTCTGTGAAAACGTATTGACCGTGACAGGTTCCGGGGCGGTCAGGTTGACAGGCCCTGACAGGTCTTTCTTTGCCAGTGTGTGGTAGATAGCCTGAAGCACATCGTCCAGGCCGATCCAGCTCAGGTAGTGGTTTTCCCGGTTCAGGCGCCCGCCCAGGCCAAGCCGGAACACCGGCAGCAGCAGCGCCAGCGCGCCGCCTTTCGGGGTCAGCATCACGCCGATGCGCAGTTTCACGACGCGAATCCCGGCGCGTTCGGCAGGGGCTGTGGCGGCTTCCCAGGCGTGCGTCACCTGCGTCAGAAACCCGCTCTGGCCCGCTTCGGAGCGCTCGGTCAGGATTTCGTCGCCCCCATTGCCGTAGCAGCTAATCCCCGAAGCCGAGATCAGCACTTCGGGAGGGTGATC
>CBDUBU010000297.1:0-5115 GCA_965365465.1 uncultured Rhodothermaceae bacterium
CAGTAATCATGCTTATCAATCAGTAATCATGCTTATCAATCATGTCTGAATCAAACCCTCACCCCGCGCCCCTCGTTTGCAAGCTTAACAATCATAGGGAGAAGCCGTGGCGCAAAATGACCGGGCTGATGCGTCATGCATCAGGTGTCGGGCATCTATGCGTGTTTTGCCCTGTATTCGGAGGGAGAAACGCCGAACTCGGCCCGGAAAAGTTTGGAAAAATGATCGACATCGAGAAAGCCTGCCGCGTAGGCGGCTTCCGAGACGATGCAGGCGTTTGCTTCCAGCAGCCGGGCGGCATACTGAAGGCGAAGGCGGCGGACAAAGACGGCAGGGGTCATGCCGGAGGCCTGCCGCAGCCTGCGGCCGAGCTGGCTCTTGCTCATCCCGATTTCCTGTGAAAAGACTTCCACATTGAACGTGCTGTCGCCGATATGCGCTGCGACAACGGCGCGCGCCTTTTCCAGAAACGCTTCGTCTTCGGAAGTAATGTCCATGTCGCCGGGCTGGAGCGTGATGCGCCGGCTGAACTGGTTGCGAAGCTGCCGGCGGTTGTGAATCAGGTTATGGATGCGCGCTTGCAGTTCATCAACACGGAAGGGTTTCTGGATGTAGTCATCGGCGCCCTGCTGCAACCCTTCCAGCCGGTCGGCTTCCCCGGCCCTGGCCGTGAGCAGGATCACCGGGATCGTGTTGTACTGCGCGTGCGTTTTGAGCTTGCGGCAGAGTTCCATGCCATCCATGCCGGGCATCATGATGTCGCTAACGATCAGGTCGGGCGTGTACCTGTCCACACATTGCAGCGCCTCGTTTCCGTTCCCGGCCTCGACGACGCGAAAGCTGGACTGGAGGTGGCTGCACAGGTAGGCCCGCACGTCGGCGTTATCCTCCACGACCAGCACGGTTGGCGCGTCTTCCGGCGTCTGCTCTTTTTCATCTTCGGGAGCAGGAGGAGCGGGGTCCCCTTCAACGTCAGGGAGGACCTGCACTTCGGGGATCGGCGTTTCGGCTTCGACAGCTTCTGCGGCGGCGGGTTCGATCCAGGGCAGTTGCAGAACGAACCGGGAGCCGAAGCCCGGCTTGCTGGCAACGGAGATATCGCCGCCATGGAGCAGCGCCAGTTCCCTTGCAAGCGCCAGTCCGAGGCCGCTGCCCCCGTGTACACGCGCAGCGGAGCCGTCTACCTGATAGAACCGCTCGAAGATACGAGGCAGGGCTTCTTCAGGGATGCCGATGCCGCTATCCCGCACGGAGATCGAAACCTGACGCTCCGAATGCGCAACGGAAACCTGAATACGCCCCCCCTCCGGGGTGAACTTGATCGCATTGGAAAGGAGGTTGCCGAGCGCTTTCCCGATCTTTCCGGCGTCAAAGCGCCACGGCAGCGCGTCGGCGTCTGAGAAAAAATGAAGGGCGAGCCGCTTCCGCTCGGCCAGCGGCGCATGAGCACGTACGAGGTCCTGCACGAACCCGGCCAGATCCCCTTCCTGGAGGCGCAGCTGCATGGCGTCGGATTCCAGCCGGGAGAGGTCCAGCAGTTCATCGACCAGCCGCTCGAGCCGGTGCGTGTTCTGGAGCGCAAGCTCCAGCTGCCGGCGCGCGCGCGGGTCGAACATCCCGTTTCCTTCGGTGAGCGTGTCCTGAAGGGGACCGCGAATCAGCAGGAGCGGCGTCCGAAACTCGTGCGAAACGTTGGCAAAAAAGCGCCGCTTCACCTGGTCCATCTCAAGCAGCCGATGGGCCTGTTCTGCGAGCAAGGCGGCCTGCTGCCCGGTTTTTTGCTTCTCCTCTTGCAGGCTGCGGGTGCGCTCTTCCACCTGCCGGGCAAGCTCTTTTCCGCGCAGATGCTGTATCCGGGCGCGGTAGGCAGCCGCTCCAAGCACGCCGACCACGGCAAGGCAAAGCAGATAGAACCAGACCGTTTCGTAGAAAAAGGGAGCCACGCGAAAGGTGAGGGAGGCGCCGGTTTCGTTCCACAGGCCATCGTTGTTGGCCGCGATCACGCGGAAGGTATACGTTCCGGGAGGCAGGTTGGTGTAGAACGCCGTACGCCGCGCGCCGGCTTCGGTCCAGTACGTGTCGTGGCCTTCGAGCCGGTAGCGAAACCGGTTTTTCTCCGGCGCTACGAAGCTCAGGGCCGTGTAGTGAATCTCCACGTTGCGGGCGCCTGGCGCCAGCTCCCTTGCTGCATCCAGCGGCACGGCCTGCCCATCGGCAAGCACGTTCTCGATGTGTACGGGTGGAGGCCGATCATTGAGCGTCAGCGTTTGCGGATCGACCACCACGGCGCCCTTGATCGTCGGGAACCAGAGGCGCCCGTCGCGGGCCTTCCAGCCGCCCGGCTCGGCCCGGTTGCATTCGGCGCTCGGCATCCCGTCTGCCTCGGTGAAAACAACAGAGGTGAGCTGCTTGATCCTGCCTTCAGCGAAGTCATACAACTCCTGCCGGCTCACCCGGAAAAGGCCCGCATCCGAACTCATCCAGAAATAGCCGGCGTCATCCTCCAGGATCTGCCACACGCCATTGTTGTGGAGTCCATCCCCGGTGGTGTAGACGAAAAACCGGCCCTCCAGCAGCCGGTTGATCCCTCCGCCGTGCGTGCCGAACCAGAGCGCCCCGTTCCGCTCTTCGTAGATGGAGACGACAAAGTTGCTCGAAAGCCCGTCACGGGTCGTGTAGAGGCGCCACTGACCCTCTTTCAGGCGGAGCAACCCGTGGGTCGTAGCAAACCAGAGATTCCCGGCCCGGTCCTCATGTATCGACGAGACGGCGTTATCAAGCCATTTGACGCCGGGCGGGGTCGCCTCGGCAAAGGCAGGGTTTCGCGCGTCGGCGCTGCCGAGCAGCAAAAAACCATGCCCGCCGACCCACAGGTTTCCCTGGCGATCCTCGCGTATGGCGAGGACATTATGATCTGTGACAGCCGTCTGGATAGTCTGATTCGGGTGAAACACGGAAAGCCCGCGCTCCGTCCCGATCCAGAGGCGCCCCCTGTGATCTTCATGAAGGGCGCGCACATGACGGCTAACCAGTCCGTGACGGGTGTCATACACCCGGATTTCCCCGTCCTTCAGGCGGTGCAGGCCCCCGCCCCACGTGCCTATCCAGACGCTGCCGCTGCCGTCTTCATAGATGGGCATGACGAGGCCCTCCTGCAGCCCTTGCTGCTCCGTGTAAGCCTGCAATCTGCGCGGCGTCAGGCAAAGCAGGCCGCCGGACGTGCCAAACCACAGGTTCCCTTCAGCATCCTCCTGGAAGGCCGGGGTGAACGCATTGAAATCGAGATGCGCCGTGAGGTCGATGGTAGTAAAGACGCCCTTGTGGAAGGTGATGAGTTTTTGCCTGTCGTTGAAAAGCCATATTCTGCCCTCGCTATCTTCGCGGATCTGCAGGTTTTCTTCCAGATCAGGATGCGTCCACGTTTCCAGGGCGCGCCCATCCCACCTGCCCAGCCCGAAGCTGCCCCGCAACCACAGGATGCCCTCCCGGTCTTCATGGAGCGTCACGGCCCCATCGGAGGCAGGAAGGGATAGATCGTGGGTGCGCAGCGCCCGGCCATCGAATTCCAGCAGGCGTCCGTCGTCGGTGACGAGCCATAAATTGTCATGCTTGCTGGTGTGCCAGCTGCGAACGCGCGCCTCCGGCGGCCATTCAGGGGCGCTCAGGGGAACAAAGGTGCTGTCCGCAAAACGGTAGAGTCCTGTCTCTATCCCCGCCCACGGACGGCCCTGCGGGTCCACGTAAAGGTGAGGAGCAGAGGAGTCGGGCAGGCTGGCATCAAAAACCGTGATACGGCCGTCCTGGAGGCGACGCAAGCCCTGCTGCGTCGTCATCCAGATCGCGCCGCCGGCATCCTCGCCCGGGCCATGGCCTCCCGGATCCTTGACCTCCTGCTCACAGGACGCACTGGCCTCGGGGCTGCGCCGCCGCCCGGAGGCCGGCAGGTAAGAGGGATCGGGGAGCGCCACCCAGGCTCCATGCTCCAGATAGGCTATTTCGCCGAGCCGTGAGCCGCTCCAGAGGCGGCCTTCGCAGTCCTCGAACAAGTTGGAAATGAAGCTCGTTTCCCACCCCGGAATATCTTCGCGCGTAAAGACCTTGAACGTTATGCCGTCAAAACGCACCAGGCCCCCTCCGGTAGAGAGCCAGAGGTAGCCGTCGCTGGTTTGCGTGATCCGGAGGATATGGTTGACCGGCAGTCCATTCTCAGTCGTCCACGAGCGGACGAGGTATGCATCCGGGCTGGTTCGGGGATCGGTGGCAGAGGGCTGCCCGGCGGCAGCCAGGGCGCCGGCTGAGAGCGCGAAAACGACGACCAGGGATGCCTTTGGGAGGGAAAAGAAACTCATGGCGTTTGCTTTTCACTACATGACAGGGCGCAGCGTGCCTCTTCGAGGGTGGTCAGGTGGAGGAGGGCAGGCGGCAGCGCCCGCTCTCAACACGGCATCGGACAAGCCGTACGTGGGGGCCGGACGAATCAGGGGCGTTGACCAGCCCTGCTCGTCGCGGTGAACCTCGATCCCGGACATGGCGCGCACGGGGTGAATGGCTGGGAAGGAGCGACTGCTTCCCCAAAGTATCGAAAGGCGGTGACAGGCGCCACATGGATTTCAGCAATCCATACGCCCTCTGCGGCGCCCCGGAGGTTGCCACACGTTCCGGCATTCGTTTGCCACGCATCTTCTGGAATCGGGCTATGACATTCGCACGATCCAGGAACTCCTGAGACATAAGGATGTCAACACGACGATGATTTACACGCACGTTTTGAACAAAGGAGGCCACGGAGTCCGCAGTCCGGTTGACGGACTTTGGTCCGGTTTAGAGAGGCTGTATAAACCGTGACAGGTGATTTGGAAATATGAACGTAAAAGCTTTTTGTTAATGCGTTTACAGGGATAGTTTAGAAGAGACGGCAACTTCTTATACGGAAAGAAACAGCTTGTATTTGCCGTTTTATACAGGCTGTATAATCATTGTTATGTGGCTCGTTGGCCATCGCAGAACTACTCATTGTGCAGAGGGAATTATGAGAATGCCGCTCTTGACCCTAAGCATCGTCCTCGCCAGTTTCGCGTTTGCAGGCTCGGTTTCTGCACAAGGTGTCGAGAGCAC
>CBDUBU010000298.1:0-5036 GCA_965365465.1 uncultured Rhodothermaceae bacterium
TGATGACAATGGTTCGATAGATCCCATCCTGACTTACTACATCCAGGGAAGCCGCTATCCTTACCTGACGCTCGACGAACTGGCGAGCCAGTTGCACTTCGTCGCGCGGCGGTTCCCCACCTATGCGGCCTATTCCGACGCCCGGCTCGAAGACATTTTCACAGGGGAGGAACTGGAGAAAGCCCGCCGGCTGGAGGCGCGCACGCTCGAAACCTCCCTGTTTATCGGGAACGCACAGTCAGGATTTGAGAAAAGAGTCCTCCCCATCGAGGCGCAGTTCTCGCCGGTCTTCGCCATGGCTGCAACGGACTATGACGGAGACGGCCGCACCGATCTGATCCTGGGCGGCAACAGCAGCGAAGCGCCCATACGGTTCGGTAAATACGATGCCGGTTACGGCGCGCTGCTGAAAGGCGACGGAAGCGGCGCGTTTGAATACGTGCCGCAGTACCTATCCGGTTTCAACCTGCGCGGAGATGTCCGGAGCATCCTGTCCGTAGGCGACTTGCTCCTCTTCGGCATCAACCGGGGGGCCGTGCAAGCCTACCGCCGCTCCGATGAACGGGCGCCGTCCGCAATGGACAGAGAGGCGGCAGCCGGAACCGCCCGCCGTAAGATGCCTGCTCTTGCCCTTCAGAACTAGCGCCATACAGGAGTTACATACACAAAGCGTGATCCGTTTCCGCTCCCTGCAAGGCGTTCATAGCGCATAAAAGACGCTCCAAAACGACTGCGTCGTCTTTTGGTGTTGACAAAATAAGAAATAACGACGTACCATAACCGTGTACCCGGACAACCGCCTGCATCGCTCCTTATGATAGCCTATGCAGGAAGCGCTTCCTGCCAGCCGGGCAGACTGACGCACAAAGCTCTTCTGCCCGATCTTCTACACAGCCGCATCAAGGGCATGAAGTAGACTGGCGCTCCGGCAGTAAACATCCACCAACAGGTTTTACCATGAACACAGCTACAACCCTGTCTTCTCTTGCAAGACGCAAAGCACCGGCATCCCGGCGCATGGGGGCGCATCCGATGGGGCGCGCCGTTCTGCTGCCGGCAGCGCTCCTTGTCCTGTCGTTCCTGTGGGCGGCCCCAGCGGACGCGCAACACCAGGTGTCAGGGCGGGTGACTGACGCCGACGACGGCGGCACCCTGCCGGGCGTGAACGTTGTTATCAAAGGAACCCAGATTGGCGCAGCAACGCGCTCGAACGGCGAGTACAACCTGCGAGCGCCCTCCCCCAACGATACCCTGGTTCTTTCGTTTGTAGGCTACGAATACACGGAGATCCCGATCGAGGGCCGATCCGACATTGACATTGCCCTCGAACGCGCCATCACCTCGCTGGAGGAAGTGGTCGTCAGCGTTCCCTATGGCACGCAGACGGTAGCGACGATCACCGGCTCGGTCAGTCAGGTTTCGGGCGAAGTGCTCGACCTGATCCCGACGACCAACCTGTCCCAGACGCTGCAGGGGACGGTGCCGGGTCTCATCGGCGTCACATCGAGCGGTCGCCCCGGCCGAGACAACTCGACGCTTCTGATCCGGGGCATCTCGACGCTCAACAACAACTCGCCACTCGTCGTGATCGACGGGATTCCCGGACGGCAAGGCGGCCTGGAACGGTTGAATCCGGCCGACATCGAGAGCATCTCGGTGCTGAAAGATGCCTCGGCGGCCATCTACGGGTCGCGGGCTGCCAACGGCGTCATTCTCGTCACGACCAAGCAAGGCCGGGCCGGCGATACCCGCGTGAGCTTTAACATCGAACGCGGCTGGGCGACCCCCGCCATCGTGCCCGAAATGGCAGATGCCCCGACCTACATGCAGATGCTCAATGAAATCGACGTCTCGCGTGGAAACCCGGAGCGCTACTCGGCCGAAGAGATCGAGAATTACCGCCGGGGCGCAGATCCCTGGCTCTATCCGAATACCGACTGGTTCGACGTGGGCCTCAAGGATTTTGCCCGCGAGCTTACGGCCAACCTCGCCATCACCGGCGGCAGCGAAACCATACGGTACCGGCTCTCGGCTGAAGGAGCTACCGAGGACGGCATTCTGGTAAACAGCGCCGAAGGGTACGATCAGCTTGGCTTCCGGAGCAACATCGACGGAACGCTCAACAAGCACATGAACCTGTCGGTGAACCTGCTCGGCCGCTATGAAAACCGCGAACTTCCGGCCTGGACCCGCGACCGCTTCAATGCCGCCTGGGAGCTTTTGCAGCGCGGCAAGCCGAACGAGCCGGCCTTCTGGCCGAACGGCCTGCCCGGACCCGACCAGGAGAACGGCGTCAACCCGGTCGTATCCAACCTTACCGGATATGACAACGACCAGACCTACTTCTTCCAGAGCAACGCAACGCTGACGGTCGAGGTCCCTGGCGTGCAGGGGTGGACCGTGGACGGCACCGTTGCCTACGACCGTATGTTCTGGAACCGCAAGCGCTGGCAGCACCCGTGGACGCTTTACCACTGGGACTATGCCACTTATGACGCCAATGGCGATCCCGTGTTGACGGGCGTCAACAGCGGCGTGGCCGAACCCCGGCTCGAACAGGAAGCCGACAATGCAACCGATGTCCTGCTTCGGGCCACCACGCGGTACGAAAGAACCTTCGGGAACAGCCACAACACAGCTTTCCTGCTGGGAACCGAGTGGCAGAAGTCGGAGCGCGACGAGTTGTACCTCTACCGCAGGTTTTTCTCCACCGACGCGCTCGACTATCTCTTCGCAGGCGGCACGGCGCAGCAGAACCTCGACGGTAGAGGCTCGCACGCGGCGCGTCTGAACTTCTTCGGGCGCATCAACTACAACTACCAGCAGAAGTACCTGCTCGAGCTGGTAGCGCGCTACGACGGCTCCTACATCTTTCCCGAAGGAGACCGGTTCGGTTTCTTCCCCTCGATCTCGGCCGGGTGGCGGCTCGACCAGGAACCGTGGTTCAACAGCCTGACCGGCAATGTGCTCGACCGTTTCAAGGTCCGCACCTCCTTCGGACAGACAGGCAATGACCAGATCGAACCGTACCAGTTCCTTCCGACGTTCGGCTTCAACGGCCAGTTTGCCTACGCCAACGGACTTGCCACCCGCATCTCCCCGACGCGCGTGCCGAATCCGAACATCACCTGGGAAGTAGCCACGCAGTTTGACATCGGCGTCCAGGGCGGCCTGTTCGACGAGCGGCTGGCGTTCGACTTTACCTACTTCCGCCACAAGCGAGACGACATCCTGTGGTGGCGGAACGAGGCGGTGCCGCAGATCGCCGGATTCAGCCTCCCGCGCGAGAACATTGCGCAGATGAGCAACCACGGTTACGAAGGTGAAATCTCCTTTACGCAGCGGATCTCGGATAAAATCCTTTTCCGCTCCGGCGCAAACATCACCTTCGCGCAGGACGAAGTAGTATACTTTGCCGAGGCCGAGGGCGTGCTTCCGTGGCAGCAGAATACCGGACGGCAGTGGAACACCGGTCTCTTTTACATTGCCGACGGCATCTGGCACACCCAGGAGGAAATCGACAACGGCGTGGCATGGGCGGGCGCCCGTCCCGGCGACATCAAGTTCGTGGACTACAACAACGACGGGCGCATCGACGGCGCCGACCGGGTCCGCGAAGACGAAAACGGCACCCCTGACATCATTGGCGCTTTTAACGTAGGCGCCGCCATCGGAGCGTTCGACGTGTACGTGCTGTTCCAGGGCGCCACCCAGGTGCGGCAGTACGTTCGCGCCGGCGGCGTCGGTGAGTTCGGCAACTACTTCCAGGAGGACGCCGAAAACCGGTGGACCCCTGAGAACCCGAATGCTTCCGGCCCACGAGCCTGGAACCGTGAGGACCCCTACTGGGCCTCGAACGCGAACACGTACTTCCTGCGGGATGCAAAGTACCTCCGCCTGAAGACCGCGCGCATCGGCTACTCCCTGCCCTCACGCTGGCTGCAAGCACTCGGCGGCAGGGGGCAGATGCAGGTGTACCTGAGCGGGCGCAACCTGCTGACCTGGTCGCCGCTGAAAATCATGGACCCGGAGATCCGGAACCAGGCGGCGCACGAGTACCCGCAGGAGCGGTCCTACACAATAGGAATCCAGATGGGCTTCTGACCGCAGCCTGTAACACCGTCAGAGCCGATTAAACATCCAAATGCAGGGGCAACCCACTTATTCCTATGAGATTTATCGCACGTATCATACCCATCTTTCTCGGCTGCACGCTTCTGTTTACGGGATGCGACAGCCTGAACCTCGACCCGCTCACCGAACTAAGCGGCGACGCCGTGTGGTCGGACCCGGGTCTTACCGAAGCCTACCTCAATGATGTCTATTCGGGCATCGGGTATGGCTTCGGCGACCCGATGATCGCCGGGTTGGCGGACGAGGCAAAAAACACGCACGGGCACGGCGACGCCCCGATGCGACTTTCCAACATGACGCCCACAACGCTAGGCACCTGGTACCGTGACCAGGAGCAGATGCGGAAATTCCAGTGGGACGACACCTACGCCCGCGTCCGTGACCTGAATACGCTCATCCAGAACGTGGAAGCCGGTAACGCGCTGCCTGAAGACACCAAACAGACCATGCTCGGCGAGGCGTACTTCCTGCGCGCCTTCTATTACCACAACATCATGCGCCTGCATGGCGGCGTTCCTCTCGTGGACCAGGTTTTCGAACTCGGCGGCGACGTCTCGGCCTACCAGTTGCCCCGCAACTCGTTTTCCGAGACGATCGATTTCATTGCCGCCGACCTCGACCGGGCCGCCGAATTGCTCTCGACGAGCGGACGGCGGCAGGGCGCTGCCACGAAGGGGGCCGCGATGGCGTTGAAGTGCCGGGTCCTGACGCACGCCGCGAGCGACCTCTACGCGGTCAACCCGTCTGGTTCGGAATTTACGGGCTACACCGGAGGCGACCAGCAGGCGCGCTGGCAGGCCGCCGAAGATGCCTGTAAAGCCGTGATCGACATGGGGCAGTACAGCCTCACGCCGACCCCTACCCCCGATGCCTACGCCGAACTCTTTACGAAGGGAAACCCC
>CBDUBU010000299.1:0-5028 GCA_965365465.1 uncultured Rhodothermaceae bacterium
GGCAGCGTAGAGAACGGGTTTTGCGGTGAGCAGGAATCGCGAGCGCATCCAGGATTCTTCCTCGGATCGCAGACTGAAACCGCGAGCCGGGCGGCCTTCGCCCAGGTAGGCCAGCAGGCGCTCGTAAAACGCCAGTTCCTCCCGGATCTTTTTGTCGCCGCTTTTGGCCTGCTTCTGCGTGCGGTCGATGCGTTTTTCGAGCGTTTCCAGGTCTTTCAGGAGCAGTTCGGTCTCGATAATCTCGATGTCCCGCGCCGGATCAATGGAGGAGGCTACGTGGACGATGTTATCATTCTCGAAACACCGGACGACGTGAACGATGGCGTCCACCTCGCGGATATGGGCGAGAAACTGGTTGCCCAGCCCTTCCCCTTTCGAGGCGCCTGCCACCAGCCCGGCAATGTCCACGAATTCGATGGTCGTGGGCGCCTTTTTCGCCGAACTTGCCAGAACGGCGAGGCGTTCGAGCCGCTCATCCGGGACGGGAACGATGCCGACGTTGGGTTCGATGGTGCAAAAAGGATAATTGGCCGATTCGGCGCCCGCGTTGCTCAAAGCATTGAACAAGGTGGATTTTCCCACGTTAGGAAGGCCGACGATACCGCAGCGAAGCGCCATGTTGTATATCTTTCTGGATGAACGGTCGTAGTAAGCGTTGAGGTGCTGGATCTCCCTGCTCCTTTGAATTCCAACCGCCGCTTATCAACATGTACGAGGATTTGTTCCTTTCCGGCAGCCGGCATCTTGTGAAGAGAAATCTAACACCTGTCTGGAGGACGGCGAGCGCCGCGCTCGTGTTGTGGGGAACGCTGCTGCTCTGCGCCGTGCAGCCTGCCGCAGCGCAGGGCGCAGGCCAGTACGTCCAGGGGGGAATCGGAGTCGTGCCCGGTTTCGGGCTGCAAGGAGGCTATGTCGCCACGAAGTCGTTCTTTACCACTGAGGGAATGCTGCTGGTAGACGTGTCGCCGCAATTTGCCGGAGGCGAGGGCAGCGCCCAGGTTTCGTTGGGCCTGGGCGGAGCGCTCCGCCCGCTGAGCCTCGTCCGTTTGATTGGCAACACGGGATACACCGACTACGACCTGGACTTCGGCCTGCGGGTTGGCCCGGCGCTCTTTTTTGCGTTCGATGAAACGCGCGTCACCAAAAACCAGCGTTTCAGTCTTTTCCTGGAACCCTATGCCCGTATCACCTCGAACTTCAAGGGGAGACGCCTCTACTTTGCGGAGATCGGCATCCAGCGCCCGCTGGTTCGCGTCGGGGTGTGGTTCGGGCTTTGACAGGCCATAGGGAAAACGCCCTGCATAAGCCGGGCTGAACAAACCTGAAACATTGTCTCCCTACGACCTGATGCCTCATGCGCGGCATAGCGCTGTTTTTCAATCTGACCGACAGGAAGGTTCCGGCGACAGGAGGGAAATCTTCAGCCACAGTAACCCACAAATTCGTACGCACGTTCGGGCAGGAGCCGGGCCGGTCAGATTGCGTCCGGCTGGACGCGCCGCGATAAGTTCAGGGCGCCTTCTTTTCTGCGTTGAGCAGGTCAATAAACTGCGTGATGCGCCGCGTGCGGGTTTCAGGCCTTTTTGCGTCCTGAATCCGGTACAGGATGGCGTAGCGGCTGCTGCGGTCGAGGTTTTCAAAAAATGCGGCTGCCCTGGGGTTCGCGTCCAGCATTTGCTGAAAGTCGTCCGGGACGGTCATGGTGCTGGGGGAGTCATAGGCCGCTTCCCAGCGTCCGTCCTGCCGGGCCGCCTCCACCTCCCTGGTTCCGGAGGGCTTCATCCGGCCCTGTTCCGCCAGCCGGACAACCCGGGCGCGGTTGACTTTTGACCATTTGCTGCGCGCCCTGCGGCGGGTAAACCGTTGCAGCCAGAACCTGTCGTCGAATGAGGCTGCCTGCCCGTCGATCCAGCCGTAGCAGAGGGCTGCCTCCACCGCTTCCGCGTACGTTACGGAGGTGATTCCTGAAGCCTTTTTCGCAAACTTGATCCAGATGCCGCCGGAGGCAGCATGGTTTCCTTCCAGCCATGCTTCCAGCGCGTCCTGCGTTTCAAAGAAGAGGACGGGCAGCCCTTTTCTGGTTTCCATAAATAGCCCTCATGGGTTTCGAGCTGCGGAGGCCGACTCCGTTTTTTCGAGTACGCGAAGCAGCCGGTATGAAAACGCGGAGGCGTCCGCCGGAGGTTCCGCCGTGTGCAGCCGCGCCACCCGGAGCCGGTAGGCGTAACCGCGCTCATGGGCAAACCCTGCAATCGGGTCGTAAAGAAAGTTCCAGGGCGCTTCGGGCCGCTCTTTCACCAGCAGGCATTGCTGTTCGTAAAGCCCCGTGCAGGGGGCTGTGTGGGCGGCTACATACCACGTGAGGGCCTCTTCACCGGGGCGCAGCCGAGCATCGGGGCCGGGCGCGGCGGCGGGGTCGTTGCCGAGCAGGTCGCAGCCTGCCGGCGCCAGAAGAAGCGCGATGGCAAAAAGGGTTCTCATGGGTTTCGCGGCGCAACGTGCAACGGACGGGGAACGAGGGAAAGACAACCTGACCCCGCGATCCATTCCCGCCGTGCAGTTCCGGGCGGCGGAAGCGCATCGTTACCCGCAATAATCTACGAATTCGTACGTGCGTTCGGGCAGGCGTACGGCGGTCAGCCGGCCCAGGCCGGGGTGCATACTGAAAACGCAACCGGTGTCGATGGCGAGCAGCCGGTCACGGTCGAGCGGCTCCCGGAGCGGCGTATGACCGCAGACGACTGTTTTCTCCCAGGCGAATTTCCTGGCCTCCAGATGGCTCCGTTCCCACAGGAAAACGCGCTCGTCGTACTTTTCCAGGTTTTCTTCAATGGTCCGGTTGGGTTTCAGGCCGGCGTGTACGAAGAAAAAGTCCGGCGTGTCCAGATAGAGGATGGTTTCGCGGATAAACGTCTGGTGCGCTTCGGGGATTTCGATCTCGAAGGCATCATTGCGGTAGCTTTGCAAGGTAGCCGGGCCGCCGTTGGCATACCAGAGTTCGTACTCGCCCCGATCCAGGTAACCGAGCATCATGGCTTCATGGTTGCCGCGCAGGAACGTGCAATGACGGCGCTGGCGCAGGTCCAGCAGATGTTCGATGACGGCGCGGGTGTCCGGCCCCCGGTCTACGTAGTCGCCGACGAAAACGAGGTGGTCGTGGGGTTCGGGCGCCAGCCTTTCGAGCAGCACTTCAAGCGTTTGCGCGCATCCGTGAATGTCCCCGATGGCAATCAGCCCCATGAGCCCGTCCGGTAGATGAATGCCTCGTCTTCAGGAAACGGCGCGGCTTTGAATGGATTGCATCCCGACCAGCCCGCGCCCTGACTTGTTGAGCTTTCCGTCGCGCTGGAGTTCGAGCAGCACCGCGTCAAGAATGCCGTTGACGAACTGCCCGCTTTTCGGTGTGCTGAACTTTTTGGCTACTTCGATGGCCTCGTTGATGGACACTTTCGGGGGGATGTCCTCAAACGAAAGCAACTCGCAAATCGCCATGCGCAGCACGATGCGGTCGATCAGGGCGATGCGCTGGAAGTCCCAGTTCTGGACGTGGTTGCGAATGACGGCGTCTGCCTGTTCTCCGCAATCCAGGGTGCGCAGAAAGAGGCTCGTTGCGAAGTTCAGCCCTTCTTCATCCTCCAGATGGGGCGCGATCACGGTTTTGATAAAATGCTCGACATCGCCCCCGGCCAGCTCGTAAGCATACAAAGCCTGCATTACGCGCTCCCTCACCTCGCGTCGGTTGCTCATAAAACCTCATTCTGTAAAAAACGGTCTGCGGCGCATCACTTTAGAATAGGGCGGCCGGCAAGAGATACAAACAGTAGCCCTGCATATTCGCAAATCCTTTACAGGTTCTCCCTTTGCAGGAGTTTCACGTCCGGGGCGCTTCTGGAAAGTCGAGAAAGGATGATAGATCCGTGCGCCGGCTCAGTCAGAAAGTTTTTCTACGATGCGCGATGGCTGATTACAGCCCCTGGAGCGTGCGGAACGAGGGCAGCGCCACCGGCTCATGCCGTGTGATGCGGTACACGGCGCCCCCTGCTGCCTCCTCCGCCGTCACGAACGGGTTCACCGCGTCGATGTACCGGTAGGCCCGCTGCTTCTGCTCCTCCGGCAGCCCGGCGAAGCCCGGATAACTCAGCACGAGCAGGTGTTCCAGGTCCCGCGCTTCCGCGATGTAGTAGTCCAGGCGGAACTCGTGCGCCAGCGTTCCCCCCGCGCCGTCATCCGCCACCGGGGCCGCCGTGGAACTCGGATCTACCTTCATCCCCCCCACGAGCACGACGCGGGCGCTGTCCACGAGCGGAGCCAGCCGTTCCTTTTCCTGCGCCAGGCTGCGAGCGCTGCCGCGCCCGATGATCTCGTCGGCGTAGTAGTCCATTAAGGCCTGCTTGTAGAACAGATGCAGCCTGACTTCCTCCAGATACCGTACCAGCCGGATGGCTTCGTTGAACTGCGCGGCCAGCACGTTGAAGTCGTCCTCGATCATTTCACCGCCGGAGCGTTCGAGCGAGAGGACCAGCCGGTTTTCGAGGGCGCGGTAGGCGGCGGTGGTGGTATCGATTTCGGCGTTCCGGCCTGTGAGGAAGGCCCGCACCTGCTCCCGCAAGGGCTGCGGCGCTGCAGTGTGGAACGCGAGGGGTTCGGAGACGGGCTCTAGTTGCTCCACGCCCGTCAGGTCCTCGCCCGGCACATAGGTGAGGTCGCGGGCAACGGGGAGGCGGCCTGCATCGTCCAGCGGCGGCTGCACGACCGCCAGGGCGCCTTCTTCCACGGCTTCGGCGTGCAGGCGCACCTCGCCCGGCTCCAGCCCCTGCGAAGTCACGCGGACGATGATCTCTCCGGGGGTATTGGTGGTCCGAATCAGGTTCTGCACCGGCGCGTCGATGTACATCACGCCGCCCATCTCTTCCTGCCGGTCGCGGTCGCTCTCATACACGGCAGGGCCGACCAGCCGCCCCGGTCCCGCTACGCTCCACGCGAGCGGCGGGTTCGCGCCGTAGACGTGAATGCCTTCCGCGTCTACGA
>CBDUBU010000300.1:0-4994 GCA_965365465.1 uncultured Rhodothermaceae bacterium
TCCGACAACGGATCCTAAGTCCGTCCTGTCTGCCAGTTCCAGCACACGGGCAGGGCTTTCGCCGAAAGAAAAAGCAGGTTTCAGCCAACCCTTTTTCCCGGCGATGGTTCCATGCCGCAAGCATTGCGTTTTCCCCTGAAGGCGCGCCCGGTTTTGTTTACCTTACGGATGCTTGCCGGCTGAACCACCCTCCTGCCGGCCAACCTCCTTCGAGATGCTTCCATGCGCATTCCCTACGCTCTGATTCTGCTGTGTTTTCTCTGCTTCATGGCTGCCTGCGATGCCGCCGATCCCGCTCCTGCCCCCTCGGTTTCCGGGCGGTGGACGGGCGCCGTTTCCCGCTCCGGCGCCGACCAGGTGTTTGAACTGGACCTCAACGAGTCCCGGACGCTGGCAACGGGAGGCGGCTCCCTCCGGGCGAACGGCGCCGCCGCCTTCACCCTCAGCGGCAGCTACGTCCATCCTTCCGTGAGCCTCCAGTTCACGTTTCAGGATCGCCCACCCATTTCCTTCACCGGACGGGTCTCCGAAGACCGCAAAACCATGACTGGCGCGTTGAGCGGCGCCGGGTTCGGAGGCGAGCAGATTACCCTGGCGCGGCAATGAACGGGCGCCTGCGTCGTTCCTGCCTGAAATATTACGCCTGTGTGACGAGATGCAGGTGAACCCCGGCCTGCCCCTGCTGTACTAGATACGTACGGAGCCGCAGCCCGAACCGGGTCAGGCCCGTCCGCTGAAAAAGGACCAGGATTAGAAAGGGGAACATGGACATCATTGAAATCGACGACCTCCGCCAACTCGGTGAAACACGCGATGCCGCCTGCGTTTCATTCTATATGCCCACGCGCCGGGTCGAATCGGAGATGGCGCAAAACCCGATCCGGCTGAAGAACCTGCTCCGGGAGGCCCGGCGGAAGCTTTCCGAAGCAGGCGTCAGGCAGCAGGAAGCGGAGAGCCTCCTCCTTCCGATCAGCGAACTGCTTCACAACGAATCGTACTGGCTGCGCATGAACGACGGGCTGGCCGGATTCGTCGCGCCCAATACGGCCCGCTTTTTCCGGCTGCCGTCCACGGTCGAGGAAATGGTTCACGTGGGGGACCGGTTTCACATAAAGCCGCTGTTTCCGATGACTACCGGGAATGAGCGGTTTTACGTGCTGGCGCTCGCCCAGGGCAGCGTGCGCCTCCTCGAAGGCGCCCGGTTCAGCGTCACCGAGATCGAATCCACCGCCTTCCCCGAAGACATCTTCGAGGCGGTCCTGAAGTACAAGGAAACGCAGGCGTCCCTGCAATGGCACACGGGAGGCACGTTCCAGGTTCGGGGCGGGCGTCAGGATCAGGTCGTCCACGGACAGGGACGCCAGACCGAGGATCTGCAAAGCCCTCATTCGGAGTTGCGCGAATTTTTCAGCCTCATCGACGATGGAATCAGAAAAACGATTGGCGCGGATAACGCGCCGATGGTGCTGGCCGGCGTCGAGTATTACCTGCCCGTTTACCGCGCGGTCAATTCCTATCCGGGGCTGATCGAGGAAAAGATCATTGCCGGCAACCCGGAGTTCGTTGCCGACCGGGAATTGCACGACAGGGCCTGGGAGATCGTGGAACCTGTTTTTTCGCGGCGGCAGCAGGAAGCCGTCGAACGCTTTCAGACGCTGTTTCACACGAAAAGCGGCCTGGCCTCGGATGAGGTAAAGGAGATCATTCCGGCAGCCGTTTTCAGCCGCATCGAGACGCTTTTCGTGTGCAACGGCGCCCACCTCTGGGGCGCGTATGACCCGGACAGCAACAAGGTTTCCTTGCAGCAAGACGGCGCCGGCGCCGAGGACCTGCTGGACCTGGCCGCCCTGCACACGTTCCTGAACGGCGGTTCCGTTCATGTGCTCGACCGGGAGGATATGCCTGTTGAAAAAGACATGGCCGCCATCTTCCGCTTCCCGGCGGACATGAAGGCTTCCTGAACCCGATACCCAACCTCCTGAAAAACCTTTACCCTACCCCGAAGCCATGTTGCTGAAAGACAAGCATATAGCCGTTCTGATCGATGAGGGTTTTGAAGACCTTGAGTTCTGGGTTCCGGTGATGCGCCTGCGCGAAGAAGGGGCCACGGTCACGATTGTGGGCGCAAAGGCCGGAAAAACCTTTCACGGCAAGCACGCCCTCACCGCCGAATCGGACAAGGCGGCGCAAGACGTGGACGCCGGTGATTTCGATGCGGTGGTGGTTCCGGGAGGCTGGGCGCCGGACAAACTCCGGCGCTACGAGGCAGTCAAGAACCTCGTTCGGGATACGTTCGAGCAGGGGAAAATCGTCGGGATGATTTGCCACGCGGGGCTGGTGGGCATCTCCGCCGGGATCGTCAAGGGAGGACGGGCCACCGGCAGCCTGGGGATCAGGGATGATCTGGTGAATGCAGGCGCTACGTGGGCCGATGAACCGGCCTTCGTGGACGGCAATATCGTGTGGGGGCGGGTGGTTGAAGACATCCCCGCCTTCTGCCGGGAACTGGTGCAGGCCCTCCGCAACAAATGATCCGGGGACCAGCGCCGAAATCCTGGAAGGGAAACAGAAAAACTATCCCTTGTACATGACGCGCCAGATCTTTCCCTTCACGGAATCCGAGATGTAAAGGGAACCGTCCGGCCCCACGGCAAGCCCGGTCGGGCGAAAGTCCGCATCGCCGGGACCCGGAATGGTTTCCTGACCGGCGAAACCGTCGGCGAAAACCTCCCAGTCGCCGGAAGGCTGCGCGCCATCGAACGGAACGAAGACGACGTTGAAGCCTTGCTGCGGGAGCGGCGCCCGGTTCCACGACCCGTGAAAGGCAATGAAAGCCCCCTTGCGGTACTTTTCGGGGAACTGATCGGCCCCGTAAAAAACGAGGTCGTTCGGGGCATAGTGCGCCGGGAAAGCCACGATGGGATCTCTAAACTGATCGCACTGGCCCACCTCGGTCTTGTCGCCTCCGTACTCCGGGGCCAGCACTTTTTTGTTCTGCCGGCCATCATAGTAGCAGTAGGGCCAGCCGAAGTCATCGTTTTCCTGCACCAGGAACAGTTCCTCTGCCGGAAGTTCGGCGCTTTCCTCTACCGTGTACATCTCCGGCCAGTTCTGCGTCAACTGGTCCCGCCCGTGCTGGGCGGCGTACAGGTTGCCGCCATTGTCGTTCCAGGCAATGGCTACCGCATTCCGAATGCCGGTGGCGAAGCGGGCGCCGTCTGCGAACGTCTGGCCGGGGGCATCCGCCCGGAAGCGCCAGATGCCTCCGAAGTTTTCGAGCAGGGGGCACGGGTCCTGTCCGGGCGAGCCTTCCACCCTGTCTTCCACCTGACACGCATTCGAGGGAACGCCGACGTTCACGTACAGCCCGCCGTTGCCATCGAGGGCGAACGATTTGGAGGCGTGCTGCCCGCGCTCGGGCAACTGCGAGGCGATCATCTCATAGGGAGCCGAGGGCGCCAGTTCACCGGAGGCCAGCGGGTAGCGCACCACGAAGCTGTCGGACGACGCATAGAGATAGCCGCCCTGCACCTCGATTCCGGTGCCCGCAAATTCGGCGAACCGCTCCGTCCGGTCGGGCCGCCCGTCTCCGGTGGTGTCGCGCAGCGCCACTATGCCCCCGTTGGCGGCATTGCTCAGCTTCAGGTAAATGTCGCCGGAGGGACTGACGGCGATATGACGGCCCCGCCCCAGGCTGTCGGCCACGACCATCGCGCAGAACCCTTCGGGAAGCTGCAACCCGCCATTGTCCGGGTCGCACGCGACGTTGTTCATGCCGGAAGCCGAGGGTTCCTCCTCCCCGCCGCATCCGGCGGCCAGGAGGATAAAAAGAGTGAAAGTCAGTAAAGCAGGGTATCTACGTTTCATGCGTACAGCGCGCCTCCTTTGAGAGTGTTCCAGTACAGGAAGTGAAGGTAATAACCCAACGCCCCTCTCTCCTACACAAAAACATCACATTTGGTCCATACCCTAGCGTGTGTTTTCGGGGAGAAAGCGTCGAACAATGCCTTCTACAGTATATCCCGGATTCGAAGCCAGGCTCTAAACCTATTGCCACAGAAGAGGTTAGAGAAGACACAAACAAGTCTAACCCGGATTCGTCGGCCTATGCATATGGATCTTACATTGCCGCTGACCAACCCGGTGCAGGTCTTTGCCCTGGTGATGCTCATCATCCTGGTGGTCCCCCTGCTTCTAGCGCGACTGCAGATTCCCGGTCTTATCGGGTTGATTCTCGCCGGGGTAGTGCTCGGGCCACATGCATCAGGGGTGCTGGAACGCGGCCAGACCATGCAGTTGCTCGGAACGGTCGGCCTCCTTTACATCATGTTTTCAGCCGGCCTCGAATTCGATCTGCACGAGTTCAACAAGCATCGTCACAGAAGCCTGGTTTTCGGAAGCATCACGTTTGTCATTCCTCAAGTGGCAGGCGCCCTGATGGCGCGTATCCTGCTGGACTTCGACTGGTTGTCTGCTATCCTTCTCGGCAGCGTTTTTGCCTCCCATACGCTCCTGGCTTATCCGATCCTCAGCCGGCTAGGCATTTCCCGGAGTGAGGTCGTTACTACAGCCGTGGGGGCTACCATCCTGACGGATACGGCTGCGCTGCTGGTGCTGGCCCTTGTTGCAGGTGCAGCAGAGGGCGGATTGAGTCCGCTTTTCGTGATCAGACTAACGGGGCTTCTTGGGGTCTTCGTGCTCGTCGTTTTGTGGAGCTTACCCCGCCTGGGCCGCTGGTTCTATCGGCGTATGAGCCGCGACGGGCCTGCTGAATTCGCCTTTATCCTGGCGGCGGTCTTCATCTGCGCTGCACTGGCCGAACTGATCGGCGTGGAGGCCATTATCGGAGCCTTCCTGGCCGGGCTGGCGCTCAATCGGCTCGTACCGGAGAGCAGCACACTGATGAACCGTATCCAGTTTGTGGGAGATGCATTGTTCATTCCGTTCTTCCTGATTGCCACCGGTATGCTGGTGGATTTGCCGGCCCTCGTCTC
>CBDUBU010000301.1:0-4986 GCA_965365465.1 uncultured Rhodothermaceae bacterium
GAATCTAACGGATGCTCCACGACGACAGACCGGTTTCCGGCAGATAAGGTTGAACGGTCTCAGGCATTATGCTTCCTGCCGGTCGCGGAGGTTGAACTCGAGTTTCCAGCGGCGTTCCCCGTCCTGGGCCACACACCACAACTCCATCGTGCCTACCTCGGTGATTCTGCTTTCGAGCCATACCGGAATGACCGTGCCGCCTGCGTCCGACTCGGTAGCCGGGAGCAGGGTTTCCATGGTGGTCACCTCCTGGACATCGCCGCTCCAGTCCTCGACGATCTCGCCCGCCTGGTCTGCTTTCCGGTTGGAGGCCGCCATCAGGGGAAACACTGCCGGCTCTCCCACGACCAGCCCGAATTCCTGGCGCCGGATCTCGGCTTCCGTGCCCTCCTCCATGCCGAACGGCGCCACGCAGAGCGCCTTCATGGGCGTCGGGATGCCGGGGACGGAAGGCATGGAGCTTTCGATGCCGATATAGTACGACTGCGCCGTGCCTGCCCGGATGCGGATGCCGCGCCCCTTGCGGGCCAGCCCGTAGTAGGCAGCGCCCAGGGCCACGGCCAGATCGAGGTCGGTGGAAGCCAGTTCACGCAGTTCGCCCTGCGGGTTCCAGCGCTGGAGCGCCTGAAGCACCTGCTCCCGGAGCGCTGTCGCTTTCATCACGCCGCCGTTGAAAAGCACGGCGGAGGGGAAAGCCACCGGCGCATCCGAACCGTTCTGCCCCGTCTGGCGGCTGAGAAACCAGGCAAGATGCCGGGTGATAGCCGGGTCGGACGCATAAGGCAGGCCCATTTCCCGCACCCCGACGCGGGCCTTGCGCTCCGGGTACTCTCCGGCGCCGCTGAGCGGAAAGAAGCCTTCCATGAGCACGGAGGCAACCTCGGATCGGGTCAGTTCGGTGCGGATGGAGCCGCCGATCAGCGAGGAGCCTCTGCCGAGAATGACCACCGGTTCGGCTTCCAGGTCGGGATTTCCGAGCAGGCGCTCCTTTGCCTTGCGGCAACTGTACCACAGGGCGCGGAACTGCCATGCATCGAGCTGCGTGCCGCGCTGCGCGAGCTTGCCGCGCACGGCATAGGCCAGCGTCAGGTCCATGTTGTCGCCGCCGAGCAGGATATGATCGCCTACAGCGGCCCGGCGGAGGTCCAGGTTGCCGTCTTCTTCGATGACCTCGATCAGGCTGAAGTCGGTCGTGCCGCCGCCCACATCGCAGACCATAATGGACTCGCCGACGGTGATCTGGTCGCGCCAGTGGGCGCCCTGCGCCTTGATCCAGGCATAAAAGGCGGCTTGCGGTTCTTCGAGCAGCGTAAACCTGCCCAGTCCGGCCTCGTTGGCCGCCTGCACGGTCAGTTCACGCGCCACCGCGTCAAACGAGGCGGGCACGGTCAGGTAAATCTCCTGATGCTCGAAGCGCAGGGCCGGGTCGTCCCCTGCCTTCTCGTGGTTCCACGCCTGGCGCAGGTGTTTCAGGTAGCGGGCCGTTGCCTCCACCGGCGAGACGCGCCGCGCCTCCTCCGGAGCATCCCAGGGGAGGATCGGCGCCGTGCGGTCCACGCCGCTGTGCGAGAGCCAGGACTTCGCCGAAGAAACGAGCCTGTTCGGAACCTCCGCGCCCCGGTTCCGGGCGTACTCGCCCACTGCGTAGTCGATCTCCGGCTCCCACTTCAGGGCAAGCCCGCCTTCCGGAACGTCGTGCGGCCCCGGCAGGAAGAGAAAGGAGGGCAACAGAGGCTGCGCCTGGACCTCTCCCGGACCCACGACCTGCGGAATCGGAAACAGGTGGATTTCAGGTTCTTCGTCTTCCGGGGCCTGGGCTTCCGTATAGGCCAGCACACAATGGGTGGTCCCCAGATCGATGCCAATGATATATCGCGGTTCGCTCAATGTTTTTTCCTCTCTGGTGAAACGTCGGCCTCGAACACGCCCCTTCCTTTGGAGGCTGCGAAGCCTGCCGGGACGCTCGGAGGGCGTCTGACGCGCTAGCGTGCGTTTACCTCTACCTCGGCGGCGGCAACGATCATCGCTGCATCGCCCTGACGCCCTTGTTCGGGGAGTTGGATGCGCGTAACCCGCCATCCGGGGTGGCGCAGCGCGCCCTTGAAAGGCGGGTCGCCGGCCACATCCCCCACCAGGCGCACCGCGTGCGCGTCGAAGCCCCGCGCTATGGTGACGGAGGCGCCTTCCGGCTCGCGGTAGATCGGTTCCAGGTTGAGGTGTTCGTCCAGCGCCTGCTTGCAGCCTTCATGCACGCTGCGCACGGCCGCCCCGATCTGCGCGTCGTCGTACTGGCTCAGGTCCTCTTGAAGGAAGTCGATCAATCGCCCCTTGCGCTGCAAGATGGAAAGCATCTGGACGGCCGGGGCGGAAGAAACGACCACGGGCTGTACGGGCGGCGGCGCCTTCGCGGATATGGTAGGCGGCGCCTCTTGCCGGAGTTGCGGCCTTTTCGCCGCAAGGTCGATGTACCGGTATCCCAGCCGGTGAACCCCGAACCAGAGAAAAAGAGTGACCAGCGCCCCTGTCCCGAAATAGGCAAGGGCCGCGCCGGCCAGCGCTCCCTGTGCGAGCACATAGCCCGCAATCAGCAGGATGGCGTTGAGCGCCGCCGCAATCAATAGAGACTGTATCGCAAAGCTTCGTTTTTCTTGCATATCGAAATAAGATTCATGATCCATGGTCCTTTGCAGGCCCGGCATCTCTGGATTTTCGATGCCTGACCCAAGCCGTTCTTAACGCCCGACTCGCCATATTGATCGCGCCCGGGCGAAGAATCCAGGACAGTTCAGATAGAACCAGTCCGGCGCTCGGTTGCCTTTATGAAGCGTCGGAGTTCGCGCAAGAAAAGGCAAGCGGGAACAGGCTGTTTTGCGCACTTGCTCGCCAAATGTTGCCTATAAGATGTAGACTTATAGAGTCTTAGTCAATTTCCCTGCATGTCTAGCATCCTGAATATTGTTGGCAGCAACGTCCGCCGGTACCGAAAAAAAGCCGGTTTGACCCAAGAACAGCTTGCTGAGTACGCCGGTCTGCATCGCACATACATTGGCGCAGTTGAACGAGCGCAGAAAAACATCTCTGCCATGAACATTGCCAGAATTGCGCGTGTGCTGGGTGTTGAGCCGCACATATTACTCGACCCCAATTCTGATGAAGCCGAATCCAAGTTTCACAAATGAAACGCCGCAGTTTTGGGCGCTCGTCAAATACGCATCCGAGCAGTCTGGTTATTCCATTCGCCCGACCAAGAAAGATCCGCAGCCTCGATTAAAAACTTATCAAATTGAAGATATCCTGCGGCTTGCCGCTGTTACGAAGCTGGATGACAGTGTCGCTCAACGCGCTCATCAATACATGAATTACCGGGCAGACCTATTACAGAACAAGGCAGCGCCCCTTTTGATGACTCGCGCCGAAGCAGAGACGATTTTCAGGAATCTGACGCAGCATTACAATGCAAGCTGCCATTTGCCCTTCAACAAGCAGAAAGGCGAGAAGAAACACCGCGCCTATTTCACCTGCATCATCAATGTTCTGACGGAGCAAAGCCTGGAAGGGCAAAGATTTGTTGACAATCCGGGGCAGCTTGCTACGATTACGGATGCAAGCGGTCGGTTGGTAAAAACACTGTCAAGAAGAATCGACGGTGCGTACCCCACGTTGCGAGATCCCAGAGCAATATGGGAAGTCAAAGAGTATTACGGCACTACAACTTTTGGAAGCCGCGTGGCAGACGGCGTTTATGAGACGCAGCTTGACGGTTACGAATTGGCTGAAGCGGAATTGCTGGTCCACCATTCGATTGAACACTATCTACTGATAGATGACTACTTTACATGGTGGGTAAAAGGCCGTTCATACCTGTGCCGCCTTGTTGATGCGACGCACGAGGGTAAGGTAGATGAAGTGATTTACGGCCGTGAAGTGCTGTCTCGGTGGCCGGAGATCGTCAAAGGGTGGCTGTAGCTACCAAGAGAGCAATAGCCGGTCATGCACATTTTCCCCAGTCATCACTTGTCCCCCATTCTGGAAGCGCCTGAGCATTGAACTGCCACAATCAAGATACATTTCGCCCTCAAAGACCCCGGCAGGAATCCGCAGATCGATGTTTTTCTTGCCCGATTTCTTCTTCCCGTCTATTGAAAGAGCGATGCGAGCGCCCTTCCTCTTGCATTCAGCAATCATTTCAATGAGATGCTCAAATTTGAATGACTGAGCTCCGTATAGGATTGCTTGAGAATCCAGATAGGGCGGGTCACAATAAATCAAATCCCCGGCTTCAGCCAACTCCATCGTTTTATCAAACGGTTGATTAAGAAACGTGGTATTCTGCACTCTGGCCTGCCATTCAAAGGCCCGCGCTGCGAATACTTTAGGTGAGATTGGCTTGTGCGGCCCTATAGGTGTGCTTATTTCTCCTTTCATGGTAAAGCGCATCACCCCTCCGTAGCAGGTGCGGCTTAGAATCAGAAGGTCCAATGGATTCGGGTTGGCATTGTACTGATCTTTTATCCGATCATAAACGTTCTGCCGATCCCTGTTGAATTGAGAGATAACTTCTGTGTAATAGCCGGTCAGCTTGCGCGGATTTTTTTTCAAGAGCTGCCAAAGCTCAATGAGAGGGGTCAATGTGTCGCCTGCAATGGCAGCAGCGGGAGAAAGCGTTGCCAGAATGGCTCCAGTGCCAACAAAGGGTTCAATGTACTTTCCGTATTCCGACGGAAAGAACGGAGTAATGTCGCCAGCGTATTTGAACTTGTTGCCAATCCACTTCAAAAGCTGGCCGGAAGGCCGAGATGGCATAGCATCGATGAGTGAAAGCTGCATAGTTCTTCCGTTAAGGAAATGAAGCCTGAAAGTAGGATTCCAAAATTCATTGTCAGATTTTCATTCTCCTTATCCCATTATCATCTTCCACATTTCGGCCGTCTCAGAGAATGACGCCCCACAAATCTTGTAAATGCCAGGGAGTTCATTGATCCTAAG
>CBDUBU010000302.1:0-4976 GCA_965365465.1 uncultured Rhodothermaceae bacterium
AGGTGACGAAAAACCTCGCGGCGGTTATGCGTCGTATCCTCCTTTGCTCTGTTGATGAGCGGTTCGACGTAGACGCGCAGTGCTTTCGCTTTCGAAAGGGTCGTCTGAATACGTTTATGCTTGATAAGGGCTATGGAGAGCGAAGCCAGCGTAGCCTTACGATGCGCATGACCCCTCGCCAGCCTGTGTCCTTTCTTTTGATGCCGCATGACTATCCAGGTCCAGTTTTCAATTGTTCAAGGCAAAGCGCCAGGCGCGCTTCTCCTGCCTTTCAGTGAGACTTCTCCAGGTACTTGTCCACGTCCATGCCGAAATGCAAACCCCGTTCTTCCAGCACCTGGATGAGTTCCTGCAATGATTTCCGACCGAAGTTGCGGAATTTCAGCATTTCCGACTCCTCCCGCCGAACAAGATCGCCAATGTTTTTGATGTTGGCCGCCTTCAGGCAGTTGTGGGCGCGCACCGACAAGTCAAGTTCGTCTACCGTCTGGTTCAGCAGTTCCCGAATGCGCTGCACCTCGGCATCAACTTCCTTCTCTTCGACCACCGGCTGCGGTTCGCTATCCATCTGAATGAACAGGTTCACATGGTCACGCAAGATTCCTGCCGCTTGCGCCATCGCATCGTCAGCCGTAATCGAACCATCCGTATTGATCTCAAGAGTCAGGCGCTCGTAGTCGATCTTCTGCCCAACACGAGTCGGCGTAACGGCATATTTCACATTTTTGATCGGTGTGAAAACCGAGTCAATGGCAATCACACCGATAGGATCGTCCGCCTGCTTGTTCTCTTCAGAGGGCACATACCCGCGACCGCGCCCCATGCGCAGCTCCACATTGATGCTTGCATCGTCGGAAAGCGTAGCGATGTGGTGGTCTGGATTGAGCACCTCATAGGCGCTCGTAGCTTCTGCAATATCGCGAGCCATCCAGGCCTTCGGTCCTCTGAGAAACAGGTGGACGTTGCTGTCAACTACTTCTTCGGAGCGAAAACGCACGCCCTTCAAATTGAGAATGATATCGGCAACGTCCTCGGTCACACCCGTAATCGTTGAGAACTCATGCTGAACGCCATCAATCTTTATAGCCGTAATCGCTATGCCTTGCAGCGAAGAAAGCAATACGCGTCGGAGAGCATTTCCAATGGTGACGCCGAAGCCGCGCTCCAGCGGCTGAATCACAAAACGGCCGTACGTATCTGAGGCTTCCTCAACGTGTACGCCATCCGGCATCTGAATCCCGTAATTGCTCATATTTGAATATCCGTCAGTGCTTGAATGATCACGATGATCCGTCCCGACGCGCCTGACCGTTCATAATTTGCCCGGTTGGCGACGCCAGCGCTCCGCGCGTGACTATTTTGAATACAGCTCGACAATAAGCTGCTCGCGGATGTTTTCCGGAATGTCTTCGCGATTCGGAAGATCGAGAAATTTGCCGCGCATTTCCTTACGGTCCACTTCGAGCCACGGAAATGACCGGCGATTGTGCGCAACAGAATCCTTGATCACTTCCAGACTGCGACTCTTCGGGCGAATGGCAATGGTGTCGCCTGAACGAAGCTGGTAGGACGGTATGTTGACAACCTGGTCGTTGACCATGATATGCCCGTGACCGACTAACTGGCGAGCCTGACGGCGCGTCTGCGCGAAACCGAGACGATAAATGGTGTTATCCAGGCGGGCTTCAAGAAATCTGAGCAGGTTCTCTCCCGTCACCCCCTTCTTCCGGGAAGCCTTATCGAACAGGTTGCGAAACTGCCGCTCAAGCAGGCCATAAGTGTATTTTGCTTTCTGCTTCTCTTTGAGCTGAACGGCATACTCGCTCTCCTTTCCACGACGGGTCCGGCCATGCTGGCCCGGCGGGAAAGGCTTGCGCTCCAGCGACTTGCTGGGGCCGAAAATAGGTTCTTTAAATCGCCGCGCGATTTTTTGCTTGGGGCCTCTATATCGGGCCATATTATTTCCTCTCGTTTGCTGAGTAGTGAACAAACGTACGGATACGCCCTTTTTTCGTCGTATCCGTAACCGGTCTTATGCCAAAATCGTTGACCGCTCGCCGCAGTCCTGCCGTGTCAGACACGACGACGTTTTGGAGGCCGGCAGCCATTGTGTGGGACAGGAGTTACATCGCGGATCGTTGCAATTTCCAGTCCCGTCGCGGAGAGCGCACGGATCGCGGATTCGCGCCCGGCGCCGGGGCCTTTCACGTACACGTCTACACGCCGCAGTCCCAGATCATGGGCCTCCTTGGCAGCCGACGAAGCGGCTACCTGTGCAGCATACGGTGTGTTTTTCCGGCTGCCCTTAAAGCCCATCTTTCCCGAACTTGCCCACGAGATGGTGTTTCCGTACTGGTCCGTCAGGGTAACGACAACGTTGTTAAACGTGGCCTTTATGTGAGCCTGTCCGTTGGACTCAACGACCACGTTTTTCTTGCGTGCGGCGCGCCCTGTGCGCCCCCCTTTTTGCTGTTTCTTTCCCATTCTCTGTAAATAATTAGCGGTCGAACGGAGCCTTTACGCGCCGCCCTGTCAAGGTGCAGTCGATTACTTCCGGGGCGCCTTCTTCTTACCGGCAACGGTTTTCTTGCGTCCCTTCCGTGTGCGAGCATTTGTCTTGGTGCGCTGCCCGCGTGCAGGCAGACCGCGACGGTGACGCAGACCCCGGTAACACCCGATGTCCATCAGGCGCTTTATGCTCATCTGAACTTCCGTCCGGAGTTGACCTTCTACCAGGTACTCGTCTTCAATAAGCCGACGAACCCGGCGCGTCTGCTCCTCCGTCCACTCGCCCGGATGGGTATCAGGGTCCAGACCCACTCGCTCCAGTATTTCATTAGCACGTGAGCGCCCGATCCCAAAGATCGAGGTCAACGCGACTTCTCCTCGCTTCTGATTCGGAACGTCTACTCCAGCGATACGCGGCATATCTTCAGTTGACTTCTTTCACCTCCGTAGCCGGCCTTTCGCTTCCTCAAACAAAGCGTATCTCCGGCCCGGAGCGTAAATGACGGTTGGTAGTAAATTATCCCTGGCGCTGCTTGTGCTTCGGGTTTTTCTTGTTAATCACGTAGATGCGCCCCTTGCGCTTGACAATCTTGTCTTCGGCGCTGCGCTTTTTCACACTAGCTCTAACTTTCATAGCTCTCTTTACCTGGCTGTATTTCGCAATGGTTCGGCCTGACGTGACCGGTTGAGCCTATATTGAACGTATGATATTGTAATAAGTTCGTCCTCCGGCTGATCGCACCACTTACTACTTGTATCGATACACAATTCTGCCTTTTGACAAATCATAGGGCGACAGTTCAACCTTTACCCGATCCCCTGGAAGAATCTTTATAAAATGCATCCGCATCTTGCCGGAGAGCAATCCCAGTATCTCATGCCCGTTTTCTAACCTGACGCGAAACTGTGCATTCGGCAGCGCCTCAACCACTTCCCCGTCTTGTTCAATGGCTTGCTGTTTGGCCATGGGTAACTGTTTGTTTGTACGGTGCGTCTATGACTTTCTCGATGTACTCGAATGTGCTCAGGATCTCAGCCTTGCCACGCCGCACAACGATCATGTGTTCATAATGCGCAGACGGCTGGTTATCAGCCGTGCGAATGGTCCACCCATCCTCATCTACGCTCACTTTATGCGTGCCCCGGTTAATCATCGGTTCAATGCACATGGTGATTCCCTCCTTGAGCTTGCGGCCGGTGCCACGGCGGCCAAAGTTGGGCACCTGCGGGTCCTCATGCAGGCTGCGTCCTATGCCGTGCCCTACAAGATCACGCACCACGCCGTACCCGAATGATTCGCAATGAGACTGCACCGCATAGGCAACGTCGCCGATACGATTCCCTGCATGAGCCTGTTCAATTCCGGCGTACAGCGCCTCATACGTTACACGGCACAGGGACGCATCTTCCGGAGAAATATCCCCAACCGCAAAAGTGTACGCGCTGTCTCCATAATAGCCATTCAACAACACCCCGCAATCTACCGAAAGAAGGTCGCCATCCTGAAGCACATAATCACCTGGAAAACCATGCACCACCACATCATTGACCGAGATGCACAAAGTGCCCGGAAACAGGGTGCTCGAAGAACCTCTGTATCCTTTGAAAGCGGGTTCAGCCTGGTTATCGCGGATGTACGCCTCTGCCACCCTGTCCAGTTCTGACGTTGCGATGCCGGGACGAATGTGACGGGCAACCTCTGCCAGGGTGCGCCCTACCAGCAGCGCACTCTCCCGAAGGTTATCTATTTCCCGTTCACTCTTTAACTGAATCATCCGTCAACACCTTACTTACTGCATCCCGGAACCGCACTCGGCAAGTTTTTACAACCTTACCTCGTCTGACCCAGGGAAATCCTGACTACATACGGCGACCCCGTATCCGACCGCTTTTCATAAACCCGTCGTAGTGACGCATTAACAGGTGGCTCTCAACCTGTTGCAGCGTATCCAGCGTTACACCTACGAGGATCAGCAGGCTGGTGCCGCCGAAAAACTGGGCAAACCCTGCCGTAACACCGGCCTGCGTCGCAAACACAGGGAAGATGGCTACAAGGCCCAGAAAAATGGCCCCCGGCAAGGTAATCTTGGTCAGGATATTATCGATAAACTCACTCGTCTGTTTTCCCGGCCTGATGCCCGGAATAAAGCCACCCTGTCTTTTCATGGTGTCCGCCATTTCCTTCGGGTTCACGGCAATAGCCGTATAGAAGTAAGTGAAGAACACACAGATGAAGAAGAAGACAAAGGAATATCCCCACGCATACGGATTGAACCACGCCCCAAATTGCTGCATAAAGCTGCTGTTGGGGAAGAAAGAAGCAATCGTCGCCGGGACGAACATGATGGACTGGGCAAAGATGATCGGCATCACACCGGCAGCGTTCACCCAAAGCGGAAGGTACTGCGTCGTGCCTCCATACACCTTTCGCCCTACAACCCGCTTGGCGTACTGAACTGGAATCCGAC
>CBDUBU010000303.1:0-4964 GCA_965365465.1 uncultured Rhodothermaceae bacterium
GGTTGCAAAGCAGCAAACGTACCGTCAGGAAAAGGCGCTTTCTCTTGACGAGCCGCTGCCAACCGACGCTGCTACGGATGACAAGCAGGAGTGGTTCTGGGAATGGTACCAGCCCGATGCCAACATCACATGGGAGGACGTCATTCCCGCCACAGAGCCTGTCGATCTTGAAATCCCGCTTTACGCCTCCAGGAACACCATTCTCCTCGACACCGATACATGGCACGTTCTGACCCTTCATGACGAGTTCGAGGTGCCTTTGCCGGAGGTTGCTTTTACCATGAACCAGGCAGTCAACGAAACGGCAAAGCTTCTTGACCATGCCCGAACTACCCTTCGGGAACGCCTCGGCGACAATCAGGATCAGGAAATAACGGATGACCCGGCCCCCCCTGAGGAAAGCGAGATGTGATGCCTCTGCTCAGGAGATCTGCCTATTTTGAGAGAATCAAAGGTTGCGTCTCTGTTCTCTGCTCACCCTGCACCCGGACAAAGTAAACCCCACTGGCAAGGTCGCTGCCGCTTACGTTGAACCGGTGTTCAGAACCGGCCTCCAGCACGCCCTCATACAGCACCTCTACGACCTGCCCGACGAGGTTGTATAATTCCAGGCGTACGTGCTGACGGCGATCTACGACAAGCGACAGCGTGGTGCTGGCATGAAATGGATTGGGGAACGCTCTTTTCAGGCCAAAGGCTTTCGGGTAATCGCCCGGCTCGTCCGCACGGGTAATAGCCCCTCTGAGCAGCGTGATCTCAGCAGCCTGTCCCTCGGCGGCAACTTTCCCATCCGAAGTCACGACCCGTTGATACAGCTTCACAGACTCGCCCTGAGCAATCCCGTACGCAGAAAGCGCAGCAGCTACCGTCCCCAGGTTCAGCTCCAGCCGGGTTTCACTACCTGCACTCTCCTCAAGCACCAGTATTGCAAAATCGTCCGAATCGCTGAGCTGCCAGGTGTAAGTTACCGCATCGCCGTCCGGATCAGCGGAAGTTGTCCACTCCACGATAAAGGGCGCATCCGGATCGCCTTCCACAGAAATGGCAGCGCCGGCTGTCGGTGCTGTAACGACCGAGGCGGCGGGCGGAGCATTCGGAGACCGCTGAATGGTGACCTTCGCCACATTCGACATCTCAACGGTGCGTACGGGCGCGTTCGCCACGATGTTGCCGCTCAACGTCACGTTAACCGTAGCTGACAATGCCGAAGTGTTGACTTCGAAGGAGCCGGAGAAACTGATGGGAATCGTCAGTTCCCATTCGGCGTCAGACCGGGTAAGGGTTCCACTCAAATCCATCACCGCGCTCGTGTTTACATCCTGCGGATCACTCGTGAGGCTAACGTCGATAGCACCCGTCATTTTCACTTCATTGCCTGCCTGCGTAAACGAATTGTCCGAAACGGATGAGGCAGGGCCAGGCTGCACCATCGTCAGGTGAAGCGCTCCGGGTTCGGCTGACGCACTGATTTTTATGATCCCGAGCAGAAACCTGAAAGACAGACTGACGCCATCGAGCAACCTCAGATCCATGTCGGAAAGATGCACCTCAGAAAAAGCCGTTGTGTTGGGGACGATATAAGCACTGATAGCACCCCCCACAGCAGAATTGTCCTGATCTGAGTCGGAACCTGCCGGGATGCCAACCTTGGCCGAAAAATTGAGCGTAGACAGCGTCGAGTCTACCGTGAAAAGGTCGGGAGCGAGCACTTGCACCGCGTAGGTGAAGCTATCGGCAACAACGTCACTTCCATCAGGCACATAAACAAACGAGCCATCCGGCTTGAGTGTAAGAGCGCCGCCCGCTGGTTCCGAGATGAGCACGGCTATGAGGGAGTCGCCAGGTTCGCCGACATCATTTGAAAGCAGGCCCGGAGCGCCGACACGAAGCGTGTCGCCGGGCAGAGCCTCGAACAGGTCGTCCACCGCGACCGGCCCTATCGCTGCCCCCGCAGAGTGCGCCATCCGCTCAAATGGCTGCAAGCCACGATCAGACCGGCTATAATCTCCCTGTGTCTGTTGTGCGTGAACCGTACCGCATAGAAACAGCGATGCTAACAATAGCCACCGTCGCATAATTTTCCCTCGCCTCTGCACTTCGTTTCAGAACGCACCGGCCTGCCGATACCGGCTATTGGGCAGATCCAATTCCCGCATAAGATCCTGCTTTGCAAAAACAGGTGCAAATCATTCCTGAAATACAGAGCTGTGGCTTCATTCCTGTTTCTATGCTCACACTAATTTCAAATGCGCGCTTTCCAAGCATAACGTTTAGATAACACGGAAGCCATTACTGCATGTTAATATGTTATGCTTGCATGAAAAGGCGGGTCTCCGGATCTTTGCATGATTCTTTCGCAAAGATCCATGAAAAAGAAATTTACATGCAACAACGCTTTATCCTCTGCACCGTATGTCTGATCGCAATGTTCGTCTGGGCTACGCCAGGGTTCGGACAGGATCGGATTAAACTGAGCGGCCTTGCCTATGTTGACTATTACTACATAGTCTCCGCCCCTGAATCTGCTCTGGAAGGCCAGAACGGTTTTACATACCGCCGGCTTTATCTGACAACGGATTACAGGATTTCTGATGCCTTCAGCGGTCGTGCGAGACTGGAAGTGAACGAATCAGTCACCGTTTCCCGTACGCCTGTGGCTTTCGTCAAGGATCTGTACCTCAGATGGACGACCCCGAACGATCATGCCTTCACCTTTGGCATATCCTCTACACCGGGCTATGAGGCCGCCGAGGAGGTATGGGGATTTCGCAGTCTTGAAAAAACCCTTATGGACCTTTACGGAGTCGTCTCGTCTCGTGATTTTGGCGTGCGCGCAGATGGTCCTGTTCTGGCGGACGGGTCCGTGCGATACGCTGTGATGTTCGGCAACAACAATAGCATCCGTCCGGAAGACGATAAATACAAGCGGGGATACGGACTGCTCTCGGTGCGTCCCGTCGAGCATGTCGTACTGGGAATAGGCAGTGATTACGCAGGTTATGGAGATGAGCGCTCCCGCGGAGTCACCATCTCCGGGTTTGCCGGGTATATCGAGGATGCTTTCCGCTTTGGAGCCGAAGGGTTCTGGAATCAGATCCAGTATCGCAACGACGATGAGAACACCGTATCCGGCGTCAGCGTTTTCGGCTCCGGCTACTTCAATGCGCGGTGGGGGTTGGTAGGACGCCTCGACCGGGTCAGGCTTGAAAATGCCCCCCTCCGCGCCGATAAGCAGACGCTTGGAATTCTGGGTGTCATCTTCAGACCTGACAAACAGATCTGGGTTATTCCTAACTTGCACATTCTAAAACGAGACGGCGCTGACCAGGCGCAGGTTATGAGCCGCGTCACGCTCGATTTTCGATTCTGAAACGCGCCGCGTCCGGACGCGCTCCGCGACACGGCACATTGAAACAGCATACAGGTAACTTCATATGAAACGATTGATCTGCAACATCACGTGCGGCATTCTCCTGTCAAGCCTCATCATGGCGGGCTGCGGCGGAGACGACCGGCCCGCCGGAGAGGGCGAGGGTCTCAGCGGAACGGTTCAAATCGATGGATCGAGCACCGTCTATCCCATCACGGAGGCCGTAGCCGAGGAGTTCATGAAAGCGTATCCCAACGTTCGTGTTACGGTGGGAGTAAGCGGCACCGGGGGTGGGTTCTCCAAATTCCTGCGCCAAGAAACAGACATCAACGATGCTTCGCGCCCTATCAAGCCCAGTGAATCGGAACTGGCCGTGCAGAATAACGTCGCGTACATCGAACTACCTGTCTCCTATGACGGACTCGCCATACTCGTCAACCCCGAAGCGGATTGGGTAGACTGCCTGACCGTTGAGGAGCTGCGCAAAATATGGGAACCCAACAGCAGCGTAAACAACTGGAGTCAGGTCCGGGCCGGCTTTCCGGATCGGCCTTTGACGCTGTACGGGCCGGGCACCGATAGCGGCACCTATGATTATTTCACAGCGGCTGTCGTCGGTGAGGAAGGCGTGAGCCGTGCGGAGTTCACAGCAAGCGAGGACGACAATGTGCTCGTTCAAGGCATTGCAGGTGATCCGGGATCTCTCGGGTTTTTCGGGCTTGCGTACTACGAAGAAAACCAGAGCCGGCTGAAGCTGCTGGGCGTTGATGACGGTGATCCGGGCAATGGCGAAGGGTGCATCCTGCCCGGCTCGGAAACCGTGCGGAACGGAACCTACCAACCCCTGTCCCGTCCCGAGTTCATTTACGTGCGAGCCGCACGCGCAGATGATCCTGCCGTCCGCGCCTTTGTTGAGTTCTACCTGCAGAATGCCTCCAGCCTGGCTGCCGCTGTAGGTTATGTGCCGCTTTCCGACGAAGCCTACGACCTGGTGATGGATCGTTTCCAGAATCGCGTAACCGGCAGTGTGTTCGGAGGAGAAGGAGCCACCGTAGGAGTGCGCCTTGAAGACCTGATGCAGCGTGAGGGCAATGCCTCAGCCGATACCACCACAACCGTCGCCCGCTGAATGAGCGGGATTGGGTCCTGAGATTTATGGTTTGTTAACGCATGGGCATAGATCCTTCTTTATGCCCATGCATTGGGGCAGAAGGGCAGTCCACGCAAGAACAGTTCTTTATGAACATAGCGCAATCCCAACAGCCGCTGGCCGGCATCGAGCCAGATCGTCCGGATGCAACGCCGCCGGTTGATCTGACATCTAATGTTTTCCACAGTCCGAGGGAGCGTCTCATCGAGTACACGCTCGGGTTGTGCGCCATGATCAGCGTGCTCACAACCCTGGGCATTGCTGCCGTCCTGATCTTTGAATCCGCCTCCTTCTTCTCCAAAGTTTCCGTCTTCAGCTTTCTGACAGACCTTCAATGGACGCCCCAGTTTGTCGAAAAACATTTCGGCATCTGGCCTCTCCTGAGCGGAACGCTGCTGGTTACTATCATATCTGCGGCGGTTGCGCTGCCGCTGGGACTTGCAA
>CBDUBU010000304.1:0-4945 GCA_965365465.1 uncultured Rhodothermaceae bacterium
CCTTCTAGAATGGCTTCCCGAACCGCCTCTTTCAGCGCCCCGACCGCAGGCCCCGGCTCAAGCCGCAGCACTTCCATGATCTCGTTGCCATCGACCGGCGGCTGAAAGTTGCGAAGGCGATCCTTTTCTTCCACCTCCACCATCTTTTCCTGCACCCGATCGAATGCGCTCAGGTAGCGGCGCACCCGGCGGGGATTCTTGGAAGTGATGTCTGCCCGTACCAGCGTCATCAGGTCGTCTATGTCGTCTCCGGCGTCAAAGAGCAAACGCCGAACTGCTGAATCGGTTACCTCTTCATCGACCAGCGCGACGGGGCGGTGATGCAACCGGATCAGTTTCTGCACGTAGCGCATCCGGTCGTCGCCGGGCAGTTTGAGCCGGTTGAACAGGCGCGGGATATGACGTGCGCCGCGATCTTCATGGCCGTGGAACGTCCAGCCCGTTCCCTCGACGAACCGTTTGACCTGCGGCTTCGCAATGTCATGCAGCAGCGCCGCCCAGCGCAGCCACCGCGTTGCCTCGCAGGCGCACCTGTTAGTAAGGGCAACCAGGTTGTCCAGCACTTGCAGGGTGTGGAAGAAGTTGTCCTTGTGCCGGTGTCCATCGACGGCTTCCACGCCTTTCAGATCGACCAGTTCAGGAAAAAAATGCGCCAGCGCCCCGCACGCATCGAGCAGCCTGAATCCGACGGAAGGCGCAGGCGCACAGATGATTTTCTGCACCTCGTCGGTAATGCGCTCCTGGCTCAGAATGCGGACGCGAGCGGCGCGGTCTTTCATCGCGGCAAACGTAGCCGGATCAATCTCGAAATCCAGTTGCGCGGCAAACCGTGCAGCGCGAACGATGCGGAGGGGGTCATCCTCGAACGTGTCGAGGGGGTCAAGCGGCGTCCGGATCAGGCGGCGTTCGAGATCGTCGCGCCCGTCGAAAGGGTCGATCACATCGCCGAAGCGGTTCGGCGCAACATGCAGCGCCATTGCGTTGATGGTGAAGTCGCGCCGAAGCTGATCGTCACGAAGCGTGCCTTCTTCCACAAGCGGTTTCCGGGAGTTTTTTCGGTAACTCTCGCGGCGTGCGCCCACGAATTCCAGGACGAAGGCAGGTTCTTCCTGTGCGCCGGGAATTCGAACCGCTGCCGTGCCGAAATTGGGGTATACATGGGCAGTGCGCCCTCCCAGTTCGGCGGCCACTGCCTCAGCCAGGCGAATGCCGCTGGCGGCTCCTATCGTAACGAAGTCGATGTCCCCGGTTGCACGCCCCAGCAGCAAGTCCCGCACGACGCCTCCGACGGCGTACGCTTCGATGTTTTCCTGCGCCGCCACGAGGCCGACCCGGCGCAGCAGAGAGGCATACGGTTGTTGCGCGATCCGATCTGAAAGATTCTCCACCATGCTCTGCAACTGCTGTAACTTGACGCAGGGGAAGCGCCCTGCATCAGGCTGGTAAACAAAAAAAGGCAAAAAGTTTTCCTTTAACGCAGCTTTCGCACCAGGCGTTCTACGATCCGCATGGTATTCAGCCCGTCCAGAATGGAGACGGGCGCTGCGCGTCGGTGGGCGACGGCTTCTAGAAAGGCGTGGGTTTCCTTTTCGATCAGAGAGGCCGGGCCGGCGAGCGCCTCATCCAGCGTCACCTTCTCCAGAGGGGAGCCGGCTCGCCGCAGCATTATCTCGGAGCCGGCCAGATTGACCTCCAGTTGCAATCCAGGTCCTCCGGCAAACAGGGACTCAGCGCCAGCAGGCGCGTTGCGCCGGATGCTGACCTGGGCATAGGAGCCGCTGTGAAAGCGCAGGCCGAAAGCGAGGGCCTCCTGCCAGGGGCCCCCTGCCCGCAGGGCTTCCGCGTCTACGCGCTGGATGCCGGCGCTTCCGGCGAGTGTGCAGCACAGGTCCACAGCATCGGCGATTCGTTGCTGCCACAGCCCGTGGGCATTGTCAGCGTACTCCAGGCGGAGCAGGATGAGGCTTGCCCGCCAACCTGCAGGCGCCAGCGCGAAAAGAGGGTGGAAACGCAGAGGGCGACTCAGACCGGCTTCGACCCCGGCTTCTTCTGCCAGCCTCGACATGGCCTCACACGTGCGAAGGGAAAGCGCCGGCGGCCATTCCAGAAAGAAATGCACCCCGTGCTCGGTAGCGGCCCGCGCCGCCTCGAAATGCTCGCCTGCCGGCAGCGCGACGAACGCTGCATCCACCTCCCGATAAAAGGCATCGAAGCGCCTGGCTTCGCCCGCCGGCTCCGGCAGGCACAACGCCGCCGCGCCGGACCACGAATGCACAGCGGCGGCGCGACGCGCTGCCGGAACTCCGTTCCCTATGATGCCTATTCTCATGACGAAAGCCGGTTTTGACGGAGCCAAGTTAAGAAACCCACTCGTCTAAACCAGCATCCCTCCAGTGCAGGCGACTACTGCACGTCGGGCGCTACCCGGAGCGCGGTGATGCCGCCCACCGGCAGCCCCTTGCGCCGGAGCAGGACCGGCTCGCCCGGCAGCCCGCAGAGGATTTCATCGGCCTGCGTGATCTGCCGGAGCAGCAGCAGACGGTGCGCATCTATGAACACGTAGCGCTGCCCGCCGCCGCGCCCGCACCGCAGGATTGCCATGTGCTCCACCGACGACGCCCGCACCCATCCGGGGCGTCCCATCTGGCCCAGCACCCGTGCTTTCCGGGTGGCGCCCCCGATGATCTTCCGGAACAGGCGCTCGGCCTCCGGCTGCGCCACCCAGCGCCGCCGCCGGGGATCTCGCCGCCCGGCCATCCGCTCCGCCATTTGTTTCGACTCCGGCGGCAGGTGGTCGATGCAAAAAATGATCTTTCCGTCCGACACCATCGGGCCGGGTTCGGTGACGGCGCCTCTAAACGTGCGGCTCGGGCGCAGACGCAGCGCCTGAACGGGCGCCAGTGAGGAGAGTTCGACAACAGGTTTCTTCACCGTATAAAACTGTTTTTTTCGTGTCCGGGGGGTCTGTCTCTGCTTCAAAATAGCCTGCGCGGGTGACACCCTGCTGTCTCATCTCCCCCCGGCCGCTCCGGCCCTGCACACAGGAAGGCGGAGCCTTTTCAAAAGCTTTACAACAGCCCCGGATAAAGCGCCGGATCGCAAGCGTTTACCTTTCGGGACCTGCAAGGAATGCCAGACAATCCGGAGAGGAAACCATGCAAAACACAGACAGCGTCGCAGGACACGAACCTGATGCATCTGACGAAGGGCGGCAGGAAGGCGCCCCCACGAAAAAGGAACAGATCCTGGATCTGTACCACTCCGGCATTCAGACGGTGGAAGACCTGGCGCTGCTCACCGATGCGCGGCCCAGCTACGTCGGCTCGGTGCTGCAAGAGGCCGGCCTGATTGCCGGGTATTTCGACCTCTACACCTCCACGGCAAGCCCGATGAACGTCTATTCCAGGTTTTTCGCAGGGCGTCTGGGGTTCAAAGACGAGGAGACGGCACGCGAGAGCGTGGCGCGCATCGGGCGGCTCTACGAGCAGTTCGAGCGCACCCGGGACCGCGCAGGGCAGCATCATGCCCTCCTGATGGCGCTCATCATGTTCAACCGCGCCCGCTGGACGGGCAAGGAGGCCGAAGCCGAGATGTTTCGGGCGTGGCTCGCCGAACAGATCGGCCCGCCTTCAGGAAAAGCGCCTGCGTAACGATGTTGCGCCGCCGAGAACTTTGGGCGCCGCCCGCAAATATATACCGGAGCAGGCAGGCGTTTCCAGTCTGTGGAAGCGGTTCCTGTTATCAATCGGAACGAAAACTACCGGTTATAAGGAGGGAAGTTATGTATCAATTTTTGCGGACGCGATACCGGTTCATACGCCGAAAACTGAACTATCGCCTGGCCTACGTTTGCGACGGCTGCGGCAAGGAAATCAGAGACATACGGGAGTTGCGGCTGTTGCGTGGAACCTTTGCGCTCCCTGAAGAGCCGACCTATCATCTTCACGGGAAGTGCGAGGCGCATTTCAAGGGAACGCATCGGGATACGTGGCGCCGGATTCCGCTCCAGTCTCCCGAAGCCTCCTGGTGCCTCTGAGATAAAAGACTTCAGATAATGCGGCGCGAAAGCGCCGAAACAAGCCCGCCGGGAAAGCCTCCCGCGCGGGCTTTTCTTTTTCCTTTTCCCCTCGGTCTCCGAAAACACGCCCCCGCTATTCGTAGCGCAGGCTCTTGACGGGATCGGCCAGCGCCGCTTTGATCGCCTGATAGCTCACGGTGACAAGGGCAATGAGCAGCACAAGCGCTCCGGTGAACAGAAAGATGCCGGGGGCGATCTCGATATGGTAAGCGAAGCCCGCTAGCCAGCGCTCCATGCCGAGGTAGGCCAGCGGTACGGCTACGGCAAAGGCAATGCTTACGAGCTTCAGGAAGTCCGTCGAGAGCAGGCCGACAATGCTCGTGACCGAAGCGCCGAGCACCTTGCGCACACCGATCTCCTTCGTGCGTTGCGCTGATGTGAAGGAAGCTAGCCCGAAAAGACCCAGGCAGGCGATCAAGATGGATAGAGATGCGAAGAGGCCGAAGAGGGTTGCGAAGCGCCGGTCGTTCCGGTACTGCTGGTTGAACTGCTCGTCGACGAAGCCGTAGCGGAAAGGATCGTCAGGAAAGAGTTGCTTATAGACTCGCTCAATGGCAGCGATAGTCTGGGGCAGGTCTTCTGTGCTCACTTTGAGCGAGACATGCTGGTTACCACGCCTGAGGAAGAAGACGGCATTCTCGCGTGCCTGATGGGCTGACGACCAGTTGAAGTCCTTGAAGACGCCGACGATGCGGACCCTATTCCCTCCGACGGATAGTTCCTGGCCCAGTGCATCCGCCGGGGTGTCGAAGCCGACAGCCTGAACGGTGGTCTCGTTTGTCACTACGAGGTTCGACGCTTCCCCCAGAGCAGGGATCGAGAGACTCTCGAAACCCTCGCCCGCCACCAGTTCAAGATCATAGAGGC
>CBDUBU010000305.1:0-4900 GCA_965365465.1 uncultured Rhodothermaceae bacterium
ACGGTTGCGCCCCCGGTGGCCGCTTCACCTTCGACGGCAAGGGCCTGCCGAAGCGTGACCGGGCCATGATATTTTTTGTCGTAGTTCTCCGGCGAAAAAGCGCCGCCTGCCTCGATAACCTGCAATTCCAGATCAGGCACGATGGAAGAAGGGGCATACCGCCCGGAAGCTATCGCGTGGGCGTACGTGAAGGGTTTCAGGGCGCTGCCGGGCTGCCGGAGCATACGCACCCCGTCGTTCTGTCCTTCCGTGCGGCGGTCCCAGAAATTCACGCTCCCCACATACGCCAGAATTTCTCCCGTCCGGTTGTCGAGCACGACGGCGGCGGCATTGCTGACCTCCTGGTTGCGCAGCCGGTTCAGGTGTCCCCGTACCAGCGCTTCAACCGACCGCTGCAGCGCTCCGTCGAGGGTGGTCCGGATCTCTGCGAGCGTCATGGGGTTGGGATCTTCCGCAGCAAGGCCGTCGAGCACCGATTGCACGAAATGAGGAGCGCGGAATACCTGTTCGGGCAGCGTCAGTCCGACTGGAATTTCTTCGAGATGTTCGCGTTCCTCGCGAGTGAGCAGATGCTGCTGCTCCATCGCAGCAAGCACATGGCGCTGCCGGGTCAGGGCGCGTTCCGGATAACGAAAAGGGTTGTACCGGCTTGGACTCTGGGGCAGCCCGACGAGATACGCCGCTTCAGAAACGGTGAGGTCGCGGGCCGACTTGCCGAGGTACAGCCGCGCCGCCGCGTCGATCCCATGGGCCTGATTGCCGAATGAGACCCGGTTCAGCCAGAGCGTCAGGATCTCTTCTTTCGTCAGGTGTGTTTCGAGGCGAACCGCCAAGTGCATCTCTGCCAGTTTGTCGAGCCAGCTTCGGCTCTGACTCCCGCGAAGCGACCTTGCCAACTGCATGGTGAGGGTAGAGCCGCCGCTCACGATACGCCCGCTCCGAAGGTCTGTCCATGCGGCCCGCAGCAGCGCTGCCGGATCGACCCCGAAGTGCCGGAAAAAGCGTCTGTCCTCTGTGGCGATCAAAGCCTTTATGACCGAAGGGTCCACCTGGTCCAGCGTGACCGGGTTTCCGCGTCCCTCCGGCCGCACCTCCCGTAGCAGCACGCCCTCCCGGTCGGTGATGTGCAGTCCGGCAACCACTCCTCGTTGAAGCAGATGCGACGGCAGCGGCCATACGAGCGAAACGAGCAGCGCCGGAAACAGAACTATCGCTGCGAGCCAGACCCGATGTTTACGCGCATATTTTCTGACTGCTTCAAACCTCGTCATATACAACCGCTCTCTATGACGGCGCGGCCCGTTGCTTTCAAAGCTGTTCGTTCACCATATACAGCACAGCATCACGCATCCGGCTTACTACGCTTCGCTTCCGCCATTCTTCCGCCGTACGCTCGGCGCAGTATTCGAGGTCCTTCTCGAAGATCTCTTCGAGCCGGCGCGCCAGCGCAGCATCCTGGAAACCGAGCGTGATCTCGTCATTGATCTCGAAAGAACGGTCGTCGAAGTTGCTGGATCCGATGGCGCACCATACCCCGTCAACCATCATTACTTTCTGGTGCAGCAGCGTCTTTTCGTACTCGAACAGGCGAACCCCAACATCCAGCAGGTCCTGAAACCTGAAGTGGGAGGCGTGTTGAACGAGGGGAAAGTCAGACGCTTCAGGAGATGGAACCATGATCCGCACGTCCACGCCGCGCTCGACAGCCTGGCCGAACGCCTTGATGGCCTCCGGGTCAGGCAGGAAATATGGATTCTGGATCAGGAGGCGCTCGCGGGCGCAACAGATTACCAGATGATGCAGAATTTTTACGGCTGACGAAGATCCGGTCGGGCTTACGTGTGCAGTATGGATCACCACGTCCCCTTCCTTATGTATCTCGGGGAAAAATTCCTCCCCCACGAACAGTTCTCCCGTTTCCTCCACCCAGTTCTCGCTGAAGACAGACTGCAACATATGCACGGCCGGCCCGCAGATCCGCGCCGAAATATCCCGGAAATGCTTTTTGTCCTGCGCGTGGCCCATCCAGGTATCAACAATGCAATGGCCGCCCACATACCCCGTCTTTCCGTCGATCACGGCGATTTTCCGGTGGTCGCGGTTGTTCATCAGGCCAATGTTGCGCAAGCGCCACCGGTGGTACCTGACCAGTTTGCAGCCCCCTTCACGGAGCCGGTGGGCAGTTTCCTTTCCCATGCCCCGGCTGCCGTTGGCATCGACCATGATCCTGACCTGCACGCCGGCCCGGCTGCGCTCGATGAACGCATCCGCCATTCTTTTTCCCAGCACGCCGTCCTTCCAGAGAAACGTCTCGAAATGAACCGAGCGTTCCGCCTTTCGGATGTCTTCGAGCAGCACATCGAACAGCGCGCCGTTTTCGTGCAACGAAACGGTGTTTCCATCGAGCAATGATCCGTAGGCAAGACCGGAAAGCGATGGAATCAGATCAGGGAGTGGGGCATCAACGTCGATCTGTAAGGTTGGATCTTTGCGCCGTTTTACCGACCAGAGAATGAATAGCAGGATGACTACCGAGGCGACGAGCAGCACGACGGCGGCGGCGGGCATGGCCATCGTCTCCGTCATGCTGAAGCCCCAGAACATAGCGGGGTCAGGCATTTCTGTGTTTTGCTGCGTGTGAAGAGCGTTTGTTTATGCCCTCAACCCCTCAAGATCAGGCGTGAGTCGTTCCTCGCTTGCCATCATCTCATCCCACGTCACCTCGCGGTTTTCGTAGGCGGCCATGCGACCCAGGATGGTGAGCCGGTTGCTCTGCACGCTTGGCTGCAGGGTCGGGTTTTCATACCGGCCCTCCGTAACGTCCCTGTGGAACGTGGCTATGTTCGTTGCTGCGCCGGATGTGTAGAGGTTCTGTGTCTTACCGCCCGGATACGGCTTTTCTCCCCGGATGATTACCTCTCCGAAATAGTTGGTTTCAAGGACTCCCTCCGACCCGAACATACGGTTCGTGATTCCTTCGTTTGTCCCGTAGCCATCAAACTGGCGCGAGGTGAACGAAATGCCGATGTCGTCCGGGTATTGAAACAGCACCATGAAGTGATCCCAGCAGTCGCCGAGTTGTCGGACTTTCCGCCCTCCCATGCCGTAGGCATAGCGCGGCGGCGTTTGCATGATCCAGCTTGCTACGTCGAGGGTATGGATGTTTTGCTCCGTGATGATGTCGCCGGAGAGGGCGCGGCTCATCCCCCAGGCCCGCAGGCGGTTCTCCGGGTCGTTTGGATTGTCCTCGAGGTAGGCCACCTGGCTTTTCCAGGGGTTTTCCGCCTGGTAGTCGGATTCGCCGAAAGCGATGGTTCCGAGGGCGCCCTGATGCACGCGCTGGATGGCCTCCTGGAACAGTTCACTCGTGCGCGTCTGGAAATCTATCAGAAAACAAAGGTTGTTCGCGGCGGCCTTTTTGCCGCTTTCCTCCACCGAGCGGCAACCGGGCACGTCCACGGCGATGGGCTTGGCGAGGTAAACGTGCCGTCCGGCGTCTACCGCAGCAGCAGCCTGCTCGGGGTGGAAATACGGCGGGCTTTCGATGGCGACAGCGTCGATGTCGCTTTCGATCAATTGTTTATAGGCAGAGAGGCCCGTGAAGCGCTGGTTGGCCGGCACGCTGAACCTGTCGCCGCAGGTATCCACACGGTCCTGGAAATAATCGGCCACCGTGACGATCTCATAGCCGCCATGCTCCTTGAACAGGTTGGCGATCCAGGTCCCTCGAACGCCGCAGCCGACCAGCCCCAGCGTGATCCGGCTGTTCGCGCGGCTTCCGAAGGCCAGTTCGGAGGGCATGATGGTAAAGGACAGCGCGGCGGCTCCGGCTCCGGCCATGAAACGACGCCGGTTTATCGTTGCATTCGCAAGGGCGTTGGGGTGTGTGTCCGGGGATTTCATGGCATGGATCTCCTTTACGATAGTGGTATGAGGTTTCGGCAGAAATAAGGCAATGCCGGTAAGCTGCACATTGCCCGCCAGGCATACCTTGCCTGATCTTCAGAGCGAAGAATCGTTAATTAGCGAATTTCCAGGCTCAAACGCAAAAGGAAAAAGGCCGGCGTGGTTTTTTCAAACCTTATGCTGTAGGTTGACTTTATTCGCCTGTGTTTTCTTTTTCAATAACCCGCTAATTTGCAACACAAGCGCTTCCCTTTGCAGCAGATGAGATGTACCATGTAATCGACGTTCTCATGCCTGCCGGCGAATCTCCTCCTTTCCAGACCCGTAGTTCTATGGCTTTCTCTCCCCTGACCCGTCGCCGTTTTCTTCAGACCTCCGCCGCTGCCGCTTTTTCCGCTCCCTTTGTGATCCCCGGCGCAGCAGGCGTCGCACGCGCCACGCCGCCAGGCGACCGCATCACGCTCGGCTTTATCGGTACGGGCGGGCATGGCACGCAGCACAACCTCCCGAATTTCCTGAAGCATGACGATGCCCAGGTCGTGGCAGTCTGCGACGTGGACCGCAAGCGCCGCGAGTACGCCGCCGGCATGGTCAACCGTCGCAACGCCAATCAAGACTGCGCCATTTACGGAGATTTCCGCGAGATTCTCGCGCGCCAGGACATCGACGCCGTCGTGATCTCCACGCCCGATCACTGGCATGTGCCGATCTCTCTGATGGCGGCCCGCGCCGGGAAGGATGTTTTTTGCGAAAAGCCAACGATGACAATTGCGGAGGGCCGTCTCTTGAGCGATGCCGTCCGGGAGCACGGGATCGTCTTTCAGGCGGGCACGGAAGACCGGTCTCTTCCTGAATACCATCGCATGGCAGAGCTTGTACGAAACGGACGCATCGGGCAACTCCGCACGATCCGCGTGCGTCTTCCCGGCGAGGAGTATTTTGCCCTGCCCTCGCTGGAAGAGCAGCAAACGGAACCCGTACCGGAGTGGCTTGA
>CBDUBU010000306.1:0-4882 GCA_965365465.1 uncultured Rhodothermaceae bacterium
TTTGCTTACGTCTTTAAGGCTTTGGCATAGGATAAGCTATACCCTGATGAGCTAGTCTTGTCTACTTTCGGCGGATGCGTTCTGATCCTCTCCTTCATGTGGCGGAGGGTTTGCGCTTAGCCGACTGCCCCCATCAGCGCGTAATCATGCAGGGTAGAAGCATAAGTTTCCGGTTGCAGAGACCGGGCAACGTGCGCTGCGAGCGCATCGGCATCCTGCATGGCGTTGAGAGCTTCCACCCCGAAGGCATTGCGCAGGTACAGCTTGCCCACGGCGTTGTCGGTTACAGGGCCGGTGAACGCGGCGACGGATGAGCGGTACCGCGAGCGGAAAAAATGATCTGCTGCCCATGCGCCTGCCAGATCTGTGGCCGCGACAATATGAGCATGGGTAAATCGCTGCAGTTCCTTGTCAAGCAGCAGTTCGTCCACCCCGTAGTGGCCGATAAAGCCGTCTCCGAGTTCGAGCACGATGACATCCGGTGCGCTTTCGTTCAGGTGAGCGATGATGCCTTTGGCAATCGGCGCCATCTCTTTGCTGGTTGAGGACACCACACCGGCCTGCGTAAACGTCGCGCAGGCTATCGCGCCGTTTTCTTTCATGACGCGAACATCCCGCATAAGGGAAGCGCCGGTGAGCTTGGCGGCTGCCACCCGGAACCCACGGTTTGTCAGGCCGCGAATGATCTGGCCGGCGGCGTAGGTTTTGCCGGTGTTCATGGAGGTGCCGCTCACCATGACGAGCGGAGCCGAGTGATGAAGGGCGTAGACCGGGTCCAGTGCAAAGTCTTGCAACCGCGCATGGCGCAGCGGACCTCTCGTTTCCAGCAGCACAGCGCCAAGCACCTCGACATTCAGGGCCGGGCCAAGATCAGGATGGTCTGACGTGCAGCGCCCTATGATGCCGCCCATGTTCAACACGTTCAGAGTGTCGCCAACCTGGATCTGGCGCGGGATGCGTCCGCTATAGCCCTTTAGCGCCTGGCGCTCTCCCAGTGCGCCAACCAGAATATCGCCCGCGTGGATCGTGTGAAAAGCTCCGTCTGTGCATTCCAGTTGATTGTACTGCGTTTTTTCTTCGAGCGCCCGCACGGCAATGCAGTACCCCTCTTCCGATACGATGTAGGAAGAAAGCGCTACGTGATGCGTCAATCCGCAGGGATCTGTGCTGGATGCAATCTTGTCAACCGACAGTTTAGCCATGTATCAAACCAGACAAAAAGTGTTGCATATCAACGCTCAGACTCGGCGGTCTGGCAGGCTTTCATCGACAGGTATGCCTGCAAGCCGTAAATCTGCGTGAAACCACGGGCGTCTCGTCCATCCCAGAGGGTGTTTTTCTCGCCGTAGGTAGCTACGCCCGTATCGAACATTGAGTAAGGGCTATCGCAGCCTGGAACGGAAATGCTGCCCTTGTACAATCGCACCGTAACTGTGCCCGTTACGTTCTTTTGCGAAGAGTCGAGGAATGACTCGATATCACGCATGACGCCGTCGAAATACTGACCTTCGTGCAGGAGCATCCCGTAGAAGTCGGCAAGATGGTTTTTCTGGAATTGCTGCCACCGTGTCAGGATAATTTTTTCCAATTCGCGGTGCGCTGTAATGAGGATCATTGCGGCTGCCGCTTCAAAGCCGACACGGCCCTTGATGCCGAGAATGGTGTCTCCTACGTGGATGCCGCGTCCCACACCGTACTGTCCTCCGATTTCGTTGAGGGATTCGATGAGCGCCACGGGATCCATCGTTTCGCCATCAAGCGCTCCAGGAACGCCCTTTTCAAAAGAGATCGTGAGATCTTTTGCCTGATCGGGCGCCTGCATGGGAGAGACTGTATCCGGATAGGCATCCTCCGGCAGCACTCCGGTGGTCGTGAGCGTTTCTTGGCCCCCCACGGTAGTGCCCCAGAGGCCGCGATTGATCGAATAGGTCGTCTTTTTTGCGGGCACATCAAAGCCTCGCTCTGTCAGGAAACTCGTCGTTTCCTGACGGCTTAGGCCCAGTGAGCGGATGGGCGTGAGGATCTCTAGGTCATCGGCGAGCATACGGAGCGCTACGTCGAAGCGAACCTGATCGTTGCCGGCTCCCGTTGAGCCATGCGCGACGGCGCGGGCGCCAACCTCTCTCGCAACCTCCACGACTTTCTGGGCCTGCGTGACCCGTTCCGGTCCTACGCACAGCGGATATACGTTGCCCCGAAGCACATTTCCCTTGATGAGATAGCTAAGGTGGTTCCGGAAAAGATCCGCCCGCCCGTCTACCGTGAAATGCTGCACGGCTCCAAGCTCCTGAGATTTCTTTTCCAGTTCTTCCGCATCCTCCCCCGAAAGTCCGCCCGTATTGACGGTGACGGTGATAACAGGCTCTTTATAGGTTTCGAGCAGGTAAGGAACACAGAAGGAGGTGTCGAGGCCGCCGCTGAAAGCAAGGACAATGGACATATCAATACAGGTTATAGTAGGGGCACAATAAAAAAGCGCCGATTCCCGGGAATCAGCGCTTATCTATGCCATGTGAAATCTTATGCGAAGTCTATGCGACAACCGCATTACCCACGAGGCGCGCCGATCCCAGCCGACCACGTACGTCGTGTACGTCGAAGCGGATAGGTTAAACGGGCGCTATGGATAGACGGGTAGTGCATGATGCAGGCTATATAATACGCCTATCGGTCAAAAGTGTCAAGCAGGGTCCTTTGCCCGGTATAATCTGTCAAAATACTATTGGTATAAAAACAGTCTGTCATGAGATGCTGACTATGTCCACTGGACTGCCTATCTTTTTTTCCGCTATGATTGGGAGCGGAGGGAAATGCTTGAAGTGGAGCGATCGTTAGTATTTTAATGATTAACGTTCAGAACAAGGTATGCAAGTCAAAAAAGCCGTAATCACGGCTGCCGGAAAAAAACAGCACACGCTCCCCCTGCAAACGCTCACAGATCGGGACGGGAATGAGAAATCAGTGCTCTGCATCATTATTGAAGAAGCACTCAGGGCAGGCATTGATGAAATTTGTGTTGTTGTCCAGAAAGGAGACGATTCAGCCTATGCCCGCGTAGCAGGAGACCATGGCGGGCGTCTCTTTTTTGCCCATCAGGTTGAACCGCTTGGGTACGGGCACGCACTTTCCTGCGCTCGCGATTTTGTCGGGGACGATTCGTTCCTGCACCTTGTCGGCGACCATCTGTATGTAAGCCGAACCGACAGGGGATGCGCGCAGCATCTCGTAGAAGTGGCCATCGCTGAGAAGTGTGCCGTTTCTGCGGTGCAGGCCACGCGGGAAAGTTTGCTTCCTTATTACGGAGCCGTCGGGGGGCGTCGTGAAGCAGGAAGGCAGGACCTCTACGTGGTAGAGCGCGTGGTGGAGAAGCCTACGCCCACGGAGGCGGAGCAGCGTCTGGTAGTTCCTGGGCTGCGCGCCGGACACTATCTCTGTTTCTTCGGTATGCACGTCCTGACCCCTGGCATCATGGGTATTCTGCGCGAATTGCTGGAGGCTGCTCCTGACCGTAAAAGAATTACCCTGTCTGACGCGCTGGCGGTGTTAGCGAGGCGAGAGCAATACCTGGCTCTGGAGAAATGGGACTGGCGCTACGATGTAGGCGTGAAGTACGGACTGCTAACGGCGCAACTGGCGCTCGCGTTGAGCGGACGGGATCGGGATGAGGTGCTTACCCATCTTCTGAAGTTTCTTGCCACACGCGAATTGAGCGCAACCGCCGGTTAAGGATGAACCATGAGTGAACTTGTCGGCGTTATTACGGCTTCGGATCCTGCGGTTCGCAACCGCTCGCTCGAATCCTTCTGTCGGGGCGCTGGTGTGGAAAGGCTGTTGCAGGAATGTGCAGCGCTGGATAGGTTTCGTCGTGAAAGCGACAGCCTTTATGAGCGCGTCCGTGCGCTTTTTTTCCTTTATGCCATTCACCGGTTTTACTTGCCGGCTGCGTCTGACCTCAAGGCAACAGGACGCATTCCGTACGACGGATATGAGCACTTGCTCGCGCGGCGGTTTGAAGAGGCCATCGATCTGTTTCTGCTGTCCCAGGCTGCTGAGGGACCTGGCGCCGCCCTGTCGAGTGCGCTGGCTGTTGCGTACCACAGGCTTGGATTCAAGACGCTTGCCGATCAGGTGCGCCGGAGCGTGCGTTCGGTAAGAGGCAACCAGTGGATGTTCCGCATCGGGCATCCGGCCGACCATCCACTCCGCATCCGGCCCGAGCTTCTACACCGGCGCGATGAACCGGATGGGTTGTTCCCGATTCTTCGAGAAGTAACTCCGGTTCGGATGGACCTGACGCATAGCGGGTGGAGCGATATTTTCTTTCTGGGGATGGACTTTCCGGAAGGCGCACGGGTAATCAATATTTCGATTGACCTGAGCGTGCGTCGGGGCGACGGGGAGACGCCTGTGAAGCCGCCGGTTGAAGTTTACCTCCGGGTAATAGACCAACCGGTTCTGCGGCTGACGAGCATTGATCTGGGCGCCGGCGCTGATATCGCCACGTTGCCGGAGGTATTTGACTTTGCACGTGACTACCTGGGTTTGTTGAAAGCAGCGGTGATTGCTTCCGGCATTATCCCACCCGGAATGGAAGGAGCGGGGCAAACGTTGCCCGAACTGCTGGCTCGTCTGGTGAAGCCCGGGTACGGGCTTGAGATCGTAAGCCGGGTAAACAGCATTCCTAAAGGATCGCGGCTGGCTGTATCGACCACGCTGCTGGCTTCGCTCATTGCGGCGTGTATGCGCGCCACAGGGCAGATCGGTTCTCTCACGGGGCAGATGTCGGAGGAAGAACGTCGTCTCGTTGCGGCGCGCGCCATTCTCGGCGAGTGGCTCGGCGGGTCGGGCGGCGGATGGCAGGATTCAGGCGGCGTGTGGCCGG
>CBDUBU010000307.1:0-4861 GCA_965365465.1 uncultured Rhodothermaceae bacterium
GACGAGGAAACCGGACTGTACTACCACGGGGCGCGGTACTATGCGTGCTGGCTGGCGCGATGGTGCAGCGCCGATCTAGTTGCTGCCCTCAATCGCTATGACTATGCCAGAAACCGCCCTCTTGTCTTGTATGACCCCGACGGTCGGAATCCATTGGTTGTGTTGATGGTCGTAGGTCTGATCGTCGGCGGCGTAATGACTTCTACCGACGCGCACGCGCCGACGAGCGAAGAACAAGCCGCGCAGATTGAGCCGGAAGGCATGATCGCAGGCACAGGTCGGATGGCGAGCAACATGGCGATGGGGGCCGCGATCGGTTCAGGCGTGGCGGCAGGTCCGGCGCTTATACGGCAGGCTGGGACGTTGAGCCTTTCTCAGATCTCGCGGCAAGGGTTGATCACGACCGCGCGAGCCGGAGGCAAGCTTGTTGTCGAAGAGGCGCGTGATACAGCGATTGAGACTGGTCTGAATCAGGTTGCGCCAGGGCTGGGCGACCTTGTAGGAGCAGCAGGTGGGCCATCGCTGCCATCCAGGAGAGTTGGCGACCTCCCATCGACGACTTCCGCAACACCCACACCGACCCGCGCCGGTACGCCGCCGAAGCCAACGGGTGTGCCGGACCCCATTCCTTCGCCTGCTCCCCCGCGTCGGTTGCCGCCTGCAGCTCCTCCCCCTCCTCCTCCCAAACGTCGGACGCCGCCAGTGGCTCCTCCGCCGAGTCCTCCCACGCGGCCACCGCCTGTCTCTGTGCCGGAAACGGGAGTTGATGTGCCCACACTTCCGAGACCCGATCCTGCGCCTGCAACCGGGGCTGTTGAACTGCCAAGATATCAAATCGGGGAAGGTGTGCGTCGGTCAGTCGCTACTCGCGATTTGCGAAGGGAAGAGATTGCTGCTCATCTGCTTGGATCGGAAGATGTGTTTGATGTTAGGCTTAACCAGTTATATGTAGATCCACTCAAGGCCACTATTCCGTTCGATCAGCGCTTTATAAATGTGAAGCGCGGCGTTTTCAACAATGAAACGCCTCCAATTACAGTAAGCCCGGTTAGCCTGGAGCACAGCTTGCTATTGACGCCGCTTTCGGAGGTCCGTCTTACCCGATCCCGTGGGAATTTCTAGCGCATTTGCTTAGGTCAATACACATATTTGCAGAGACGATTGAATCATGGAACCGCAAACGAAAACCACCCTCGCCGGTGTCGTCCGGTCGGCTAACGGCAGTGTACTGCCCGGCATCACCCTCAAAGTCTACCAGCGTAAGGGGGAAGAACCTGTAACCATCGGGGGAGCGGTTACGGATGCGGAGGGGCGGTTCTCTCTGGACGTTGAGCCGCCTTCTGAGGTTGGGGGGCAAAGGATTCAGTTCAGGCTGTTCAATGCCGAGAACAAACCGTTGACCATCAGCGAACAGAAGGGTCCGAAGCGGCAGGATGGAAACGTATGGTGGGTGGAGTTTACGGTTGCGTCCTCTCCTGCGGACGACGATCCGGGCAGCGACGGTGATGAACCCTGGCGTGTCTTCGGGCGCATCCGGCATCAGGAAGGCGCAGCCGTCCCGATAGTGCGGGTGCAGGCGGCGGCTAGACGCCTCCGGGGAGAAATAACGCTTGGAGAGGCGCAAACGAATGCCGAAGGAGCCTACCAGATCCGTTACCAGCCGCCTGCTCAGGGTTCCGTAGACCTCCTTGTTCGCGTGTTTGGAGACGACCCGGACCAGGCGCTGGCGACTTCGGAGCTTATCTGTGACGCCGGGCGGGCGGAGGAGGTAAACCTGTACGTCGAGGACGATGCCTGGCGCGGCCCCTCGGAGTTCGAGCGCTATCACGAACGGCTGCAGCCGTTCCTGGAGGGAGAGGAACTGGATTCACTGGGAGGGGATGAGGTCAGGTATCTTTCGTGCAAAACCGGGATCGAAGGTATTCATATCGCATTCCTCATCGCGGCGGCTCGTTATGCGAGGGGGATGGAAGTCAACGCAGCCGTATTCTACGGCCTGTTTCGCAGGGGAGCGCCGGCCAGCCTCGCGCAGCTTCTGCGCCAGGATACCCGGTTTCTGGTTCGCGCCCTAGAGGAAGCCGCTGCCGAAAACATCATTCCGGGTCAGGCTGCGGGCCAGAGCGACCAGCTCATAGCGAGGCTCCGGATCTACACGGTCTCGGTGGCGCTGGCTCCGTCTGAGAGGGAGGGCGTATTTTCGCTCGGAGACCTGCTCCAGACCACCTCCCTTTCGCAGGAACAACAGCGGGCGCTGTTACAGGATTCCCTTCAGCACACCGGGCCTCCGGAGACGTTTTGGGAGGAGGCCCGCGCCAATCTGGGCGGCGACGTGGTGGACAGCGTGCAGTTCACGCTGCGCCTGGGCGCCCTTACGCAGAACCATATGCCGCTGGTGCAATCCCTGCAAAAGCAGCATCAGGGCGGAGAACTGGCCTCAGTGCAGGATCTCGCCCGGTTTGACGTTTCCGACTGGCTACAGATGCTCAGGGACGGCGCGAACGGACAGGCGATCGGCGCGCCGCCCTGGGTTCCCGGAGACACGGAGAGAGAACGAATCCAGCGGTACGCCGGGATGCTTGCCGGGACGCTGGAATCCGCTTTTCCTACGTCTGTCGTTGCAGGAGAGATCATCCGCGCCGGCGATCCCCGGCAGGCGGATCTCGGGCGCTTTCTAACCGGGAACCCCGCCTTTGAACTCCGCGAAACCAACATCGGACAATACCTCAAAGAAAACGACGGGGCACTGGACGGGGTTGAAGACCGCGCTGCCCTGATTGCCGATCTGAAGCGGTGGCAACGGGTGAGTCGCCTGGCGCCGGGCGCAAACCTGTATGACCTTGTCACCCCGCTGCTGAACGATGGGCTGGATTCGGCGCAGCGCATTTTGCAGATGGGGCGGCAGCCGTTTCTGCAAAGCTATGCCGATGCGCTGGGAGGCATGGACGCGGCGGCGCAGATCTATGACCGGGCAGGCCGGACAGCCGCCGCCGCCGTGTCGTTGTATGCCCGGTACAGTCCGGGCTTCAACCAGGCATCCCCCTGGGTTCTCGAATCTCCCTCTCTCGCAGACGCTCCGGTCGTCGGCGACTGGGAGACGCTCTTCGGCTCACTTTCATACTGCGCGTGCGAGCATTGCCGTTCAATCTACAGTCCTGCCGCTTATCTCGTGGACCTCCTCCAGTTTCTGGGAAAGGAGGTCTCTCGCGTTGAGGTGCTGGGAAGGCCGCATTTGCTATCACCTCGTGATGTACTGCTCGGACGCCGTCCCGATATCGGCGAAATCGCGCTTTCCTGCGAAAACACAAACACGCTCATGCCTTACATCGACCTGGCTATCGAGGTGTTTGAAAATGCCGTGACCGGAGAGCCTTTCGCCTATCAGACCACCTGGCAGGAGGCGGAACTGGCAGCCAATGCCGAACACATCAACCACGCGGCTTACGACAACGATCACCTGGCGGGGCAGTTGTATCCTTTTTCGATGCCCTTCCATCTCTGGATCGAGGAGGCGCGCGTTTACCTCGCGCATCTCGGCCTCGCCCTGGAACAACTGCTCGAAGTCTTTCACCACCCGATCCAGGAGTCCGGCAGCGTCGAAGCCTCGAAGCTGATCTTGCAGGAGGCAACGGAATACCTGGGTCTGACGCCGCTTGCGCGTCGGATCATAACGAAAGATGTCAAGGCTCCCTTGCGTCAGTTCTGGGGCGCCGACGAATCCGGCTGGAAAACGGAACTTGAGCAGGTCCCGGCCTTTCTCAGCCGGGCGGAACTGGACTACGAGGGGCTGCTGGAACTGCTGGCTGCCGACTTCATCAACCCTCTGCGCGGTTCTATCACGATCACGCTGCCTGACATCAACCTGCCGGATTTCCCTGGAAACGATTTGCCGGGAGGCCCAACGCCGCCCGGCCCTGATCTGCCTTCACACGGAGGTGAGATTGAAATTGATCTGCCCGGCATCGGCATTGTGCTGCCGTCGGCCTGCAACCTGGAGGGCGCGTGGCTGGAGAACCTGACCGACGAGGCGCTGGACAAAATCCACCGTTTTCTCCGCTTGCAGCGCGCCCTCGGCTGGGAAAGCCGCGATCTGGACCGGACCTTGCGCGCCCTGGGCGCTGAGGACCTGACCGAAGGGACGCTGGTGCGGATTGCCGGCGTCAAGCGCCTGCTGGACAAGCTGGGCGTCCCGCTCGTGGAGATGCTGAGTTGGTGGAGCGACCTCGATACCCGTGTCTACGCGCAAGATGAAAGCCGCCTCTCGCTCTACGAGCAAGTGTTCCTCGACCCCACCGTCCTGAACCCCGCTGACGAAACCTTTGCCTTGAATGAGAGCCGGGATAAACTGGCCTCGGTCGGACGGATCAGCGAGCACGTTCCGGCGATTGCGGCGGCCCTGGGGATCAGCGCCGAAGAACTGGATTTGCTCACGGCAGAAGAAGTTGCCGGCGACACGCTCGACCTGGCCGCGCTGTCTCATCTGTATCGCATCGTCTCCTTTTCACGGGCGCTCGGCCTGAGCCTGTCCGATTTTCTATCGGTAAAGGCGCTCACCGGATTCGACCCCTTTGATGTCAACCAGAGCGGCCAGACGCTGCGGTTCGTTGTCGCCGCCGAATTCATAGAACAATCGGGCTTCTCCATTGCCGACCTGAATTACCTGCTGCGCCATGAAACCGAGGGCGGGACAGGCATTGCGCTGTCGGAAGAAACCATCCTTTTGAGCCTGGACCAGCTTACCTCCGAATTGAAACGGGCGGCAAGCGAACCAGAACGCGAAGCGGTGGTCATCGGGTATGCCGCCGATGTCTTTGGGCTGGATACGGCCCTGTCTGACGCCTTGCTCACCGAGCACCTGCTGGAT
>CBDUBU010000308.1:0-4846 GCA_965365465.1 uncultured Rhodothermaceae bacterium
CGGGGCACGAGGTGCATCACGTCGCGGTGCTGCTCGGCGACCCGTCCAAGCCGGACACTGTCAAGCCGCAGGCCGTTTTCGACGAGGACGATTTCTACGTCATCGACGAACTCAAACGGGCGCTCAGCAGCCTCCATTCCTACCGGTTCACGTACCTCGACCGCCATGATACGCTGGTCGATGACCTGAAGAAACTCAAAGGCAAGGCCGACCTCGTGCTGAACCTGTGCGACGAGGGTTTCAACAACGACCCGCGCAAGGAACTGCACGTGCCCGCGCTCCTGGAATGGCTCGAACTGCCCTACACCGGCGGCAACCCCCAGTGCCTGGCCTATTGCTACGACAAGTCGCTCGTGCGCGGCGTGGCAAAGGAAATGGGCATCCCGGTCCCCGACGCCTGCTTCATCCAGCCGGACGCCACCGAGTTCGAGTTGCCGTTCTCCTTCCCCGTCATCGTCAAGCCGAACACGGGGGATTCCTCATTCGGCATCACCCGGCGCAGCGTGGCCCGGAACTCCGAGGAATTGCTGAATGCCATCTCGGAGATCCGCGAGCAGTTCGGCTATGACAAGCCGCTGCTGATCGAGGAGTTTCTTACCGGCGCCGACCTGACCATCGGCATCATCGGCAACCTGCCGGAGACATACACCGTGCTGCCGATCACCGAGGAGGATTATTCCTCGCAGGACCTGCCGCCCGAACTGCCGCGCATCTGCGGCTATGAGGCCAAGTGGCTGCCGGATTCTCCCTACTGGGGACTCAAATCCGTCCCGGCGGACCTGAACCCGGAAACCAGGCAGTTGATCGAGGACTATAGCCTGAAACTCTTCGAGCGCCTCGAATGCCGTGATTATGCGCGGGTGGACTGGCGGATGAGCGCAGACGGCATCCCGAAACTGCTGGAGGTCAATCCAAACCCCGGTTGGTGCTGGGACGGGCATCTTGCCAAGATGTCCGCCTATGCGGAGATCTCGTACGCCGAGATGCTGGACCTCATCCTGCGGGCTGCCATCCATCGGCTGAAGGTTCGGGAGGAGGCTGCGCTGGGCCATGAACGTTAGTCCTGTGCTTTCGCCGGATGATGCCTCCGGGCAGTCGTTCACCAGGCTTCGGATCGGCGCTGCTGGAAGCAAGGGAAACGGCGTGTTTGCCGCAAAACGGTACGCGCCGGACGAGGTGATCGAACAGGCGCCCGTTCTGGTTCTGCCGGAATCGGAACAGGCGCCGCTCGATCAGACGACGCTTTATCACTATTACTTTGCCTGGGGCGCAACAGGACAGAGCATCGGGATCGCCTTCGGGTTCGTTTCTTTCGCCAACCATTCTTATCATCCAAATGCCCGGTACGTGAAACGAACAGAGGCGCGGATGATGGAACTGACAGCGCTCCGTGAAATCGAACCGGACGAGGAAATCACCATCAACTACAACGGCGACCCGGACGACCAGAGTCCGCTGTGGTTCGAGGTGAAGCCCTGAGAAACGCTCTGGCAAGCAGGGGTCGGACGCAGCGCGGACACGAGCGCCTGCTAACCATGTCCTATATACGCTTCGCTACGTTCAGCATGACACGGCGAAAAGGTGCTGCCGCCTCCCTACCCAAAGCGTCTATGTAGCCCGCAGGGCAGGCTCTGGGCGAGGAGTTTCTCCTGCAGGCAGCGCTGCTTCTCCGGCTTGCCGGGCAGTTTCTGACTGAATACCCCTGCCATACTGTGTTTGCATGAAATGACCTCTAGAGGAGCGCCACACCCGCCCTGAAGTCTCATCCTGAACGGGCGGCCTCGCGCTGCCTTGACGAAACCATTTTTTTCCCGTTGATCCAATGCCATGAAGATAGCCACCTGGAACGTCAACTCGATCCGCGCCCGCACCGAACGGTTGCTGTCCTGGCTGGCCAGCCGTCAACCGGATGTCCTCTGCCTTCAGGAGACAAAGGTGACCGACGACCTGTTTCCGTTTGACCTGTTGCGGGAGGCCGGGTACGAAGCCGTGGCGCACGGGCAGAAAACGTACAACGGGGTCGCCATTCTGAGCCGCCTGCCGCCTGCCGAAGTGCAATGCGGTTTCCCGGCGGAGAGTGGCTTCCCGGAGGCCCGCCTGATCACGGCGCTGGTGGAAGGCATCCGGCTGGTAAATGTGTACGTGCCCAACGGCCATTCGGTAGGGTCGGAGAAATACACCTACAAACTGGCCTGGATGCAGCGGCTGCGCCGTTTTCTGGACGAACGGTTTGACCCCTCCGAGCCGGTGCTGCTGTGCGGCGACCTGAACGTAGCGCCGGAGGAACGGGATGTCGCCCGCCCGGATGCCTGGCGCGGCACAGTGCTGTTTCATCCGGAGGTCCGCGCCGCCCTGGAGGAGGTTCGCGCCTTCGGGTTCGTCGATGCGCTCCGGCTGCATCATCAGGAAGAGGGCATTTACTCATGGTGGGACTACCGGGCGCTTTCGTTCCCGAAAAACGACGGCCTGCGCATCGACCACGTTTTCGTGACCCCGCCGCTGGCCGCGCGTTGCACCGGGGTTTACGTGGACCGGGAGGAGCGCAAGGGGCCGAAAGCTTCCGATCACGCCCCGGTGGTTGCCCTGTTCGACTGAGCCTGGACGCTCTGAAGCGGCGCCGGGAGGAGGCTGTTCCCTATGGCCGAATGGATCGACGTTCACGTTCGCCTGCCTGACGAGCAAGAGATCGTAACCATACGGGTCAACGGCGCTCTTCGCCCCCGTTATTACCACATCGAGGACCGGTGGTACAGCCTGGACGACCTGGACCGCTGGCAGATGAACACCTCCGCCTACTGGCCCGCCGACCGCTCCTGGTACCTGAAAACAGAGCAGATCGAAGCCTGGCTGGAGATCTGACCACTGCCTCCTGCCTCAGACGGTCTCTGCCTCGGCGGACCACAACTCCAGCACCTCGGCCCCCCGGCGGCAGGCGTCCGCCAGCGCCTGTGCGATCTGCGCCAGCCGTTCTGCGGCCCCTTCGAGGGTTCCGGCGCAGGCGCGGCTTTCCAGTTCCTGACACAGCGCTGCCAGCGTGTCGGCGCCGAGCAGTTGACTGCTCGACTTGAGCGTGTGCGCTGCCCGTTCGACGAGCGCAGCGGACCCGGAGCCTGCGCCTTCCTGCAACGCGGCCAGCAGCCCGGGCGCATCGTCGAGATAGCTTTTGACCACCTCCTGCATCAGCGCCCGATCGTCGGCGCCTGCGAAGCGCGCCAGCCGGGCGCGCAGTTGCGCGGCATAAGCCGCAACCTCCTCCGGCGCTTCGGGCAGGCGCTTCGGTTGCGCCTGGACGGAAGGGCAGGTCGGTTCGTCCCTGCTTCCTGCCCGCCGGATCGCCCCGGCCAGCGCCTCCAGCTTGACCGGCTTGGCGAGGTAGTCGTCCATGCCCGCTTCCAGGCATTGCTCGCGGTCGCCCTGCAAGGCGCCGGCGGTCATCGCCGTGATCCAGGGCTGCCTTTCGGGCGGCAGGCTGCTGCGCGCCCGGCGCGTGGCTTCGAGGCCGTCCATGTGCGGCATATGCACATCCATCAGCACCATGTCGTAGGGCTACCGGCTGAGGGCTTCAAGCACCTCCATGCCATCGGCCACCCCGTCGGCCCGGAAGCCAAGCCGCGCCAGCATATGGAGGGCCAGCTTCTGATTGGTCGGGTTGTCCTCGGCCACCAGAATGCGCAGCGGCCTGTCCGGAGCAGCCGGAGCCGGAACGCTGCCGGCAGCGCAGGCCGCCTGCGGCGCGTTCTTCTTTTGCAGCAGGGGCAGCAAACGGGCGCAAAGCTGATCCCGCTTGACCGGCTTGTTCACGACGGCGGCGACCAGTCCGGGCCGCGCTTTCACCGGATGATGAACCGAACCGAGCAGCACGCGCGGCAGGCCGGGCCTGCGCGCCGCGATGGCCTCGGCAAGCGCCAGGCCGTTCATGCCGGGCATTTTGAAGTCGATCAGGGCCAGGTCTACCTCCGGCTCCTGCGCCAGCAGCGCCAGCGCCTCCGCGCCCGAGGCGGCCTCGATCACTTTCAGCTTTCCTTTCCGGAGCTGCGCCGCCAGCAGCCGCCGGCTCATGGCATGGTCATCCACCACGAGGGCGCAGCGCCCGGCGATCTCCGGGATGCTTTCGCACGGCGCACGCTGCCCGGTGAAGGACAATCGGCCCGGCGTGATGCTGAAATGAAAGGTCGTCCCGCGTCCAACCCGGCTTTCGACCCGGATGTCGCCGCCCATGGCCTCCACCAGCCGTTTCGAGATCGCCAGCCCGAGGCCCGTGCCTCCATAACGGCGCGTGGTGGAGGCATCGACCTGACTGAAGGACCGGAATAGTCGATCCATGCGCTCTTCCGGAATGCCGATGCCGGTGTCCCGCACGCTGAAGAGCAGCCGCCAGGCGTGCTCCCGTCCGGCTGCCGCAACCCCGGCGTTTTCCTTCCCCGTTGCGTCGAACCGCATGGACAGCACCACCTCTCCCCGCTCCGTAAACTTGATGGCGTTCGAGAGCAGGTTCACCAGCACCTGACGCAGACGCACACAGTCGCCCACGATGGTATGCGGCACGCTGTCCTCGATCTCATAGAGCAGTTCCAGGTCCTTTTCGCCGGCCTGAACGGCCACTAGATCAAGGGCCTCTTCCACACAGGCGCCCACCTCGAAAGGCTGCGCTTCCAGTTCCAGTTGATCCGCCTCGATCTTGGAAAAGTCCAGGATGTCGTTGATGACCGTCAGCAGCGCTTCCCCGGAATGGCGGATTATTTCGGCAAACTCGCGCTGCTCGGCGCTGAGGGGCGTTTCGAGCAGCAGGCTCGTCATGCCGATGACGCCGTTCATGGGCGTGCGCAGCTCGTGGCTCATCCCGGCC
>CBDUBU010000309.1:0-4806 GCA_965365465.1 uncultured Rhodothermaceae bacterium
CGGAGAGATGAGCGCCCTCGGCGCCGGGACGGCTTTCAGGAAAGAGAATCTGCGGCGCCTTCCGCCGCCGGACCCCTTCTTTCGGGTAAGCGAGGACTACATGATGCTGGTGCGGTTATGCGTCGCGTTCCCCGATCGGCAGGTGCGCGTGCTCTCCGCAGGCAAGTACATACGCCTGATGCGCGACGATTCCGCGACTTCACGGAAGGCATACACCCTCGAAAAACTCATGCAGCATCTGGTTTCTGTGGCGGCAGGAGGCCGCTGCCTGGAAGAGATGGGATTGCTGCAAGCCGGAGAGATGCATCCCATCCTGGTGCAGCGCGGCGAGGTGCTCAATCGCTCCTACGGCATCGGGCGCAGCGCGGCTGCCGTGATAAGCCACTGGGCCGGTGGGCCGTCGCCGGTTGAACTGGATCAGGAAGCGCACGCCTGCTACGCTTTCCTTGAGCAATTCAGCGATCAGTTGCCTCATGAGCTTGCCGGATGGCAGGAAGCCGCCTGTCCTGCGCAGACCATATCCGTGTAACCTGTTTCAACCAACCCACAACCTTTATGGCAGCCATCACCGCCCCGGCATCCTTTCGGCAGGCGCCCCTCTATCCGCAAGCAAGGGCAGAAGATAGCACGCCCTTCATGGACGAAAATGAAATAGCGGCCCTCGAAGCGTGCATCGGACTCTTCGGCCACCCCGTCGATTGCCTCGAATGGGGCAGCGGCAGGAGCACTCGCTATTTTTCCGCGTTGCTGCCTCCGGGCAGCGCGTGGCACAGCATCGAGCATGACGCAGGCTGGGCCGAGGCCGTCCATAAGGACTTGCAAAAGCAGGGCGTGCAGCAGGTGGAACTCTACCACGTTCCGAACAACCTGCCCTTTGCAGACGGCATCGAAGACGGGACGTACCGGCAGTTCCGCGACTACGTTCGCTGCCCGCAGCGCCTCGACCGGCAGTTCCATCTCATTCTGGTTGACGGGCGGGCGCGTGTTGCGTGTATGCTTCAGGGATGGGAGTTGCTGCATGAGGAGGGCGTTCTGATCCTGCATGACGCCCACCGGGAGGAATATGATGCGGGAATCCCCGGCGACGCCTTGCAGGTCCGGATCGTCAACCCGGAGCGGAATCACGGCGAGGGGCAGATATCCGTTCTTTTCCTCGGCAAATCGCCGGGCCGTATGCGGCAACTGGCCGCTGCGCTGGGCGGCGTGCTCGCGCCGCACCTCCGGATCACGTTTTCCGGGGAAGCCGCCGAAACGACCGGCCCGGCCCGGCCTTCGTGCCTCTTTCTGAACACGTACTACCGGGGCTTCCTGGAACGGTTGTACGCCCGCAATCCGGAACTCGCACTAGCCTCCTATGCAGAGCAGCACCGGCGCATCCAGCAGGAATGCTTCGGCGACAGCGACTTCTACTCGCACGGGCTGGCGTTGCAGGGCTGGCAAAGCGCCGACCTGATCGTCAACTGGGAGCCGTTGCAGCAGCGCTGGGCCGGCGAGCACGGCGTGCAGGGCGACTGGGCAGCCGTTGCGCTGGCGCAGATTGAAGCGCAGCGCCCCGACGTGGTTTACGTGCAGGATATGAACCTCTTCCCGGCGGAGTTGCTGCTGAGGCTTCGTCAACGCGCCCGGCTGGTCGTGGGGCAGATTGCAACGCCTGTCGTCAGGGACATTCCCTTCGGGCAGTACGACCTCGTCATCAGTTCCTTTCCGCATTACGTGGAGGAACTGCGCAGGCATGGCGTCTGCTCCTGTTACCAGCCGCTGGCCTTTGATCCGCGCGTGCTGGAAACCCTTGAGTTTCCGGCCTACCGGGAGCGCCCCATTGCCTGTTCTTTCGTGGGAGGCATCTCGAATCTGCACCTCGAAGCGCACAGGCTGCTGGATCTGCTGGCGACGGAAACCCCTGCGCAGTTCTGGGGCTACGGCGCCGCTTCGCTGCCCGCCGATTCGCCGGTGCGGCAGCGTCATAACGGAGAAGCCTGGGGGTCCGAAATGTTTTCCGTGCTCGCCCATTCCAGCATCACGATCAACCGGCACGGGGAAGTGGCGCTCAACTATGCCAACAACATGCGCCTGTACGAGGCCACCGGGTGCGGCGCCCTGGTGATTACCGACTACAAGGATAACCTCCCGGAACTGTTCGAGGTGGGGAAAGAGATCGTCGCCTATCGCTCGCCCGAAGAATGCGTCGCGCTCGTCCAGTACTACCTCGACCATCCCGAAGAAGCTGAAGCGATTGCGGCAGCGGGGCAGCAGCGCACCCTCCGCGACCACAGCTATGCGCTCCGGATGGCGCAGACAGCCGAACTGCTGGAACGGCATCTCCGGTACGACCGGGAGCGCTACAAGCTGGAGGCGCCGGATATGGCGAAAGTGTCCTACGGCAAGACGCAGATCGCGCGCGAAAACATAGGGAAGCGCCTCACGGCAGGCTGGCAGAGCGAAGCGATTCCCTTGCGGCAACGCGCGCTCGTGCAGTCCGAGCTGGAGGCCCTGTACCGGGGCGAGCCGCCTTCCGCCTATGTCGCGCTGGCGGACGCGCTGCGCCCTTATGTCCGCGAGAACGCCAGGATTCTGGAGGTCGGATGCGCCACCGGATACTACTACGAGGTGCTGGAATATCTGCTGAACCGCCGCATCCGGTACACCGGGGTGGATTACTCGGAGCCGATGATCGCCATGGCCCGCGATTATTACCCGAAAGCGGAGTTTGAAGCGGCAGACGGCGCGCATCTGCCCTTTGAGGATGCCCGGTTCGATGTTGCCATTTCCAGCGGCGTGCTCCTGCACGTGCTGGATTACCAGGATCAAATTCGAGAGGCGGCCCGCGTTTCGGCGGGACTGGTCATCGCGCACCGGACGCCGGTTTCTTTCCGGAAGCCGCTCCAGCACCTGAAGAAATTCGCCTATGGCGTGGAAACGCTGGAGATGCGCTTCAACGAGCGGGAATTGCTACAGAATTGCTCGGAGGCAGGATTGGCGCTCGTGAACACGATCGTGCTGTCCTCGAATGCCGCCGCCGACGAACACGATGTCACTTACGTTTTCAAAAAGGTCGCCCTCTGACGACCCGTCAAACAGGAAACAGTTATGATCAAGGACGATGCATACCGGGGCCGAAAGGCGCTGATCACCGGCGGGCTTGGCTTCATCGGTTCCAACCTGGCGCTGCGGCTGGTCGGGATGGGGTGCCGGGTCACCCTGGTCGATAGCCTGATTCCGGAGTACGGCGGCAATCTGTTCAACGTCGATCAGATTCTGCGCGCCATCGATGTCAACATCTCGGACGTGCGCGACGAGCACGCGATGAAGTATCTCGTGCAGGGGCAGGACTACCTGTTCAACCTGGCCGGGCAGACGAGCCACCTCGACTCGATGGAAAACCCGTATCCCGACCTGGAGATCAACGCGAAGGCGCAGCTATCCATACTGGAGGCGTGCCGCAGGCACAATCCGGAGGTCAAACTCGTCTTTGCAAGCACGCGGCAGTTGTACGGAAAGCCGCAATACCTGCCCGTAGACGAGCGGCATCCGCTCCACCCGGTAGACGTGAACGGCATTAACAAGATGGCAGGGGAGTGGTACCACATCGTCTACAACGACGTGTATGGCATCCGCGCCTCCGTGCTCCGGCTGACGAACACCTACGGCCCCCGGATGCGGGTCAAGGATGCGCGGCAGACCTTTCTCGGCATCTGGATGCGGCGGCTGGTCGAGGGGCGCCCGTTTCAGGTTTTCGGCGACGGCAAGCAGATCCGGGATTTCAACTACGTCGATGACGTGGTGGAGGCGCTGCTGCTGGCCGCCCAGTCGGAGGACGCCAACGGACAGATCTTCAACCTGGGCGCCGACGATCCGATCTCGCTGCTGGATACGGCGGAACTGCTGGTCAGCCTGCACCGGGGAGGGGCCTTCGAGCAGGTCGGGTTTCCTGCCGACCGGAAGGCCATCGACATCGGCGACTATTACGCGGACTACCGGAAGATCCGTTCCCGGCTCGGATGGAAGCCGCAGACCTGCCTTGAAGAGGGCCTGACGCGGACGCTTGCCTACTACCGCCTGCACCATGGACACTACTGGAACGACCGTGTATACGCCTGACGCCTTCATTGCCGTCGCCAACCCGAAAGCCTGCCTGGCAGCGCATGGAGCGGCGATCCGCGAGGCGATTGCCGCCGTCCTGGAGAGCGGCGCCTACATCCTCGGCGAGGAAGTCCGCGCCTTCGAGCAGGCGTTCGCGTCGTATGTCGGCGTCTCCTGCTGCGTGGGCGTCGCCAGCGGAACGGATGCGCTGGCGCTGGCGCTCCGGAGCGTCGGCGTGCAACCGGGCGACGAGGTCATCACCGTTTCGCATTCCGCTGTGGCAACCGTGGCCGCCATCGAGCAAACCGGCGCCGTGCCGGTCCTGTGCGACATCGATCCGGCCACGCGGTGCATGGACCCGGCCTTGCTGGAGCCGCTGTTCAGCCCGAAGACGAAGGCCATCGTGCCCGTGCATATGTACGGCTATCCTGCCCCGATGGACGAAATCGTCGCCATAGCCCGGAAGCATGGCGTTCGGGTCGTGGAAGACTGCGCACAGGCGCACGGGGCGGAGTGGAAGGGGGTGCGGGTGGGAGGCTACGGGGATGCCGCCGCTTTCAGTTTCTACCCGACCAAAAACCTGGGCGCTTTCGGCGACGGCGGCGCTGTCGTGACGCAGGACGCCGAAGCCCGTGATTTTCTTCTGGCAGCCCGTCAGTATGGCTGGCGGGAGCGGTATGTCAGCGCCTTTCCCGGCGTGAACTCGCGGCTCGATGAGTTGCAGGC
>CBDUBU010000310.1:0-4805 GCA_965365465.1 uncultured Rhodothermaceae bacterium
GAGATAAAGGTAGCGCTGGAAGGTCCCTACGACGCCGCCAGCCGCCTGATGCGAACCCACCTCAACGCCAAAGCCCTGCTGCCCACCACCCATCCCTACAACACCAACCCCTGGCACTACCCCGGCGCCGAAGCCCTCCCTGCCTCCGATGCCAATGCCAACAACCGACCCGACTTCTTCGACAACCACCCCGAGATCGTCGACTGGCTGCTCGTGGAGTTGCGCTCCGGAACCGATGCGGCAACGACGCTGGCCCGCCGCGCCGCTTTGCTCAGAGACGACGGCGCGGTGGTCGATCTCGACGGCGTCAGCGCGGTGCGCTTTGCCGATGTGCCGGTGGGCAGTTACTACGTCGTGGTGCGCCACCGCAACCATCTGGCGGTGATGAGCGCGTCGGCGGTGGATTTCACGACGGGCGAGGGGGCGCACGACTTCACGGCGGGGCCGGGCTACGGTTTGCAGGCGATGAAGCAGGTGGCGCCCGGCGCCTACGGCTTGTGGGCGGGCGACGCTGACGGCGACGGGCAGGTGGTGGCGACGGACTACCAGTTGTTCTGGCGGGTGCAGAACGGTGGTCCTGACGGCTACCGCAGCGCCGACTTTGACTTGAGCGGAAATGTTATTGCGTCAGACTACCAGCTTTACTGGCGTCTGAACAATAGCGTTGAATCCCGTGTACCTTGATAACCTTTGCCATTTAGTCGATCTTTATTTGTTTCAATCTAGGACAAGGCCATGCAGCTTCTTCTACCATCAATTCCGCACCGCGCCTTCTGGCAGGCTCGAGAAGATCATTTCCGGAGACAAAAAACCATGTCTTTGAACATGCTGGTCATTCCGGTGCTGCTGACCTTGATGACCGGCGCCACAGCACAGGCACAGGGAACTGTCAACGGCCAGTTTCAAACTTCCCAGAGCGGCTCGACCCTTACCGTTGTGGTTCAGCTTCAGGCAAACCCCGGAGATCAGGGATTAGGCACTTCGACGCTCCAGTTCACTTATGACAATACAGCGCTGACCTACGTGAGTGGTGCCTATGACAACTACAACAGCACGCAGACTACTTATTCGGGAGGCTCCGCCGGTTACAACTCTACGATCACGCTGCCTGATGTAAACAAAGTGTCTATGAACATTGAGTTGGGTTTTACATCCGATGGGAATGGGCAGGCGCTTCCGAATGCCTTCACAGATGTAGCTACGTTCCAGTTCACGATCAACGATCAGTCTGCAACAGCAAACCTGAGTTGGGACACGATTGATCTGTTTAATGGCCCCGGTCAGCGATACACGACCGGGACCTTTACAGGATCCAATGAGACGCTGCCAGTAGAGCTTGTTTCGTTTACAGCGGTGCTTGCAGGCGTGGATGCACAATTAAGCTGGGCAACAGCAAGCGAAACCAATAATGCCGGCTTTGAAATCGAGCGTGCAGACGGCGTCGGGGGTGCATTTGAAACAATCGGGTTTGTAGAGGGAAGCGGCACGACGCTGGAGGCTCGACAGTACCATTTTGCCGACACGGCATTGCCTTTTGAAGCTGCCCGGGTACGGTATCGCCTTCGCCAGTTAGATTATGATGGAGCTTTCGAGTACTCGCCCGTCGTCGCGCTGGAAGCCGGCGTTCCGGAACGTGTTCAGCTTCATGGCAACTTCCCCAATCCGTTCAATCCTGAAACCGTGATCCGGTATGAACTGCCTGTCTCCGGACTTGTGCAGATACATGTTTACGACGCGCTGGGGCGGCAGATTATGACGCTCGTTGATGGCTCGCTTCAAGCGGGCCGGCATGAAGTGCGTTTTAATGCACACGACCTGCCTAGCGGTATCTATTTTTACAGAATGCAGGCCGGCAACTTTCACGAGGTTCGTCGTATGCTGCTCGTGAAGTAGCTTCTCCGCCGCGCTGTGCTTTATATATGTGCAGCGTAATTGCAGATGATGCTGTTTTGTGAAAGACCCGGAGTGCATTATGCTTTGGGTTTTTCATTGAGACGAGCTGCGGTAGAACCTGCTTTGGGTTGGCCATGCTCCAAAGGTTCATGGCGAATGAATCGACGGGATTATCCCTCTCATTTCCTCAGATAGTAAGCTTGTTTGCTGAATAGCAGACCCAATTCATTCGCACCCGATTTGCATCAGTACGATCCGCTTACAATGACCGAAAACCCTTCATCCGTTTCTTACATGCCTATGGCTCTCGACGGCTTGCAGGCATCTTGCCCGAATTGTGCTTCCGCCGCAATGGTTACGTTCTATGAAGTACCCGATGTCCCGGTGCATAGCGTCCTCAAAATCAGAACGCGCGATGAAGCCCTACGATTTCCGACGGGTTGCATTTCCCTTGCTTACTGTCGTAAATGCGGTTTTGTAAGCAATACTGCCTTTGATCCAGAATTGCTGAACTACTCAGCAGAATACGAGGAGACCCAGGGCTTTTCCTCTACCTTCAATACCTTTCACCGCCGGCTGGCAGCAGACCTCATTGACCGCTACAGCTTGCATGGCAAGCAAATTATCGAGATCGGCTGCGGTAAGGGCGATTTCTTGAACATGATCTGTGAGTTAGGAGGTAATCGCGGAATCGGATTCGACCCGGCATACATCCCTGAACGAGATTCGGGAGAGGCTAAGGGACTTACTACCTTTGTTCAGGACTTTTATTCGGAGCAGTACGCCGATCACAAAGGAGACTTTGTTTGTTGCAAGATGACGCTGGAACACATTCCCCAGACCGCTGAATTTTTAGGCACAGTGCGTCGTTCCATCGGAAACGCTCCAGACACCATTGTCTTTTTCCAGATTCCTGAGACGAACCGAATCCTGCAAACACTTGCTTTCTGGGATGTCTACTACGAACACTGCTCTTATTTCACACCGGAATCTCTGGATTACCTTTTCCGCGCCCAGGGCTTCGAAGTTCTGAACCTATGGACAGATTATGATGATCAGTATTTGATGATCGAGGCCCGGCCTGGAAAAAGCGCTCCCTCCCTCCCCGGCCAAGAGGATCTGCAGCACATATCAAACGATGTTGCTCTGTATGCCTCACGGATCCAGGATCGGCTCAATGCATGGCGTAGCCTGTTACAAGAACTGAATCAACATGGAAAGCGGGTAGTGCTATGGGGAGGAGGATCCAAAGCTGTTGCTTTCCTGACTACGTTAGGCATCACTGACCAAGTCTCTTACGCAGTCGATATCAATCCATACAAGCACGGAACGTTTCTGGCAAAATCAGGCCATGAAATTGTAGGCCCGGATTTTCTGTCTGAATACAAACCGGATGTGGTAATCGTTATGAATCCTGTTTACCGCGAAGAGATCAGGCTCCGTCTCGCCCAGATGAACCTTTCACCTGAACTGCTCATGGTCGATGCCGCGTTATCCAATGGAGAGTCCTCTACTTCATTTCCTGCGGTTCCGGCGTGAGCGGTAACTCTATTTTATCAGCAAAATACTTGCTATTGCGTTTGTATGGTAGAAAATAGTCAAACCCACATCTGCCCGGTCTGCACAACATCTTCTGTAACCTTTTTTGCCGAGATTCCCCAGGTACCCATTCTCTGCAATGAACTCTGGCCAACCCGCAACCAGGCGCTGGAAGCCCCTTGCGGAGACCTGCTGCTTGGCTTCTGCTCTACCTGTGGGCATATCTACAACTACGCCTTTGATCCCGAACTTATTGCATACACGCAGAAATATGAGAATTCTCTCCACTTCTCCCCGAGGTTTCAGGCGTATGCAGAAGCGTTAGCCGACAGGCTCATAGATCGATATAACCTGCATGACAAACAGATCATCGAAATTGGCTGTGGTAAAGGCGACTTTCTGGCTATGATTTGCCGGCGAGGGCCGAATACCGGGATCGGCTTCGATCCCAGTTATGAGCCGGAACTTCAAACAGACAAATCCAGCGCAAGCTTTAAAGTAGTGCAGGATTTTTATTCGGAGCAATATGCCGACCATCAAGCCGATCTCATCTGCTGCAGGCATGTGCTTGAGCATATCGAATACCCACGCGAGTTCATCGCTATGATCCGGCGCAGCATTGGACAAGGCGCCCAGCCGATGGTTTACTTTGAAGTTCCGAACGTCATGGCTACACTGCGCGACCTCGCTATCTGGGATCTCCTTTACGAACACGTTTCGTATTTCAGCGAGGCTTCTCTGGCATACCTGTTTAGAACCAGCGGCTTCGACGTGCTTGACCTTTCCGAGGCGTTCGGAGGACAATACCTCGGAATTGAAGCATCCCCGAACGATCACTCAGAAGAGATTGCATCGAAATCTGAAGATCAGGCACAGGTCCATGCTTTACAGAACGCTGTCATGTCTTTCTCGCAACGTTACAGTGAGAAGGTCAAAACCTGGAAAGCCCATCTCGCGGCCATTGCACAGGCAAAGCAAAAAGCAGTTATATGGGGCGCAGGAACCAAAGGAGTCACGATTTCGAACATCCTCAAAGCGCAGGATCAGATTCCATATGTAGTGGATATTAATCCCAGAAAACAGGGTCTATACATTGCAGGCACAGGTCAGCAAATTGTACCCCCGGACTTCCTTCGCGAATACCATCCTGACGTGATTATCCTGATGAACCCCCTCTATGAGCAGGAGGTAAAAGATAATGTCCGAAGCATGGGACTTACGCCTCAATTTTTGGTCGCATGATGCATTCCCTTTAATTGAGAAGCCACCCCCAGGCAGAGGGTGGCTTCTCAATACAAACCGATCCGATAGCTGGCGAATTATTTAAGCAGGACCATCTGCCGCACCTGCTGGTAAGCGCCCGCCTCGATCCG
>CBDUBU010000311.1:0-4762 GCA_965365465.1 uncultured Rhodothermaceae bacterium
AGGTGGATAGCATCGAGATAGATCCGGAGATCCCGGACTCGGTGTTCGCCTTCCCGAAAAATTGACGATTCGCTGTTTTTAAGGTTTTTTAGAGCACGAGCGTAAAAAAGGGGCGTCCTGCCGGATGCCCCTTTTTTTATTCAGGTGACGGGGCGAACCGGTAGAACAGGCTTTCCCAAGCTGTTGAAAAAGCAGGGCAAAGCACGAAAATATACCTGCTTTCCACCTTGACACAGCCATCCCTGTAGAGTACCGTTAGACTGAAGCAGGTTGAGGCGGGAGATCACGCTAACCCTTAAACCGGTCGCCGCAATGATGAACCTGGTCAGAATCGGCAAGCGCGTTATCAACATGGATGTCGTGGCGCAGGTATTCGACGAGGAAGTCGCCGTCACCCTCTACTTCATCAGCGCCCCCAACAGCGATGTGGAATTTGTTCGCCTCCGGGGGCAGGAAGCGGATGCGTTCCGCAGGTGGCTGCGAACGCACACCACCGATGTGCTGGACACACGTCCCCGGTACGTGAACAGCGTCAGCTAGCAGCGCAGGCCCGGCGGTTCTGTCGCCGGCTCAGGTCGGTCGCATAGCTTGGGGGATGGACGCGCTGCCCCGGTCGACGCGCCCCTTCTGGAGGTATGTGCTTTTCCGGCGCCTTTCGTACGCGGCGCGACGGAATGAAATTGCTTATCTTTTCTCGCTGTCTCAAACTGTTCCTGCCGGACAGGCGTTTCAACCGGTACAGGTTGCTGCAAACTTCCCGGCGATTCTTGCCACCGACCAAACAAAAGGGCATGAGCGAAAACGAATATCGTGAACCCGAACTATCTGAACTTTACGGACTGGTTCTTTCCACCCAGGCGATGACCCGCGCACGGTTCAACGTCATCGTCGAAACACTGGCCCGCATTCTGGCGCGGCTGGATGAACGGGATGAAGAGGAGGTTTTGCAGGAACTCCAGCAGCAGTTTGAAACCGAAAAAGCATCCGAATCTGAAATACTGAAGGACTATCTGCGGCGCAATGCGTGACCTTTTTGCGGCTCGCGCATTGCGCCGCCGAAAGGTCACGCAACGGCAAGAATCTGTTCTGTGAGGTCATCTACCGAGAGGTTCAGGTAGTCCAGCACTTCTTCCGGCTCGCGCCCGCTCTTGGGGAACCGGGACACGTACAGGCGCTGCATCCGGAGGTCAGCATCGTCTTGCGCGATCGCGCAGGCGATTTCAGCATCCAGGCCGCCTGTGTAATTGTCCTCCACCGTGACAATGCGTGACCCATTTCGGGCTGCCATCTCCAGGATCGGCGCGGCATCCAGCGGAAAGCTGTAGGCATCGATGACTGTGGCCTGCCGGCCCTCCTTTGCCAGCCGATCCGCCGCTTTCAGGCACTCGTGGACCATATACCCGGCGGAAATCAGCATCAGGTCGTTTCCTTCACGCAGCACCCTGAAGCCGCCCACCCGAAAATCCGTATCGTCCGGGCTGTAGAGCAGCGGCAGGTCGGCGCGTATCGTGCGCTGGTAGCAGCAGCCGTCGATCTCCGCCATCAGGGCTGTCGTCCGGTAGCAGCTCACCGCATCGCTCGGAAAGAAATAATGGACTGCCGTTTCGCCCCGGTAGTTTTTCGCGTGGCAGAAGCCGCGAAAAAATGCTACGTCCGGCAGCGACATCTGGCTCGGACCATCGGCGGCAAGCGTGACCCCGGCGTGGCTTCCGGTGATTTTGAAATTGGCCCCGCTGATGATTGCCATTTCGATCTGGTCGTACGCACGCACGACGAACTTGGCAAAGGTGCTGCAAAACGGGATTTTGCCGCCTGCCGCCATTCCGGCAGCCACCGAAATCATGTTTTGCTCTGCAATCCGGCATTCGACGAACCGATCCGGGAATTGCTTGCTGAACCACTCCGCATAGGTAGAGTTCTTCACATCGGCATCGAGGCCCCCGACGCGGCTGTTGACCTTGCCGGCCATGCACAGGGCCACGCCGTAAGCCCGGCGGGTGGCGAACGGCTTCTCCTTTTCGATCACTTCCGCGAAGCCCATCTCGCTCATTGCCTCCGTGAAGGAAGGAAAGGCGGCAGTTTTCTTCGGCGCGCCGTTGCCTGCCGTTTTCGGAGGCGGCGTCACTTTCAGCGTCCCGTCGGGCTGGTAGTCGGCTCCGGTCAGTTCCGTTGCCGTCTGGTCCAGTTCTTCGAGCACCGCCTGAAGTTTATCCTTTTTCACCGGCGTTCCGTGCTTGCCCATGCCCTGTTCGGCGTCGGAACCCCATCCCTTGATCGTGCGGGCGATCAGCGCCAGGGGGCGCTTGCCGTTCTGAACGACCGGCAGTTCGTTGAGCGCCTTCTTGATCTGAACGGGGTCATGCCCGTCCACCACGCGCACGACGCAGCCGAACGCCTCCAGCTTCCGTTCCAGCACATCGGACGACTGCTGCGGGCTGACCCAGTCGCTCTGCGCCAGGGCATTGCAGTTGAAAATCGGGATCACGTTGGTCAGGCCGTAATCCATGATGAAATCGAGCGCCTCGTAAATCTGTCCCTCGCGGGCTTCTCCGTCGCCGATGATGCAATAGATGTTCCGATCCAGCCCGTTCATGTGCGCTGCCTTGCCCAGACCTGCCGCCACGCTCAAGCCCTGCCCGAGCGAGCCGGTCGCAGCGTCGAAAAAGGGGAAGCCGAGTTCGGGGTTCGGGTGACCGTCGATGGGGCTGTCGATGGCGCGGAGTGACAGGGCATCCTCCCGTGTCATCGGGCGCGCTTCTTCAGGGCTTTTGCCGATCATTCCTCCGAGGTCGGCATATGCTGCGTAGATGATGGGCACGGCGTGCCCTTCGCTGAGCACGAGCCGGTCGGAAGCCGGGTTCCAGGGGTTTTGCGGGTCCCACCGCATCTGATAGTACATCAGCACCGTCACGAGGTGCGCCAGCGAAAGCGCGGTGGAGGGGTGTCCGCTGCCGGCAACCGTCGTCATCTCGACGGCCAGTTTGCCCAGTTCGGCGGCTTTGGCGTGAACAGCTTTTTCAAACGACATAGGAGTTCAGGATTAACAGGTTTTACGGCATCGGGTGCGGGCGAAACATAGCCTCGTTTAGCTGGAAACCAGGGAAGTCGCGGGGTCCGGACCTAAAGTATACTGATACCATGCGCCTGCGGCAGGGGGGAAACGCAACATTCCTGTATCACCTCTGTTCTGAGAGGCGGCGCACCTCGTCGCGGAGCGCCCGGATCTCCAGGCGCAGCGCCTCCAGGGACTTCTCCCCCGCCACTTCCGCCGTTGCATCTTCGGCGTCGCGGCCCACGAAGTACGAGGCCAGCGTGGCCGTGATGTACCCCAGAATGCCCAGGCCGTAGGTGGCTAGCAGCAGGCAAAGCAGCCGGCCCTCCGGCGTGCGCGGCCAGTACTCCGACCCAATCGAGGTGAGCAGCATGGCCGTCCACCAGAGCGCATCGGCGTAGGTGTCGAGGCCGGGGCCATCCGGCAGGTTGCTTTCAAAGGCATAAATCCCGGCGGCGCCCACCAGCACCACCAGCACCGTCAGGACCGCGACGTAGCTGATGCCGCGCCGGTTCATGCTGGCCCGGAGCGCCCGCATCCCCCGGTTCATCGACCCCACGACCCGCACCAGCCGCAGGCCCCGCGCCGTGCGGAACACGCGCAGCAGGCGCAGCGCCCGTACGGCCCGAAAAAGCCGGAGCGCCGGAAGAAACAGCGACAGGGCCGTCAGCCAGTTGTTCTTGAGATACGCTATTTTGCGAGGCGCCACAAAAAACCGCAGCGCGAAATCCAGGATGAAAATGATCCAGATGACCGTGACCAGATCCTGCAACAGCGGCGTCAGCCCCCAGATGAACTCGACGACCAGCAGCACCAGCCACACGAAGGCCAGCGCGATCAGGGGAACTTCGAGTGTGTCTTCGAGCTGCCTCAAAAATTCGTTCAGCTCACGCTCCAGCACATTCGGAACCGTTCGGAATCGTTTTTTCATGCCCACCCTCTCGGGAACGTCTGGTGAAAATCAGGTCCGGGAAAGGTATTGAATGGGCCGCTGATAAAAAACGCGGGGCTTGCGCCCGTTCGTTTTGTGCCCCGGCTTGCCGAAGCGCCTGCCGGATGGTACCATGTGCTTGCTACGTCACGTTTCCCGAAGCACGAACAACCGAGGCGCCGACATGAAATCTTCCACCTCTGCTTTCTCCCCCTCTTACCGGGACATCCCGCCGATGGCGGGGCTGTGCTCGCTGGAAGAAGCCATGCGGGACGGCCTTTCGGTGGATGCCTGCGTGGACAGGCTCAAGCGGTTCCACTATGCTTTCAAGCGGCTGCATGAAACGATGCTGAAGCGCCTCGTGGCAGAACCGGTCTATGAACTGAAGATGGCCTTCAGCCACCATGCCCACCTCTGCGCCGAGCACGTGCAGGCGCTGCGGACGCGCGTGGCCGAGATGCGCGAGCCGCCGCTCGGCCTCGACCGGGTTCCTGATCCTGCGCTGGAGATTTTCTTCGATGAGATCCTGGCTGCTCCCTCTACGGAAGCGCTGATCGCCGCCCTCTATGGCAAGGCGCTCCCGGCGCTCAAAGTCGGGCTGGAGCGGCACCTGCGGGATACGAACCGGCTCGTGGATGCGCCTTCCGTCCGGATCTGCCGCTTTGCGCTGCTGGAAGTGGAGGATATGCTGGCCTTCGGAGCGCAGGCGCAGGATGCTATCGGAGGCAAGGTTGACGCCGCCTGGCTCGAACTGCTGGACGGTTGCCTCGCAGCGGCGG
>CBDUBU010000312.1:0-4751 GCA_965365465.1 uncultured Rhodothermaceae bacterium
CGCTGTCCACGTCCACGGTTTGCCCGTAAGCGGAAACAGCCACTTCGACGGCGCCCCCCGTCTGCTCGGTCGGACCCAGCGGCGTATGCACGACCACCGGGCCATAAGAGGCCGGGTCGATGTAGCCGCGTGCGCCCAGGCGGGCGGCCAGCGTCGATACGTGCGCGCCACTGTAGAGGTCGAGGTCGGCCTGAATGAGCGCTTCGGCGGCATCGCGGAAGGCGACGGGATGACTCAGGTAGGCGTGCGAGGCCAGGTTCAGCCGATCCGTGACGGCGCGACCGAGCGCGTCGTAGATCTCCATGAGGGTCGTAGCCCACAGCACCCCGGAGTGGTAAATCAGATCCAGCGAGCAGCCGGGAAAGGAATGCTCCACGTCGTCCGGGTAATGGCCCGGATGGTCAAGGGTGCGGCCCTGCCAGCAACTGGTGTTGCCGTCCCAGCGGTACAGACGCCGCCAGTCCTGCGGCGGGCCCACGCCGCTCTCGATGAGGGCGCGGTGGTAGGAAGCGGCCCAGTAGTCGGACCAGCCCTCGTGCAGGGCTTTGCCTTCCGCGGAGGCGCGCAGGCCGGGGGCGCTGCCTTCCATGAGCGCGTGCGCGTACTCGTGCCAGATCGGGTCGGCGTCCTCCGCGTCGTCGATGCCGCCTGTGCCGAAGGCAATGGCGTTGAGGCCGGGGTAGTACTGTGAATCGTCGCCGGAAAGACCATGCGGGTTGACGCGGATCGGCTCCTCCCGGATGGCCCGCCCTACGTCCAGCGACTGCACATACCGCTGGCTCTTGTCGATGTGGTAGTAGGCCATGACGGCCTCGAAGAAGGGGTTCGACCGCGTATAGCGGAAACCGTTGGGGTCGGCTTCCGCCGGAGGGATGTATTCCACGCCGCCGATGCGTTTATCCCCGACGATGTTGACGTACGGTCCCTGAAGGCGATACCTGCCGTCGCTCCCCTGCGTAAGCTCAGGCAAGCTCACCTGCTTCAACTGCGCCGTAAGCTCCGGCGTGTCGATGTCGCCGCCGTCGCTGAACCCGCCGCCATAGGGTTGCCCGGAACTCGTGAGGGGGTCCGGGTCAAAGACCAGCCCCAGGCCCTCTGCCCGCACGCCTGCGAAAGCCGGCGCCGGATCCGGGTTTTCCATAGCCGTGCTGCCTGCCGGAAGGCCGGACGTTTCGGCGTCCTCCCCCGTATGACCGTTTGCGCTCAGATCCATGAGCTGGATCGCCTCGCCGGTGTGGGCATCGAGCAACACCTCCCACTCGGCAGGAATTCCCAGGGGATAAGCCGCCACCTTCCATGCAAGGCGCGGCTGCCCGGACGGGTACACGACGAGTTCGGGACTGCCTGTTTCCACCTCTCCGGGGGACACCCATTGCCGGGCCAGTGCCTCGGCTTCGCCGGATGAAACAACGGGGCGTGCGTCGAAATCCGCTGCCTGCGCCAGATGAGGCGCATAGCCGCTCAGGACCATCACCGGCTGCCCTTCGCGGTTCAGGTTTACCTGCACCCGGCGGTTGTAAACCGGAAGCCCGGCAAAGGTCTGCCGGTAAACCACATGGCTGCTGTACCGTCCCTGCACAACCGAGACGCGTTGCAGATCGTTCGCCTCCGGCTTCCATCCGAAATCAGGGGCCAGAACTGCTAAGGCAGCCCTGGCTGATGCCTCAACGGAAGCCCCTGCCGGGACAGTCGTTTTCATCCGGTAGACGGCCCGCAGAACGCCTTCGTCCTCATCCAGCCGGCCCTGGAGCACGGGGCGGGTGCGGAATGCGGTGAGCGGGTCAGCCTCGACGACGCGGCTGCGCGCCTCGGCTTGCAACGCGTTCAGCGCCGAGGCGTGCGACGGCCTGTCCTGCGCCGAGACGGCGGGAGACAGCGCAGCCAGAAAAGCAAAAAGCGCAACGGTGAGAAAGACACGCGCCATAAAAGAACGGACGGGTCGGCAGAAAAAGGAAAGCAGGCAACAAAAAGATCCGCCGCCGGACCTGTTTACGCTGGAGCCTCGCTTCCCGGATGCTTCCGGCAGGGTGCGGAGAAAACGGCTCCACTCTCACGCCGGGGACGCACGCAGGTTTCCCCGCAGAACAGCAAGCAACACGCTGTAAATTGGAGGATTAGATGCCCTCGGGCGCAACAAAAAGCAGGGACGCGAATCAGGGCAGAGGGCATTGGCCCCGTGCGCTTTCGCGTCCCTGCTTCCCGTCGCCTCTCAGGCAAGCTGCGCGGCGGCCTGCTTGAACGCTTCTACGTAATCGAGGGCTTCCCAACTGAAATTCGGGCGACCGAAGTGCCCGTAGGCTGCCGTGGCCCGGTACTGAGGCTTCAGCAGTTTCAGGCGCTTGGTGATGGCCGCAGGGCGCAGATCGAAGATTTCACGAATAACCTGAACGAGCTGCGCATCCGGGATGACGCCCGAACCGTAGGAGTTCACGTCGATGGAAACCGGATCGGCGACCCCGATGGCATAGGCGATCTGTACCAGAACCTCATCGGCCAGACCGGCGGCGACGAGGTTCTTGGCTACGTGACGCGCGGCATAGGCTGCCGAACGGTCTACCTTCGAGGGGTCTTTGCCGCTGAAAGCGCCGCCGCCGTGCGCGCCCTTGCCCCCGTAGGTGTCAACGATGATCTTCCGACCCGTCAGGCCGGTATCGCCGTGCGGGCCTCCGATGACGAAGCGGCCCGTCGGGTTCACGTGGAGAATGAGATCGTCGTCGATCAGTTCTTCAGGAACGACGCGGGGCAGCAGAAAATGCCGGATGTCTTCGTAGATTTTCTCCAGCGAAACGTCCTCGGCGTGCTGCGTGGACACCACCACCGTGTGAATGCGCCTCGGCGTTTTCCGGTCTTCTTCATACTCAACGGTAACCTGGCTCTTGGCGTCCGGGCGCAGGTAGGGCATATCATGCGTTTCCTTGCGGATACGGGCCAGTTCCTGAACGAGTTGGTGCGCGAAGGTAAGCGCCATCGGCATCAGTTCCGGCGTCTCGCGCGTAGCATAGCCGAACATCATGCCCTGGTCGCCGGCCCCCTGCTCCTCGTGCAGCCCCTCGCCTTCCGAGACGCCCTGTGAGATGTCCTGGCTCTGTTCGTGGATGCTGGTGAGCACGCCGCACGAGTCGGCGTCAAAGCGGAGCAGCGGGTCCGTGTATCCGATGTCGCGGATGACGCCGCGAGCGATCTGCTGAACGTCAACGTAAGCATTGGTGGTGACTTCGCCGGAGAGCACGACCAGGCCGGTCGTCACGAGCGTCTCCACGGCTACGCGGCTGTGCGGGTCCTGCTCGAGAAGCGCATCGAGAATGGCATCCGAGATCTGATCGGCTACTTTGTCCGGGTGCCCCTCGGAAACTGACTCTGAGGTAAAAAGGTAGGCCATGAACCGTTTTTGTGTGTTAGATGAATAGAGGCGTCTGGCGACGATATCTCATTGCAAAAACCATATTAACGCAAAGATAGTTCTTTAGGTTCGGCGGCGCATACGAGGAAAGCTATTTCCCGTATCAACATATGGATAAAAATACCGCTGCATTTCTTCTCCGGATATGCCTATTTTAAACCGCTGCGTCGCAAAGCTGAATCAAACGGGGCCGGCAAAATTGCTTCTCCCCTGTTCCTGCCTTAATTTTGTGCGTTTGACTAAAAAACCGACGCACGTGATATCCTGCCGCTGCAACGGGTGCAGGGCAAAGTCAGTGTTCTATTTTAACCCAGGAGGCTCTTGATATGGCAAACGACATCGAATCGAAAGTTCGGGCGATCATTGTGGAGAAACTAGGAGTTGACGAAGGCGACATCTCCCGCGATGCTTCGTTTACTAACGACCTCGGCGCCGATTCGCTCGACACGGTCGAGTTAATCATGGAGTTCGAGAAGGAGTTTGATATTACCATCCCGGATGAGGATGCCGAGAAGATCTCGACCGTAGGGGAGGCGGTTGACTACTTGCAAGAGAAAACGGCCGCCTGAACCGGTTACGACGCACGCCCGGTAAGCAGTCTCCTTTTCGGTTCGGCTTACCGGGTTTTCCCTTTTCATTCGTCACGGGATGATTCTTCCAGATATTTATGCCAGACAGATCGCGCAGGGTGGTAGTGACAGGGCTGGGTGCGCTGACGCCTATCGGATTAACCGTGGACTCCTTCTGGGAAAGTCTCATGGAAGGAAAAAGCGGAGCCGCGCCCATCACCTATTTTGACCCGGAACCCTTCGACACGAAGTTTGCCTGCGAATTGAAGAACTTTGATCCGCAGGACTACATCGACCGCAAGCAGGTCCGGCGTCTGGATCCTTTTGCGCAGTATGCCATCGCGGTAGCCGATCAGGCCATCAAGGATGCAGGGATCGATTCGGCGGCCCTTTCCAGCAATGACAGGGACAGAACCGGGGTCATTTTCGGAAGCGGGATCGGAGGCATACAGATCTTTTCCGAACAAACCCAGACGTATCTGGAAAGCGGCCCGCGCCGCATTTCCCCGTTCTTCATCCCGATGCTCATTCCGGACATCGCGGCAGGGCACATTTCGATTCAGCACGGCTTTCGCGGGCCTAACTACTGCGTCGTCTCGGCCTGCGCTACGGGCAACAACAACATCGGGGATGCCTTTATGCTGATCCAGCGCGGGCAGATCGACGCGGCGCTTTCCGGCGGCACGGAAGCCAGCATTTCCGAACTGGGCATTGGCGGGTTCAACGCGCTCAAGGCGCTCTCCACGAGCAACGACGACCCGGCCGGCGCCAGCCGTCCTTTC
>CBDUBU010000313.1:0-4747 GCA_965365465.1 uncultured Rhodothermaceae bacterium
CATGTACGAGGCCCGTCGTGTCAAGCGTATGGTTGGGGCGCTCGTGACGGATGCGGGCAAAAGCGAGCTTCTTGAATTCGTCATAGAGCAGTGGGACAAGCGCGTCGCGGGCGCGGTCGTCCCCGCCATGCCACTGTTGCAGAAGAAAGGTAATCTCGTTGATCGGTTGCATGAGCATTTTGCGTTGCGGTCCCCGGAGGAGAGGTTGAATCGCCGCCGCAATGCACCGCCTCTACTGACGCGGCTGCATACGCCGTAAATATACACAACAATCAGGATATGGTATGGCGGAGGATTTTCCCGCACTGGAAAGACGCCATACTTTTCTCAGTAGGAGCAGGATGTTTCGACGCTCACAGCGACCCTGTTTGCGGATCCGGCAAAAGGGCGGTAGAAAAACTTTGTGATGATGGTGAGGGAATGCGGCAGGGAAAACCGCTTATAGGCCATCAAGGGATTTTAGCGCTCACCCTGAGCGCATCAAATCACCCCTTTTATAACCTAAAACCATCTAACACTATGATGACTTTAACATCCGTGGCTGCAAGCCACGAAACTCACAAGGGGCCTGCCGCCGATGCCCTGCTGACTTGCCAGATGCGTAGAATGCTTGGAAGAGCGATAGTGCTGTCAGGTTTGCTCTTCCTTATTCTTGCAACCGGGTGTTCAGCATACGACCCAGGCGACTCCCTGCCGCTGGACCGGCGCTCCAACGAGGTTATCATTGCCTGGAATGCCGCGGCCCACGATGCAGCGGTAGCGCATGACCAGTACATCAATGGACTTGCCTTTGTTCGCGTGTTCGCTATGCTTCACCTCGCGCAGCACGATGCAATCAATGCCATCGATTCGTCCTTCCGCACTTACGCCTTTCACGAGGCGGACCCGCACGCCGATCCGGTAGCTGCGGCGGCATCTGCAGCGCATCAAGTGCTCAGCGCGGTTTTTCCGGACCAGCGGGCATCCTTCGATGCGCAACTCGCTCGCTCCCTGGAGGCTGTGCCGGAGGGAGAGGCGAAGACGCACGGCATCCTGCTCGGAGCACGCGCCGGCAAGGCAATCCTGGCGATGCGCCAGAATGACGGCTCCGATACGCCCCTCGTCGGGGACTACGTGCAGGGAAGCGGGCCTGGCAAGTATCAGTTCACGCCGCCGTATGAGTTTGCTTCTCTTCCCGGATGGCGTCATGTCCGGCCGTTCACCCTCTCTGCGTCCGATCAGTTCCGTCCCACCCCTCCGCCTGCGCTTGCCAGTGAGGAATACGCGCGGGATTTCAACGAAGTGAAGGCAATCGGTAAGGCGCAGAGTCCGCTTCGTTCGCCGGAGCAACTTGCCTATGCAAAGTTCTGGGAGGAACTGTCGGACAGGGGGTGGAATCGGATCGCGCGTGTTGCCGCAGCGGAACGCGGACTGGGCCTCCAGTCTACCGCGCGTCTGTTTGCCCTGGTAAACATGGCGATGTCGGACTCTTACGTGGCCGGATGGGATGCCAAGTATCACTATGATCTCTGGCGGCCCGTGACGGCTATCCGGATGGCAGATATCGACGGCAATGATGCTACGGAAGCAGACACGACGTGGCAGCCGGCTCTCACGACGCCGCCGGTTCAGGACTATCCTTCCACCCACAGCGCTTTGGGGCGGGCGGCATCTTTGGTCCTGGCCTCTGTGCTTGGAGACGAAACGAGCTTTACTTTCACCTCCACCTCGGCTGATTCCCTGCATTCGTCGCGCAGCTTCACGAGCTTCAGCCAGGCAGCCCTGGAAAATGCGGATTCCCGCGTAGTGGGAGGCATCCACTTCCGCTTCGCTTGCGAAGCGGGTCTGAAGCTTGGCGAAAAGGTAGCCGACTGGACAATCGCCAACTACCTGCAACGTCGGTAACCTGGAACTGTCAAGCGCTCAGAGGCGCTGGAGGCGGTAGCGGTGGAGGGTGGGTTGGGCGCTGCCGCGCAGGTTTTCCACGACTTTCTGCTCATAGTCATGCAGTACTTCGGCGGCATCGGCATAGCGGGGGTCGTCCGCCTGGCGCACGAGGAGCCTGAATGCAGTGGCGTGGAGGTCGTTGTGGTCGCGTGTGCCCCAATGCACCGACCGGGCCTGCCGGGCCATCGGGGTGGGGAGCACGGCCAGGTTGATGCCGGCGGCAAGCTCGTTTTGTGTAAAGATTCCCACTTCCGTGTCGTCAATCGTGAGCCGGTAGCGCCCCGGCGTGAGGCCCGTCACCTGAAGGGGCTGCCGGTTGAGCGCTTCGACGAAGCTGGATGCTTCCAGCGCAAGGTTCACGACATCGTTTTGCAGGCTGAGCGGCATGGGTAGCGCCTTGTCCTGCTGGTTCCAGGATAGGCCGTCGTCGTGCTTTGCGAGGTTGGTCACCTCCGTGTTTTCAGCGCTTGTCACCTGAGCGCCGGCGGCGGCGATGGCGACGGACGCGACCAGGGCAGGGGCGTTCCATGCTTTCAGCAGCGCCTGCGCCATGGCAAGGTGGCCCGCCTCCTCCGGATGTACGCGATCCGGGATGATGAGCTTCGCTATGTCCGGGTTGATCTGGTTCGCCCGTTCCAGCATGGCGACGACCGGCGCGTTGAGGTCTGCAATGGCAGTGTTGTACTCCCGGCCCAGTTCGGCCACGAAATCGCCGTAGCGTTCGAGCACGGTGTTATAGCCGCCCTGAATGGTGGCAGGGCGCGTCACCTCGTCGAAGGGGGAGGGGCGGATGAGCGTGATGCGGGCCTCGGGCAGTTCGCGGGTAAGCGTTTCGAGGATGCGCCGGTAGCCGGTCTGGTAAGCCTGGAGCAGGCTGTCGTTGAGGGGCTGATACGACCCGTCGTTCATGCCAAGCATGATGGTGACTACGGTGGGGCGGTAGGCGATCACGTCGCGTTCGAGGCGCTGGTCAATGGGTCCGGCCCAGCCGCCGCTGACCCGGTCTCCTCCGACGCCCGAATGGACGAACATGACATTCATGCCGGGAAAGCGGGTCCGGACGTATTCCTCCACAAAACTCGTGTACAGCCGCTGCTCGGTGATGCTGTCTCCAAAAAAGACAACGCGGTCGCCGTCTTTCAGGTAAAAAGAAGATTGGGCGGCGGAGGGGGCAGGCTGGAGCGCCAGAAGCAGGACGAGCGACAGCCAGAGAATACGGTATCGGCGCATGGGGAGATTGCGTGCAGGGTTTTGATGGAAAGATTAACACAGGAAGGCGCCGGGAGCGGCGCCTTCCTGCCAATTGCCCGGCTTCTCGTCAGGATGACAAAGGGCTGCCTGGCGCTCGTTTCCGGTGCAAGGCAAAAAGCGGTGCGAGGGGGTTGTCGGCTCTTTAGCCGGCGGCCAGTTCCTTGCGGACCTGAATCAGGCGATCCCGGATTTCGGCGATGCTTTCGAGTTCGCGGTTTTCCTCGCCGTGCTCGATCCCGGCATAGCCGTGATAACCGGCCTTTACCACGATCTCCATCATGCGCTTCAGGTCGATCTCGATTTGATTGTTGTTGCCATCAAACCCGAACGGCTTCACGCTGACGCCCTTCGCGTACGGCATCATTTCCTGCACGCCTTCATAGGAATTGTACGTCGTGTCCTTGTCGATCCGGAAGTTGCCGAAGTCGGGGAGCGTGCCGACGCGCGGGTGGTCTACCATTTTCATAAGCCCGACGAGCCACTGGCCGTTGGACGAGTGGCCGCCGTGGTTCTCGATGATGACGTTCATTTCCTGGTCTTCGGCGTAATCGAGCAGGCGGCGGAACCCGTCGGCGACGAGTTTCTGTTCCTCCTCGTAGGAGCCTTCGCTGTAACCGTTGACCCGGATGGAATGGCAGCCCAGGAATTTGGCGGCGTCCACCCATTTGTAATGGTTTTCAACGGCCTTGATGCGGGCGGCCTCGTCCGGGTCGCCGAGCCGGCCTTCGTTGTCGCACATGATAAGCACGTTCTGCACCCCTTCACCGTCGGAACGCGACTTCATCTCGCGCAGGTAGTCCAGGTCCTTCGCCTTGTCCATAAAGAACTGGTTGACGTACTCGACGCCGTCGATGCCGAGGCTGCGGGCGGTTTTTGCAAAATCCAGGTTGTCGAGCTTGCCTGCGAAAAGCGAGCGGTTGAGCGACCACTCGGCCAGGGAAATCTTGAACGGCGGATCGTTGGAGGTCCCGCGGGCAAAGGCTCTGGTGTTTGCGGCAGCGCCCAGTACGGCGGGCGCAAGGGCAGCTTGCTTTAGAAAACTCCGGCGGTTGATCTCTTCTGGCATAGGTTTGTCCGGTATTGAGTGTGGATAGTTTCGGGTTTACAGATGCATTTCCCATCCGGGCCGGTAGGTGCGCTTCAGGTACCGGTTGGCATCCGGGCGGTTGGTGATCAGCATTTTCTCCGGATCGTAGTCGAGGCGGCCGACGGCGCGGTTCGCCGCGATGCCCAGGGCGGTGGCTTCCGCGAGAGGCTGCACTTCTTCGAAGCTGCCCCGCGACGGACGCCCTTCCCTGACCGCAGCGATCCATTCCTTCGTCCCGTCGGGTACTTCCTCCCCGGTTTTCATCGGCGGGAGGCCGGCTTCGATTTCAGCCATCCGGCTTTCCGGGAAAACACGGGGGTTATTGCCGAGGAAGTTGCTGAAGATCATCCCGTCGTCGCCGACGATCATCATGCCCTCGATGGGAAATTCCTCTTCGAGCGCGAACAGTTCACGCGGCATCGGGGGGCGCATCCCGCCGTCGTACCAGTATACATCGACCGGCGGGCGGGTTCCACGCGCCGG
>CBDUBU010000314.1:0-4742 GCA_965365465.1 uncultured Rhodothermaceae bacterium
TTGGGCCGCAAAAACCGCAAAACCCCCTTTTCGACCCCGCCAGGGCCATTTTGCCCGAACGAAAAACCGCAATAAACCGCTAAAAACCCGCAATAAACCGCAAAATAATCCATAAGAAGTCGCGCAGACAGGCAGGCCCTCCCGGCGCCGGCCCATCCCTGGCCCCTTCTCTAACCTGTCAAACACTTCCGTGCTTTCTTCCTTCAGAACAGGCAGAAACATCAAGTCTCTTTCATTTGCGTTAATATTTTAGGAAGTTATTGACTTGAGCGAAATCAATTTAGTATTTTCATATCAAAACTTAAATTATTTACAAAGTGTGCTCTCTTATGAGCCGCATCGACGCGATTGATGCCGTCATTCTGGACCTGCTGCAAACGTGCGGCACGCTCAAGCGCACGCGCATTGCCGGAGAGGTAGGGCTTTCGGTGCCCTCGGTGAGCGAGCGGATGCGCAAGCTCGAAGAACGCGGCGTCATCACCGGCTACCATGCCGTCGTCGATGCCAGGCGGCTCCACATCGACGTAATGGTTTTCATCCACGTCGTTGTAGATGGCTCCGTGTCCCACGCGGCCTTTGTCAAACGCGCCTTGAAGGTAGAAGAAGTACTGGAAGTACACGCCACCACCGGAGAGGGATCGCACCTTCTCAAAGTCCGAACCCGCGGCCTGGTGTCGCTGGAACGCCTGCTGTCCCGGATTCGCTCGTGGCCGGGGGTGCAGGATACCACCGTCAGCATGGTGCAGGGCACCCACAAGGAAACACGCAAGCTCCCCGTAGCGCCTGGCAAACTGCCGATCTGACCCCCGACGACACATGGAGCCGCTGAAACGCAGAAAACCGATTGCATAATTTTTTTAAGTTTAACTGTGGTGAATTCCCCTGATCGGTCGTAGTTTTCCCATAAGCCACGTTAAATTATTAGGAGCATACCGGTCATGGAAAGGATAGACGATATCGATGCCCAGATCCTGCGCCTGCTTCAGGTGCGGGGTCGGATGAAACGAAACCAGATTGCCGAGGACGTGGGGCTTTCGGTGCCCTCGGTGAGCGAGCGGATGCGCAAGCTCGAAGAACGCGGCGTCATCACCGGCTACCATGCCGTCGTCGATGCCAAGCGGCTCCACATCGACATCACCGCCTTTATCCGGGTAACGGTGGACGGCTCCGAGAAGTACGGCGCCTTCGTCGAACACGCATCCCACTCCATGGAGGTGCTGGAAGTGCATTCCATCACGGGCGAAGGCTCCCATATCCTGAAGGTGAGAACGAAAAACACGACTTCCCTGGAGAAACTGCTTTCGCGCATCCAGTCCTGGCCCGGCGTACACGGCACGAGCACGAGCATCGTGCTCAGCACGTACAAGGAAACGCGGGAACTGCCCGTGAAACCGATGGAACTGGTTCAATATGAACTGGAGGAGGCATGACAGCCGCTCCTGTAATACCACCCCGCTAATCAACCGACACAACCCCAAACCCATATCTCTAACACAATGAGCACACTGCAACGCGACTACAGCATTCTAGCCGCTACGAAGTACGCCGGAAACGGCAAAGCGAAGGCGGCGCCGATGGATGTTGAAAAAATATTCGGCGAGAACACCTTCGGCCTGGAGGCCATGAAAAGCCGCCTGCCGAAAACCGTCTACAAGAGCCTCATGGCAACCATCGAGAAAGGCGAACCGCTTGACCCGAGCATCGCCGACACCGTGGCGCTTGCCATGAAGGAATGGGCCGTCGAAAAAGGCGTCACCCATTACACCCACTGGTTCCAGCCCCTGACCGGAACGACCGCCGAGAAACACGACAGCTTCATCACGCCCAACAAGGGCGGCGGCGCCGTGGCCGAGTTCTCCGGCAAGGACCTCATCCAGGGCGAGCCGGATGCTTCCAGCTTCCCGAGCGGCGGCCTCCGCGCTACATTCGAGGCGCGTGGCTATACGGCCTGGGACCCCACCTCGCCCGCTTTCATCGTCGAGAACGAAAAAGGCTCCTATATTGCCATCCCCACCGGCTTTGCCTCCTGGACGGGCGAAGCGCTGGACAACAAGATTCCCCTGCTGCGCTCGATGAACGCGCTCGACAAGCAGGCCCGCCGCGTGCTGAAGCTGTTCGACGTAAAGGGCGTCTCGAAAGTGTACTCGACGGTAGGGGCCGAGCAGGAGTATTTCCTGATCGACGAAGAGTTTTACTACCGCCGCCCTGACCTCGACACGTGCGGGCGCACGCTCTTCGGCGCCAAACCGCCCCGCGGACAGGAACTCGAAGACCACTACTTCGGCTCGATCGCCGATCGCGTGCTCTCGTTCATGCTGGAGGTGGAAAAGGAACTCTACCGCCTCGGCGTACCGGTCAAGACGCGCCACAACGAGGTGGCCCCCAGCCAGTACGAGATCGCACCGCTCTTTGAAAATGCCAACCTGGCCGTGGACCACCAGCAGATTACCATGCTCACGCTCAAGCGCATTGCGCGGCAGTTTGGGATGGTGTGCCTGCTCCATGAAAAGCCGTTTGCCGGCATCAACGGCTCCGGCAAGCACAACAACTGGTCCATGTCGACGGATGCGGGCATGAACCTGCTCGAACCGGGCGACAACCCGCACGACAACATGCAGTTCCTGTTCTTCTGCGCCGCCGTTGTACGCGCCGTACACAAGCATCAGGACCTGCTGCGCATTGCAGTCGCCTCTGCCGGCAACGACCACCGGCTCGGAGCGAACGAGGCGCCGCCTGCCATCATGAGCGTGTTCCTGGGCGAGCAGTTGGAGGATGTCTTTCTCCAGTTGGAAGCCGGACCCGCCAAGTCCAGCAAGCAGGGCGGGCTGCTCGGCCTCGGCGTCCCGACGCTGCCTCACCTGCCGCGCCATGCCGGCGACCGCAACCGGACCTCTCCTTTTGCCTTCACGGGCAATAAGTTCGAGTTCCGCGCCGTCGGCTCTAACCAGTCTCCCTCGTTCGCAAACCTGATCCTCAACGTGATCGTGGCGGAAGTGCTGGACGAAATGGCTGCGATGCTGGAGGAAAAGCTGAAAACCAAACGCGGCCGAAAGGGCTTTGAAGAAGCAGTCGGCGAAGTGCTCAGCGCCGTCATCACGGAGGCCAAACCGGTCCTCTTTGGAGGCGACAACTACTCCACAGAGTGGCATGAGGAGGCGGAACGGCGCGGCCTGCACAACCTGCGCACGTCGCTTGATGCCTTCGAGCACCTGATGGATGAGAAAAACGCCGCCATGTTCGAAAAACACGCGGTCCTGAGCCACCGCGAACTGGAGAGCCGCCATGAGATCCTGCTGGACCAGTACTTCAAGACGGTGAACATCGAAGGCGAGATGACGGAAACCATCGCGCGGACGATGATTCTTCCGGCGGCTGTGCGCTACCTCAAGGATCTGGCCATCACTGCCGAGGAGGGCAGCGACATCGGCCTCGATTTCTCCGGCGTGCGGGATACCGCCTCGGAAGTCAACGACCTCGTCAACAAGCTCCGGGGTACGATCAACGACCTGATAAAACAAAACAGGGAACTCGGCGGGGATTCCGTACACGAGAAAGCCCGGCATATGCGCGATAACGTCATTCCGGCCATGACGGCTGTGCGTGAAGTGGCCGACGAACTCGAACGCGCCGTCCCGCATGACCTGTGGCCGCTTCCTACCTACCGGGAGATTCTCTTCGTGAAGTAGGGTTTGCGTATACGCTGAAACGGGATGAAGCCCGCTGCCCCTGTGGAAGGGCAGCGGGCTTTTCTTTTCGGAACAAGCCCTTTCAAAAACTGTCTGGTATGCGCTGAGAAGGCAGACGCTCCTGGTGTGCTCGTGTCCATGCTGCCCCCGGCTTCTACGCGCCGGACAGTCTCTCAGGCCGCTGAGGCGCCGCCTGCCTCGCGCCGGGTGCAACAAATACGCAGGGTAACAACCCGCGCATAGATCCGAAGCGTTGTATTGTCTATCTTGCATTCAGCAGCCTTCAGCGCTTTCAACGAACCGGATCTAGATCCTCCCATCGGCATGGAAAGAATCTCTCCTGCGATCCATAATCCCTCTGAATCCAGCGAACAGGACCGGATCCTCGTGGACCGGGCCATGTCGGGGCATGAGGCCGCCTATGATGCCTTGATGAACAAGTACCGCAAGGCGCTCTACCACCATATCAACCGGATGGTGCGGGACAAGCAGGAGATCGATGATCTCGTCCAGGAAAGCTTTATCAAGGCTTTTTCCGCGCTGGAATCCTACTCCGCACAGTTCGCGTTCTCTACCTGGCTGTATAAAATCGCCACCAACCACACCATCGATTACCTTCGCAAGAAAAAACTCCGTACGTTCTCCATTGACAAACCGGTCCAGACCAGAGAGGGCGAGCTGGAGTACGAACTGCCGGATACGACCTACCGCCCTGACCGGCATATCGTCGAGGACCAGCAACGCCAGATCATCCAGGACGCCATCGATGCGCTTCCTCCCAAGTACCACCGCGTCATCGTCATGCGACACCAGCAGGAAAAGTCTTACGAAGAGATCGCGCTGGAACTGGATCTGCCGCTCGGTACGGTAAAAGCGCATATTTTCCGCGCCCGTGAGTTGCTCAACAAATATCTCCGAAACAAACGCAGTTCGCTGTAACGTTAGCCCTCAGGCCGTATTCGCCGCCCCCTCTTCCGTCGTACTCTTTGCATCAGATACGCTCCTATGATTGATCGATACACGCATCCGGAGATGGCCGCCCTCTGGAGCGAAGAA
>CBDUBU010000315.1:0-4708 GCA_965365465.1 uncultured Rhodothermaceae bacterium
GGCAAAGCGGATCGCCCACCACCGGCAGCCACGACCCGGCAAGGCTCCACTTGCCATACCGGTCGGTCCATTCGAGCGCCCGCCGCCCGCTCCGGCTGGACGCAAGGCGGGCGTGAATACGTGGGGCAAAAAAACGCCCCAGCCCGTAATCGAAAAGCGCCCCCAGTGCATTTCCCGCAGAGGCGCTGAGGAAAACCTGCCATACCGGAAGGCCGAACTTCAGGGCCGCTACCAGAGCCAGTTCCGAAGATACTGGCAAGAGGGTGGCGCCCACAAACGCGGCAACAGCCAGCCCCCAGACTCCGTATTCAGCCACCCAGCTTGCCGGATCCATTTCTGAAACGGTAACGTTTTCGCCGAAAAGAGTGAAACAGCCTGCTGTAACGATGCCGTAGAAATCATCCGAATCGGCGGCGAGGGCTGTCGAGAAGCTTCACGCTCCCTTTTTACGCTGATTCATGTACCATCGGGCGGCCAGAACCACGCCGGCAAGCAGCAGCAGGACAAGCATTACGCGCCCGTAGGTGCGCAGATAATCCCCGATGACCTGCCAGTTCTCGCCAACCTTGTAACCCGCGTACGTGATGAGTGTCGTCCAGACCGCAGCGCTGAGCGTGGCAAAGGCTGCTGTCTTTACGGGATTCATCTGCGCCATTCCGACAGTGAGCGAGATGACCGACCGCGCTCCGCTGAGAAAGCGGTTCGCTGCCACCACGCCGTAGCCCCATCGGTCCAGCCAGTCTCTGGCTCTGGCAATCTGGGGTTTGGGAAGCCAGCGCAGCCGGTCGGGATCGAGCACGGCGTCGCCGATCCGATGCCCGATCGCGTACATGGTCATGAATCCCAGCGCCCCCCCCAGCGTGGAGAGCGCCACGACAGCCAGAAGATCCAGGGTTCCGATGCCTACCAGATAGCCGCCGAAAACGACGGCCATGTCGCCGGGTATGGGGGGCAGCACGTTTTCGCCGTAGGCAATCACCAGAATGGCGGCGTAGGCCCAGAGCGGAGAGAGGCCCGCCATCCAGTCGAAAAAACCGGCGAAAAGCTGTTCCATGAGCCGCGCAAAGGGTTAGCCGGCAGGGGCGTTGCGGGTGCTGTGTTCCAGAAGGCAGACGGCATACGCGGCAGCCCCCGCTTCGCTCCCCACGAAGCCAAGCCGTTCCGTAGTCGTTGCCTTTACGGAAACCTGTCCCGGTTCGAGTTCCAGGGCGCGTGCAATGTTCTCGCGCATGGCCTCGATATGGGGCCGCAGCTTGGGCCGCTGAAGCGCCACCGTCGAATCGACATTAGCAATGCGATAGCCTGCCTCGGCCACGAGCCGGCCCACTTCGGCCAGCAGCCTCCTGCTGTCGGCGCCGCGCCAGCGCTCGTCTGTGTCCGGAAAGTGCAGGCCGATGTCGCCCAGGGCGGCCGCTCCCAGGAGCGCATCCGTGATCGCGTGCAGCAATACGTCGGCATCGGAATGCCCCTCCAGCCCGCGTTCGTGCGGGATATGGACGCCGCCTATAATCATCGGTCGCCCTTCCGTCAGGCGGTGAACGTCATATCCGATTCCTACACGCATCTTTTTTCAGGAGCAGTGATGAGAGGACGAGGGAGAGGGAAACCGAAGCGCCTAGAATGTCTCCTGCCAGTGCGTCCAGACGAGATTCGCCAGTTCCCAATCCTCCGGGGTAGTGATTTTCATGTTTCGGGCGCTTCCGGGCAGAATCGATACGGCGCGTCCGAGACGTTGCACGAGGTCCACGTCATCCGTGGCCTGAATGGAAAGGCGGCGTGCTTCATGGTGCGCCTCCACGAACCATTCGCGCCGGAACCCCTGCGGAGTCTGCATCCGAAAAAGATCCGCACGGGAAATGGTGTCCTCGAAGAAGCGTCCATTGCCGCGCCGCACGGTGTCCGTGACCGGAACGGCCAGCGCAGCAGCTCCCGAAGCGACGATCTCCGCAATCAGGGCCGAGATATGCGCGTGCGAAAGAAAAGGCCGGACGGCGTCATGCACGAGCACCACGCCCGCCGCGTCGGGGACGGCCTCCAGCGCGGCGCCGACGGAATCCTGCCGCGTTGCGCCTCCTGCGACGACCGCCAGCAGTTTCGTCAGACCCTCCTCCTGAAGGCGGCGCCGGGTTTCCTGCACGGCATCGCCGGGAACCGACACGATGAGATAGTGAACCTCCGGGTGGCGCTCGAAAACCAGCAGGGTCTGCGCCAGCAATGGCTTGCCGCCGAGCAGCCGGAACTGTTTCGGCTCGCCGCCCAGCCGCGACCCGCTCCCTGCGGCAGGAATCAGAACGGCCGTCCGAACCGGCGGAGCATCATCGGGCATAGCCTTCCTCGTTCGTGGCGCCTGTCACTTTTCGATGCCTGCGCCGCTCAGAGGATCAGCATAGCGTCGCCGAAAGAGAAGAGACGATACTTTTCCTCTATGGCTTCCTGGTAGGCGCGCATGATGAAGTCATGCCCTGCAAAAGCCGAAACGAGCATCAGCAGCGTGCTCTTGGGCATATGAAAGTTGGTGATGAGCCGTTCGGTGATGCGGAATTCATAGGGTGGGTAAATGAACTTGTCGGTCCAGCCCGCATCTGCCTTGAGTGTGTTGGATGCCGAAAGGCTCGACTCCATGGCGCGCACCACCGTGGTTCCGACCCCGGTAACGGTATTGCTGGAAGAAACGAGCGCACGATTGACGACCTCTGCCGTTTCTCTGGGGATGGCGAAGCTCTCGGAGTCCATGCGGTGCTTCGTCAGGTCCTCGACTTCCACCGGACGAAACGTGCCCAGCCCTACGTGCAGCGTGACCGGCGCGATCTCGACGCCTTTACCAGTGATCGATTCGATCAGGGCAGGGGTAAAGTGCAGCCCGGCGGTAGGAGCCGCTACGGCGCCTCTTTCCTCGGCAAAAATCGTCTGGTAGCGCTCGCGGTCCTCGTCTTCTACCTTGCGCTTGATGTAGGGCGGCAGGGGGGTCTGGCCGATGGCATCAATTTGCCGGTACAGGTCCTCGTTGGTGCCCTCGAAAACAAAGCGAATGGTGCGGCCTCGTGAGGTCGTGTTGTCGATGACCTCGGCAACAAGCCCGTTCTCGAAATACAGCTTGTTGCCGATGCGGATCTTGCGGGCCGGATCCACGATGACATCCCACAGACGGCTTTCCGGATTGAGTTCCCGAAGCAGAAACACCTCGATGCGAGCGCCTGTTTTTTCCTTGTTTCCGTAGAGCCGCGCCGGGAAGACTTTCGTATTATTGACGACCAGCACGTCGCCTTTGTTGAAATATTCCGGCAGGTCGCTGACGGTGCGGTGTTCAATCGACCTGGCGCGGCGGTCGAGCACCATCAGGCGGGCGCTGTCGCGCGGTTCCGCAGGATACCGCGCGATAAGGGTCTTCGGGTACTCGTATTCAAAATCCGAAAGCTTCATAGAAGTCCTGGGTAGGAGGTGCAGCGGGTCAGAGGGTGGTGGGGTTGGTTCTTGACTGTCGGCTCCGGCGGGCAGGTATACATCAGACCAGACCGTTGGCGGAAGCAGGGTGGCGCATGGAAAAAAGCGTAAACAACGTAGCCGGAACAGCCGTATGCGTTGAGAAGAGGCATACCGGCTTTGCGAAAAAGTGAACCTGCGAGAAGCGCTCGCCGTCGGGACGATGCATTGCCGGCCGGAACATGGCTAAGACGTACGTTCGACACAAAGCGCCTAAATATAAGGTCGTTTCCTGCCGGCTCCAAACCACGCGCCGGGACTGCACGGCTCCGGGTTTCCCGTCAACATTTGAATTCACACACAACGCGCAATGGCTTGACTGCTAGGAGGCGGTGTGGTATCGTCGCTACACAATCATGTATTGTTCCAACGTATAGCTTCGAGAATAGCCTTGTAATCCCATGCGGCTTTTGCTTCCGTTCCTTTTCTGTGCGCTGCTGGCGGCAGGCTGCGATCACGGGCTTGCGCCTCCCGATGACCCTCCCTTTGGGGCCATCCTCAGCGTTATTTCGTACGAAGGAACGTGGCCATCGGCTGATTCGCTTCAGGATCTCCGTTTCGTGGCCATGCGGTTCGTGCCCCGCGATACCGCCGACTTCCTTCAGTTGAACCGGCTCGTCTTCAGCAAAAACAGCCTGGACCTGTATGTGGAGCGTGATACGGTGCTCATTGAACAGGCGCCGGTGGGCGTGTTTGTCTACAGCGGCGTGGCGCAGAACTACAGCAGCAACCTGTTTGCGTGGCGTCCGGTGGGGATCTACGAAGAAGGAGACGGCATCTTCCAGGTCCGCAGCGGCGATACCACGCGCCTGTCGATCCATGTCAACTTTGCAAAACTGCCTCCTTTCCCACCTTGATTTCCCTGTCTTTCGACAGCTTGCATTCACTGCCTCCAGATACACTGTATGCGTTTAGCCGGTTTCCTTCTCTACCTGATGCTTGGCGTCCTGCCTCTGGCGCTGTGCCTGGCGCCGGAAACGGCATGGGCGCAGACCGGGACGGTGCGCGGGGCGGTGCGCGACGAGACCGGGTTGCCCCTGCCGGGGGTGAACGTCGTGCTCGTCGCCATCGGGCGCGGCGCGGCCACCGATCCGGAGGGCTTCTTTCTTCTGGAAAGCGTTCCGGCAGGCGAGTATACACTGGTTGCCTCGGCTGTGGGTTTCCGCAGGGAAGAACGGCAGATCATCGTCGAAAACGGTGCGACCCGGCAGGTAGATCTCGTCCTGTA
>CBDUBU010000316.1:0-4686 GCA_965365465.1 uncultured Rhodothermaceae bacterium
CATCGCGGGGCCAGGTTGGGATGCCTCTCTTGCGGTAGATACGAAATCCGGCGGTTCCAGATCCGGTCAGGGTTCCTGCAACCGGATGTCGCGGGCGCGGAGTTGCAGGGTGGTGCGGCCGTTCCAGACGTTTTCCTGCAGGGAGAACAGCATTTCGAGCGTGCGTCCCTGGCGCAGCCCGGCCTGCAGTTCCGGCAGCAGCCTGCCCATGCGGAAGCCGATCACCTCGCGGCCGGCTTCGCCGTAGCTGTCGGCGCGGCGCACGCTGAACTTGAGGTGCTCGCCCTCGCGGCCCACGGTTTTCGGCAAGCCGGCCATTTCCAGCCCGCCCGCCCTGAACACGGGCGTATCGTTTTCAGGGCCGTGCGGTTCGAACTGTTTGAGGATGGCCCAGAAGCGGCTGTCGATGTCGTCCAGGGCGATCTCGGCATCGACCTCAATGGCAGGGGCCAGCATGTCAGGCGTGATGGCGTTTTCGACCACCTCGTCAAAGCGCTGCCGGAAACGCGCGACGTTGGCTGCGGGCAGCGTCAGCCCGGCGGCGAAGTCGTGGCCGCCAAAGGCCAGGAGCAGGTCCTTGCAGGCTTCGAGCGCGTTGTAGATGTTGATGCCGCCGATGGACCGCGCCGATCCTTTGGCATTGCCGTTCGCGCCGGCCAGCATGATGACGGGCCGGTTGAACCGTTCCACGAGGCGGCTGGCGACGATCCCGATGACGCCCAGGTGCCACCCCGGATGGTAGAGGACGAGCGAGGACCGGCTGCGGCCGTCGATCTGCTCCTCTGCAAGCTGGTACGCCTGGCTGAGCGTTTCCTGGTCCAGCGTCCGGCGTTGCAAGTTGGCCTGTTCGAGTTGCCCGGCCAGCGCCGCAGCGCGGGCGTCATCCTCTTCCAGCATCAGTTCGACGGCCCGCGAGGCATCGCCCATGCGTCCCGCCGCGTTGATGCGCGGGCCGAGGTTGAAAACGATGCGGGTGGTAGAGCAGTCCGCCAGGTCCGTGCAGGCGCGTTCGGCCAGTTTCCGGATGCCGAGGCGCGGGCGGGTGCGCAGCATCTTCAGGCCCTCGGCCATGAGCGCCCGGTTTTCCCCGTAGAGCGGCACGATGTCGCTGGCCGTGGAAAGGGCGACGAGGTCGAGGTAAGGCAGGGCCAGTTCAGCCGGTTTGCCGAGGCGGGCCAGCACGGCCTGGACGAGTTTGAAGCCCACCCCGCAGCCGGAGAGTTCCTTGAACGGATAATTGCAGTCCGCGCGTTTGGGATTGAGCACCGCCGTCGCGTCCGGGATGCGCTCTTCCGGGGTGTGATGATCGCAGATGATGAGGTCGATGCCCCGGGCACGGGTGTAGTCCGCTTCCGCGACCGCCGTGATGCCGCAGTCAAGCGCGACGATCAAACCGGCGCCGAGGCTGTTGGCGTGGTCGATCCCGGTGGCGCCGAGGCCGTAGCCGTCTTCGATGCGGTCGGGGATGAAGAAGCTCACATCGGCCCCCATTTCGCGGAGAAAGCCCGTCATGAGGGCCGTAGCGGTCGTCCCGTCCACGTCATAATCGCCGTAGACGAGGATGCGCTCGCCGGCGCGGAGGGCCTCCACGACGCGGGCAGCAGCGGCCTCCATGTCCTGCATCAGGAAAGGGTCGTGCAGGTCATCGAGGGAAGGACGGAAAAAGAGCCGCGCCTGTTCGTAGGTTTCGATGCCGCGCAAGACGAGCACCCGCGCCAGCGCGTCGGGCAAATTGTTCAATTCACGCTGAAGCCGCCTCACGACATCCGGCTTTTCCATCGGACGCATCAACCACCGGTACTTCATAGCGCACACACGAACTTCCTGAGTAGGTCAAAGGGGGAGACGCGCCGGACGTGTCTCCCCTGGATGGGTTGTAGTATACCGTTCGGGCAGGCGCAGCGCAACGTGTTTAGAAGAAGACCGGGCGAAGTCCGGACGGCAGGCTGCGGGCGCGGGTTTTCCGCAGCTTACAGGAGGACGCGCCGGGCGGGCAGGCGTTCCTGCCGGTGTGGAGGCCGGCTGCGGGCGCGCTCAGGATGAGATGAGGCGCGGGCAAGGGCGCAGCGGCAGACGGCAGCGCCGGCCCCCGCTCAGAAACCAGCCACCTTCCACAGCCGGACAGTCCCGTCTTCGTGGCCGGAGGCGAGCAGCGATCCGTCGGCGTTGAAGTGGAGGTACTCCTGACGGTAGACCTCTTCCTCGTGAACCAGCGCAAAATCGTTCTCGCGGTCGTACACGCGGATATGACCGATGCCCTTGTTCGTCGGGTAGCGATCCGCCACGTCGGCCATGCCCTCCGGGTTCTGGTCGAACTCGACGCCCTCGATGCCTCCGGTGAGCAGGAAGCGCCCGTCCGGCGACCATTCGACCGCCTCTATCTTCGGAAAGTTGTCATACGCAATGCGTTTGACGATCTCGCCGGTCTCATAGTCCCACACCAGCACCAGCGCATCCGGGCTTTTCTGCCCCCCGGCGGCGACAAACGCGCCGTCGGGCGAGAGGCGGACGCTCTTGATCGAGGATTCGAAGCCGCTGTAGGTCTGCCGGAGGCCCTCGTCGGGGTCGCCCATGGCATCCACTTCCCAGCGCTTGACCACCGCGTTGCGCCCGGCTGAAACGACGAAACGGTCGTCCTCCGTCCAGTCGACCGAGTTGACATCCGCCTGCAGCGCTCCGGCTTCATCGCCGGTCGTCGCGTCTTCGCCCTGCATGGCGACGTAGAGCGGCTGGTCAGGCCAGTCGTTCGGGTCGGGCGCCGAGGTATCCCATATGCTGATGCGCCCCGTCTCGTCGCCGGTGGCGAGGCGGTTGCCGCTGTGCGACATACGCATTCCGTCGATGCTGCCCTGCAACGCCAGCGTCCGCACGGGCGCGCCGTCTTCAGCCCGCCAGACGCGCACGTGGTAGTCCTCTCCGGCGGAGAGCACATACCGGCCGTCCCTGGTCCACGTGATGACCTCTACCTCGTCATTCGGTTCGTTCTCGTGAAAACGCTGCCATACTTCCTCGCCGTCCACCGTGTACAGACGCACATCGCCGCCATGCTTGGCGGCGGTGGCGATGAACTGCCCGTCCGGGGAGAACTCGGCAGCCTCTACCGCAGCTATTTAGTTTTCCTGATCGATGGCGCCTTCGCTGTCGCCGACGCGCACCCACAGGGGTTCGAGATCATAGCCGGCATCCGCTGCGGGCGCGTGGTCGTCCGGCGCGTCGCTTGCACAGGCGCTCAGGCCGATTGCCAGAAACAGGCAGGTGATAATCCGTGACCGCATGATGTTTTCCTTTTCGTCAGGCCGGGTGTATGCAAAAGTCTGGAATGACTCCGGCAGCAATCTATCAAACCCGCCCCCTATCTTCAACGGAAAGGAAAATATTCTATCGTGTGCTATCAGCGTCCTTTCCTGTCCTGCGCCTCCTGCAGGGCAGGCTGCCGCGTCCCGCCGTCGGCGCCTTCGAGAAGCTTCTGGTAAAAGGCGCCCGCCACGGATTCTTCGCCCAGCGCGTGGGCCGCCCGGGCGGCCCCCAGGAGGCTGTTGAAACGCTTCGGATAAAGCTCTATGGAGCGGTTATATGCCGCAAGCGCTTCCGCCGGCTGCCGGCGCTCCATGAGAAGATCACCCAGAAGCTCGTAGGCCGGGATCGTGGGTCCCGGCGTCACGGCGTGCTTCGGCGTTGCCGTTTCCAGTTCGGCAGCCTCTCGCATCAGGGCGAGACCGGCTTCTTCCTCTCCTTCCACATGGGCGATCCAGGCGCTCAGTTCGAGGCGCAACACCCTGATGTTCCGGGCAAACAGGTCCTCCCCTGCCGTGCGGGTCGCCGCTTCAAGTTCATCCAGACGCCGGACGGCTGCCCTCGCCTCACCGAGTTTTCCCAGGTGCGCTACGCCCAGGCCCTGTGCAAACTGCACGATTGCCTCCGGCCAACTGAAACGATCCCAGTCGAGGGTCGCAGGCTCGCGGGGAACGAGCAGCGCCGCCTCGTTCCAGTCGCGCCGTTCGAGTGCATAGCGGGACTGCGTAGATGCCAGATGAAAGGCCGTCTTGAAGGTGGGTTCCAGCGAGGCCGTTGCCTGCAGCCGCTTCAACTGGGCAGCGGCTTCATCGTCCTTGCCTTTCTGGAGATAGGCATAAACGAGATACTCGATCGCGTGGGGGAACTCATCCCAGACGAATTCTCCCTGGTCTCCCGCAGGATGCTCCAGAGCTGCCTCCGCCGCCCGCAGGTTTCCCCTGATCACGCCGTCCCAGTCTCCGAGGCGCGTATAAATGTGGGTTGGCATGTGGAGCGCGTGGGGGTTGCGCGGAGCGGCAGTCTCGTATTTCCGAATGATTTCCAGCGATTCGCGCTCGCGCCCCGGCACGTCGTTGGCGTGAACGAGGTAGTGCATGGCGCCCGGATGGTTCGGATTCTGCTCGTACACATGGAGGATAATTTCGGCGGCCCGGTCGGAATGCGCCCGCGAGATCCTGTCGGAAGGCGCGGTGGCCAGGTGGGCCAGCGCGTAGAAGGACGCCGCTTCCGGATCCTCCGGGAAGGCGGCATACACCTTTTCCATCGCCTGTTCCCACCGGCGGATTCGCTGCCAGTAGTCGGGCGCATCCGGTTCGAGGAAGAATGCCTCCGCTGCAGCCACAAAGAGCTGTTCCCGTTCCGTCGGCGGTTGCAGGGCACGGGCCTTTTGCA
>CBDUBU010000317.1:0-4672 GCA_965365465.1 uncultured Rhodothermaceae bacterium
CGGGTGGGCGCGCCATTCCACCACCGCGTGCAGGTCGGCGTTCGCGGCCCGGCCATGACAGGGCAACCGCGTAGAGCGCATCCCCTTTTCTGGTGAAGCGCACCTCTTTCTGATCCGGGGCGCCTCGCCACGGCTGCGTTCCGTAAATCGCTTCTCCGTTAACCTTGAGCCATTCCCCCATGTCGGAGAGCCGCTGCTGCATGATGACGGGAATGCGCCCATCTGCCGTGGGGCCGATGTTCAGGAGCAGGTTGCCGCCCCGGCTGACGATATCGACCAGCAGGTGGACGAGGTCTTCGGAGGTAGCATAATTGGAAAGGCTCTCTGCCCGGTTGTACCCAAATGAGCCTCCGATGCCCCGGCATTCCTCCCATTTGTGCAGCGCGGCTGCTTCATCTATTCCCTGCCCGTCATGCACGACGGCGTATTCCGTCGTGTAATAGCCGCCATGCTTGCTGCGCGTTTCTTTCCCCCATCGATCGTTCACCGCGACCCGGTCCCGAACGGGCGACTCGTTGTACAGCCAGGCCAGAAACTGTTCGCTGCCCCAGACATCGCTTTCATGGTCCCATTCGCCATCCGTCCAGACGACATCGGGTTCATAGGCCGTTACGAGTTCCTTCAACTGCGGCCACATATGCTCGTTGATGTAGCCCTGCAAGTCGGTGTTGTACTGAGGGTTAAACCACTCGTACAAGGAGTAGTAGAACCCCATTTTAAGCCCCTTCTCGCGAACCGCCTGCGTCAGATCCCCTGCAAGATCGCGGTGCGGGCCAATGTCCATGGCGTTCCAGTTCCAGCTGTACTTGCTCGGCCACAGCGTAAACCCCTCGTGATGCTTCGAGGTCAGGACCACGTATTTAGCGCCTGAGTTTTTCAGGATGTCGGCCCATTGCGCGGGATCGAAGAGTTCTGCCTTGAACATGGAAGCGAAGTCCTGGTACTTCACGTCGCTGCCATAAACATGATTGTGAAAGGACTGGAAGGCATCATGGCCCTTCTGGTTTTCATCAGCCAGGCGCTTCCAGTACCACTCCGCATATTTCGTATAGATGTCATCGGCGCCGGCAGGAGCAAACGCCGGAACGGAATACGTGCCCCAGTGAATGAAGATGCCGAACTTGGCGTCGTCATACCAGGCGGGTGTTGGGCGCTTGTCCAGCGACTCCCAACGGGCTTCGTACGGCGCGGAACCCTGGGCCATCAGCGTTCCGGTGAGCGTCAGACTCGCCACAAGGGTAATGAAACCATAAAAAAGGATAGTGCGGATCATGGCTGGTGTGTTATGCGCCGGTAAAAAGCGCTTTTCGGGCAGGAAAGTAGGGCAAACGGTCTTAACCAGGATGCAATATGATAAACGATATGCATTTCATTTGAAATCCGCAGCCTTTATCGTTATGCATTTCTCGCAAATCTTCAATATCCAGCCCCTCCGTTCCAAATTTTCGACGGATTGAAAGCAGGGGAGCGCAGCGGGGCTTTACATGGCGCTGTGCGTGTCGTAGAATTGCTGTTCAAATGCCGCATCAATATCCTTAGAAAAGGCCGGTATCATGAATCCTCTCTCAGGCAAAAGCGCTTCGGTGATAGCCTCCCTCTTATGTGTTTTGCTCTTTACTGCCATGCTTGCTCCCCAAACACACGCGCAGAATGAAAGGAAAGAGCCGCGTTTCCGCGTGCTGGTGTTTTCCAAGACCGCAGGGTTCAGGCATTCTTCCATTCCTGACGGCATCGCGGCAATCTGGCGCCTGGGCGATGCCCACGGGTTCGCCGTGGATGCCACCGAGGATGCCTCTGTTTTTGACGACGGTATGCTTTCCCGGTACAAGGCCATCATTTTCCTCAGCACCACAGGCGATATCTTCAATCCTGCCCAGCAGGGGGCCTTTGAGCGCTGGTACAAAAATGGCGGAGGATTCGTAGGCATACACGCCGCCGCCGACACCGAATATGAATGGCCCTGGTTCGGCGAACTGGTAGGAGGATACTTCAAAAGCCATCCGGAGCAGCAGGATGCGGTCATTAATGTGGAGGACCGGACGCATCCTTCGACCCGCCACCTGCCCGAACAATGGAAACGGTGGGATGAATGGTACAACTACCGCGACAACCCGCGCGGCAAGGTGAAGGTTCTGGCTTCGTTGGACGAAAAAAGCTACAAGGGCGGCGAGATGAGCGGCGACCACCCGATTGCCTGGTTTCACGAGTATAATGGTGGGCGGGCCTGGTACACCGGGCTTGGGCACACGGAAGCGAGTTTCGTCGAGCCTGAGTTCCTGCAGCACGTCCTGGGCGGGATCGAGTGGGCAGCCGGCATGGTCGATGTGACGCCGACCTCGAAGTAAGAAACCTTGTTTGCTCCCTACACAGCCGCCTCTTTTTTGAGCGAGGAGCCGGCGATGCAGGGTTGCGCCCATTGACTTGTGACCGGCCAGTCACTATTCTGGCACATTCCCAGAAGCCGGCTCTGTGCGCTTGTTTCGGAGATGGCGGAAGCTGGACGAAGGAAGCTTTTTTGACGTGATCTTGCATAAGCAGGAAAAGGGCAAAAATTCGTCCTTTCTTGCTTTTTCGTTTATCTGTAATCATTTTTCTGTAAAGTTTTCAGAGGGGTTAAGTCGAATATTGTAAGCGCTTCTATTGGAACGGAAGCACGTGACCTGACAGAGCAAGGAGTTCCAGTTACGGTACATCAGTTAACGAATGAGAGGGCCAACTCATGAGAACAGCAAAGCTACTATTGCTGCTAGCTTTCCTGCTGCCGACGACGGCGGCGCTTGCCCAGACGGGCAAGATAGCCGGTCGGGTCGTAGATCTGGGAAGCGGAGATCCGCTTCCGGGCGTCAACGTGGCGATTGAAGGGACCACGCAGGGCGCTATCACAGATGTGGATGGATACTACAACATCCTGAACGTGCGTCCGGGCACCTATGACCTCCGCGCTTCCTTTATCGGGTACACCCCGCAGGTGCAGGAAGGAGTTCGCGTCAACATCGACCTGACGGCGGAAGTGAACTTCCAGTTGCAGGAAGAGACGGTCGGGCTTGACGAGGTGGTCGTGTCCGCCGTTCGCCCGGTGGTGCAACGCGACGTTTCCGCCAGCGTGGCAAACCTGAGCGCCGAAGAAATCGAAAACCTGCCGGTGACCGATGTGGCGCAGGTGGTCGGTTTGCAGGCCGGTTTTGAACGCGGTTTGACGATTCGCGGCGCCGGCGGCGACCAGGTCGCGTTCCTGGTGGATGGTTTGTCCCTGAGCAGCGGTCGTAACAACACGCCTTTCACCGGCATCAGCTACACGGCGGTCGATGAAGTGCAGGTGCAGACGGGCGGCTTTAACGCCGAGTACGGCAACGTGCGCGCCGGTCTGGTGAACGTAGTGACAAAGGAAGGCTCGCGCACCCGTTATTCGGCAGACGTCATCGTGCGCTACAGCCCGCCCAGCCAGAAGAATTTCTCCGGTTATGACCTCGAAGGCAATGAGGTGAAACTTCCGAGTTCACCGAATGCCTACTGGATGCGGCCTTTCTTCGATGACGAAGTAGCGATGACAGGCACCAAAAGCGGCGCCTGGGATGAATACAAGATCAGGCAGTATCCTGAATTCGAGGGCTGGAACGGAAAGGCAAATGCCTTCCGGTTGAACACGGACAATGATCCGACCAACGACGCCACCCCGGCCCAGATGGAGGAGGCGTTCAAATGGTACACCCGGAAGAATTTCGAGATCGAAAGCCCGGACTACGAGATCGACGGCACCATCGGCGGCCCGGTTCCGGGCATCAGCAAGTTCCTCGGCGATCTCCGCTTTACCACGTCCTACCGCCAGACGCAGACGATGTACATCGTGCCGCTCGTCCGGGACAGCTACGACGAGCGCACCTGGCAGGGCAAGTTGACCTCCGACGTGGCTCCCGGTATGAAGCTGGTGCTCCAGGGTCTCTGGGCCAAGCAAATGGGGATCAATACCAACGAGCAGGGACACCCTGATATGTATACCGGGACCATGCCGTACTACCCTTGGGACAACATCCAGCCGTATCTGGTGAATGACCTCGGACGTGACTACTTGTTTGCGACGCACGTACGCAACCCGATGGACGTTACCAACACCCTGGTTGGCGCGCAGTTCACGCACACGCTCAGCTCCAATACGTTCTACGAAGTGCAGTTGCAGCGGTTGACGACCGACTATAATACGTTCGTGACCCGCGAGCGCGACTATACGGTGCAGAAAGAAGTCGGGCCAATCAAGATGAACGAAGAGCCGTTTGGCTGGGAGTGGCGCGATGACTACGACATCCTGGGCACCGGGATGCGCACCGGCGGTCACTGGTTCAGCGCCCGCGACACCTCCAGCGTGATGCGCTGGAACGGCAGTTTCGACCTTACGAGCCAGATCAACCGCTTCTGGCAGGTCAAGTCGGGCCTCGACTTTATCTACAGCGATTACAACACGCGCTATGGCGAATTAGACCCCGCCCACCCGCACCACGCCAACCCGCAGTACCAATGGGACCGGGCGCCGCAGCAGGGCGCGCTCTACACGCAGAGCAAGCTCGAATTTCAGGGTATGGTCGCCAACGTCGGCCTTCGCCTGGATTATTTCCACGCAGGGGGCGACTGGTACGTGTTTGACCGCTACGACCGCGCGCTGACGGCTCAGGCAGGGGCG
>CBDUBU010000318.1:0-4642 GCA_965365465.1 uncultured Rhodothermaceae bacterium
TGCTCCGCAAGGGCGAGTGGGAGCAGGTGCAGCAAACCTTCCGCGATCACTACCACATCCGGCTCGAAGCCGTCGATGCCTCCGACCTGTTCCTGGACCGGCTGGCAGGCGTCTCCGATCCGGAGCGCAAGCGTAAGATCATCGGGGCCACCTTCGTCGAAGTGTTCGAGCAGGCGACAGCGCACGTAACCGACGAGATCGGACGGAAGCCCGCCTTTCTGGCCCAGGGCACCCTCTACCCGGACGTTATCGAGAGCGTTTCGTTCAAAGGCCCTTCGGCCACCATCAAGAGCCACCACAACGTCGGCGGGCTGCCGGAGAAGCTCAATTTCGAGATTCTGGAGCCATTCCGTGAGTTGTTCAAGGACGAGGTGCGCGCCATCGGGCGGCTGCTCGGCGTGCCGGAGGTGATCGTCGGGCGCCACCCCTTCCCCGGCCCCGGCCTTGCGATCCGCGTGATCGGTCCCATCACCCGGAAGGAACTCGACCTGCTGCGGGAGGCCGACGCCATCTTCATCGAGGAACTCAAGCAAAGCGGACTCTACGATGAGGTCTGGCAGGCCTTTGCCGTGCTTCTGCCGGTGCAGACGGTCGGCGTCATGGGCGACGAGCGCACGTATGAAAACGTCTGCGCCCTGCGCGCCGTCACCAGCGTGGACGGCATGACCGCCGACTGGGCCCCCCTGCCCTACGACTTCCTGGCGCGGGTCTCCAACCGGATCGTCAACGAAATTCGCGGGATCAACCGGACGGTCTACGACATTAGCTCCAAACCCCCTGCCACCATCGAGTGGGAGTAGATGCCTCTGCGGCCAGAGCCTCCGCGTGCAGGATGCTGCTCAAACGGAGAAACCGAACTGGTCCCGGTACGAGGCAAAACGCCGCGCCAGTTCCGCTTCCGACTGTCCAAACTCCGAAGCATGGTAGTTGTGCGCGCCGTGGCGGCCTTTGGGATGGGTAAGAACGTATTCGCGCAACCGGGCTTCAAACGCTGTGGAGAACGCCATCCCGAAATGGGTGTAGATCCTTCTCACCACGCCAACGGGGTCCGAGGTAAGAGCGTCATACCAGACGTCGCAGACGCAGCCGGGGTGCGCCGCTCGCGCCGCAAGGTTGCGTACAATGGTGATTTCCAGGCTGCGCGCATTCGTCTCAGCCATCCTGGATACGTCCACCTCCGCTGCGACAGCGGCGTGCGTCGTGTAAAGCAAGCTGTTGAGGCTGCTGCACGCCTCCACCGGATCTCTATGCGTTTGCACGATCCGGGCCTCCGGCACGGCTTCCAGGATTTCCTGCAAGGAGTCCGTATGTTCAGGCGCTTTGAGCGTCAGGGCGCGTTCCGGGTCCTCGCTCTGAAGCAGGCGCAGCATCAGCCCGTATTCGGCGTATTTTTGCCGCCGTTCCTGCTCCATATACCATTCCATGTAGCCGTAAATGGGAGCCATGACCCAGAACAGCGAACTTTCAAAGGTCAGCCCGAGCATCCAGAGGCACTCCTCCGGCGAGTCAGCCCGGACGTAGTGCTTCCCGTCAAGGCCGGGCATGAGCCACTGACGCGCCCGGAGCGCACACTCCAGCCGTCGTCGTTGCCGCTGTCGTTCGGAAGGCCCTCCCGGAATGTAGATCGGCAGCATCTGCCATAGCGGAACGCCGCGCCGCGCCGGGTCCAGGGCCAGAAGCCGATGGATGTAGGTGGTGCCGGTTCGCGGAAGCCCCAGCACGATCAGCGGAGGCAGAAGCCTGCTTTCAAAGCGCTCCGGCGCTCGCTTCCGCGCTTCCACGAAAAGCAACCGGTTCATCAGGTTATAGACCACGAAGCGGAAAAACAGAACATGCCCTGCCGGATGCAGGATCGTGCTGTTTGCAGCTTCCACGAGCGCACGCAGCCCTGACCGGAAATATGCATCTCCAAAGTCATGCAATCCCGTCATGCGCATCGCCGCTCTACAGAGTGCTTCCTCGTCGAAATGAACAAAAGAAAATCCCGCTGCACGGAGCAGCCGTCCTGCGGCATTCAGCAACCGCACCGGCAGCGGCAGTTCTATACGGGAAGGCAACATAGGCATATATTCTTTTTAGATGCAGGCAACGGAAGACAGCGGCAGAGAAAAACCCCCTGCGTAACTTCCAGAAGCAGGAATGTCCGGCGCGGGGAGCGTCTACCTCAATAAGAATGCAAAATGATTAAAACAACCTGGCTTTTCCTGATCCTGATGATTTTGGCGGCGCCTCCGGCAAGGGTGCAGGCCCAGCAGGTGAGCGCCTCCGACACAACCCACCTGCTCTTTTCCTACTTCAAGGGCAACGGCGAGGATGGCCTGCACCTGGCCTACAGCCCGGATGGGTTGCACTGGCGTGCGCTAAATCAGGACAGGCCCTTTCTGGCTCCTGCCGTCGGCAAGGACAAGCTCATGCGGGACCCCTCCATCGTGCGCGGCCCGGACAGCCTGTACCACATGGTCTGGACCGTAAGCTGGAACGAAAAGGGCATCGGCTATGCAAACTCCAGAGACCTGATCCACTGGTCCGACCAGAAGTACATTCCGGTCATGGAGCACGAGAAGGACGCCCGCAATGCCTGGGCGCCGGAGCTTTTTTACGACCGGGCTGCCGGGCAGTACCTGATCTTCTGGGCCACGACCATCCCCGGCAGGTTTCCCGAAACCGACGGCCAGGATGCACAGGAGGGCAGGCCGGGCTGGAATCACCGGATGTACTATGTTACGACGCGCGACTTCCAGACGTTCAGCGAAACCGCTCTTTTTTACGAACACGGCTTCAATGTGATCGATGCCTTCCTGATCCAGGAAGACGAACGGTACGTCATGTTTCTGAAAGACGAAACAAATCAGCCCTTTACACCCCAAAAGAACATCCGGCTTGCCTTCAGCAGCCGGGCGGAAGGCCCGTACGGCGAGCCGACCGCCCCCATCACCGGCGACTACTGGGCCGAAGGACCCACGGCGGTGAAGATCGGAAACCGGTGGCATCTGTACTTCGACCGGTATCGTGAAGGCCGTTACGGATTGCTCGTGTCGGAAGACTTGAAGCGCTGGACGGATCTGACGGATCAACTCGTCATGCCCGAAGGCATCCGGCACGGCACGGTCTTCCAGGCGCCGGAGGAAACCGCGCGGGCGCTGCTGAGGCGCGAGTGACGGATCTCCGGCAAGCCGTTTGCTTTGCCCGCCCCGTTTCTCAAAAACAACTTCCTGCCGCGCCGGTCGGAAACATAGCGGCCGGATAAACAACGAATCTTTTTTGCGCTCTTTGCTTTGAAGGCTTGAAGATTGTCTTCCCACCTCAGCCTGATCGTTCCTCCCCGTCTCTGATATGCAAAAACCCCACCCCTGCCGTCGGGCCTTGCTCCTGTGCGGCCTGATCGTTTCCCTGGCATTCCTGCCTGTCCGCACCACTTCAGCGCAGACACCCGACGGGCTGATCCCACGGGTCGAGGACGCGGAAACAGCTTTCAACCAGGGGATGCAGGCATTTCAGGAAAACGACTTCGGCATGGCTTACCGCCGTTTCCGGCTTGTCTATGGCGCTTACGCCCGCAATCTCAAAACCACAGCGGCCATGCTGATGGCAGGCAAATCGTTGTACCGCAACGGACAGTATCAGGAAGCCGCCGATCTGCTCTCCGACTTTATCCGCATCTATCCTTCCAGCAGCTATCTGGACGAGGCGAAGCGACCGCTCACGTTTGCGCAGGAACGGCTCGCGCACGGGACAGCGGAAGCGCAGATCATCACCCTGGGGATCGCGTTGCCGATGCGCGACCAGGACGTTCGCCTCACCCAGGCGCTCTTTACGGGAATCCGGATCGCGGTCGAGGACCACAACGCGGCAACCAACCGGCCGGTGCGCATGGTTTTCCGCGACACGAAAGGAACCGCCGGATCGACACGGGCTGCCGTCAACGAACTCGTCGAGCAGGAAGCACAGGTTGTGATCGGGCCGCTCTACAGCGACGAAGCCCGCGCCGCCGCCGCCGCTGCCGAAGCGGCCGGCATGGTGCTGATTGCGCCGATGGCGACGGATGAGGACGTATCCCGTGACCGGCGCTATGTGTTCCAGGCAAACCCCACCATCACCCGGCGCGGGCGGCTTATGGCGCGCTTCGCCGTGGATAACCTCGGCCTTCAGGACCTCGGCGTCATCGCGGAACGCGACAACTACAGCATCAGCGAGCGCATGGCGGAAGGGTTTCAGGACGAACTGATGAAAATGGGTCTGGAGGCGCCTTTTTATACGCTGCTGAACAGTTCCCGTGGCTGGGCGCGCCTGGAGGAGGAAGTGGGCGCGGAACAACTCTCCGGCGTAGAGGCCGTCTATATGCCGCTTGCCGGCAGCGACGCGCCCCGGCTGGCGCGAGAGGCGCTGGAAAGCCTGGAAGCTATGGGCGCCGATGTGCGCGTGCTCGGCAATGCGGAATGGCATGACCTCCCCGTCAAGACGACGGCTAGCAAGTATGCTACGGTGTATACCAACGATTTCTATCTGGACCCTGCCGCGCCCGAGACGGACGCTTTCCGGGAGGAATACCATACACGAATCGGCCATGACTTGGAAGGACAGGAGGAGCGGCTCGCCGTCACCGGCTACGACGTAACCCGGCATTTGCTTGCACAAATGGCGG
>CBDUBU010000319.1:0-4635 GCA_965365465.1 uncultured Rhodothermaceae bacterium
GCGACCAGTTGAACGTGATGCTTGGCCGGGCGATGCGCCGCCGCGTGCAGCGCCTGCGCCGGGAGGCGGCCCGCGCCGCCGAGCCGGGCCACACGGCGCAGCCCACGGTGGGGACGCTGCTCTACCTGGACCGCCTCTACCGCTACAAAAGCCAGCGCGGCGAGCTCGAACGGATCGCGCCGCGCCGTTTCAACCCCTCCGGCGAAGCCTGGCTGCCCCTGCTGCACCTGCGCCGGGAGGCGTGGTCCTTTTCCGTGCTGTTCTCCAACACGGCCCGCGCCCACCAGTTCGGCAAGGTCGGCGACTGGGTCGTCGTCTATTTCGAGAAGGACGGACGCGAAAACCAGTGTACCGTCGTCACCGAGACGCGCGGCGACCTGAAAGGCAAGCGGATCGTGCGCGGCCGCGAAGCCGAGTGCCGCCGCTATTACGAAGGCGAGCACGCCCGCGCCGCCTGAGAAGGGGGCGGGCGGGCCGGAAGAAAACCGCAGGGGAGCGAGGTCCTGCCTTGCGCCTCAACCCACGACCTCGCTGACATCGAGCAGGTACATCTGCCGCCCGTCGCCGCCGTGGGTCGAGTCGATGCAGACCTTCGCGCCGTCGCGGCTGGCGCGGGGGTGCAGGTCTACGCGCCACTCCCCGGCGTACTCCGGCGGCTCGTGGAAGCGCCCCAGCACCACCTTGCGGTCTGTCGGCTCGTGGTAGAGGTAGAGCGTCTGGAGGCGTTCGTCGCGGCTGGGGTAGGTGTCGTTGAGAATCCAGGCGTTGCCCGTGCCGGGCAGGTAGGTGTTGTGCCCGTTCTCCGCCATCATGCCCGCGCCGACCGGCGCGACCTCGTCCGTACGGTCGGTGAACCGGTAAAAGCCGTGGGGTTTGCCTTCGGGCCGGGTCCAGGCCGTCACATGGCGGGGGTCGTCCCAGATGAAATGCGACGTGAAGCCGGAAGGGTCGAGCACGTAAAGATCGCTGCCGTCCATCCCGGCGGTAAACATCCGCGTGCCGAAACCGCCCACGTTCTTGTAGCGCTCCGCCGCCTCGCTGCCGGGCCTGGGCCGCCACCGGTGCAGAAAGATGAACCGCTCGCCGTCAGGGCTGACGAGCAGGTGGTTGACGTAATGGGTAGCCTCCGCGAAGCCGCCGCCCTCGAACGGAATGGCGGCCAGGTCGGCAATGGAAACGATCAGTTCGTGCTCGCCGGTGTCAAGGTCCATCCGGTAGATGCCGGAGTCGGCAGGGGCAAGCACATCGGCATAGGCATCCTCGACGCCCTGGTAGCCGTAGCCGGGGCGGAGCCGCTGGATGCGGGCAAAGTCCGCGCCGACGGCCCGGCGCCCGTCCGGACTGAGGGCGTAGACCGGTTTTGGAAGCGTGCGCTGCGCCCCGGTCTTCACGTCGAGGATCCGCGTCACGAACCGCGCCCCCTGGGGCGTATCCTCACGGTCGTTCCAGAGCGCTTCCCAGGCATCGGGCGGCCGCCATTGCAACATGCAGCCCTGCTGCCAGCCCCAGGCCCGGCTCACGCCGAACTCGATCCAGCGGTCGCCCATCCCGGTATCGACCATGCCCACGCCCAGCACGTCCTCCGCCGTGGGCGTGCGGCCTTCAAACATCGTCTCCATGCCGAGCACGCACCGATTGTCCGGGGAGAACTGAAGCTTGTCATAGTAGCCGAACCAGTGATGGCCCGGCAGGTGGGTGATCGCGCGGGCAGGCGCGGGCGGCGCGTTGCGCGTGAAAGCGGGCAGCGCCGGGCCGAGGCATCCGGCCAGCGCGAGGCGCTCCATGAAGGTGCGGCGTGTAATCATAAAGGGTAGGTATTTTACTGTCGTCAGTCGCTCTGCTCGTTTACTTTTTTGCTTGCTCGATCAACTCCCAGGGACGGGCGCCGACCTGTTCCGCCCAGCGCTCGTAACGCGCGGCCATCTGCCCCAGCCGCTCCGGCTCGGCAGCGGAAAGGTCGTGCAGTTCCGTTCTGTCTGCCGCCATGTCGTAAAGCTCCCACGGCCCCCGGTAGCGGGAAACCAGCTTCCATTTCCCCTCGCGCACGCCCCGGTTGCCCTCGTGCTCCCAGAAAATCGAGCGTTCCGGCAGTTCTTTTCCTGCAAAGGCCGGCATCAGGCTCACGCCCTCAAGCGCTGTGACGGCCGCTCCGTTCCTGGTTTCCGGAAAAGCCGCGCCCGCCGCTTCGAGGAAAGTCGGCATCACGTCGATCAGGTGGGCCGTTTGCCGGCGCACGCCGCCCCCCGCAATGCGTGCGGGCCACCGGACGATGAACGGCGTGGCAATGCCGCCTTCGTGGATATACTTCTTTGTCAGGCGGAACGGAGCGCAACTGACGTGCGCCCCCCGCAGGCCGTAGCCCTCAAACGAGTCCCGCGTTCCCAGCACGGCTCCTGCCAGGCTGCCGTTGGGGTCCTCCGCCGCGCCCCCGTTGTCCGAGAGAAAGACGATCAGGGTGTTCTCCTCGACCCCCTTCTCGCCGAGCGCGTCGAGCAGCCGCCCGATGCCGGCATCCATCCGCTCGACCTGGGCAGCATAGACGGCCATCTCGTGGTCCCATTGCGCCTGCTCCGCCTCCGGCAGCGTGTTCCAGGCAGGGACCTGTTCCGGGCGTGGCGCCGGCTCCCAGGCCGGGTCGATCAGGCCCATCGCTGCCAGGCGTTCGTAACGCGCCCGGCGGATCTCATCCCAGCCCTTCGCGTACGCGCCCCTGTACTTTGCAATGTCTTCTTCCGGCGCTTGCAGGGGCCAGTGCGGCGCGTTGTAGGCCACGTAGAGAAAAAACGGCCTTGCCCCGTCGTGCTCGCGGATGAATTGAACGGCGTAATTCGTGTAGGCATCCGTCGTGTAGAACCCCTCGCGCGGCGGCGTGAACGGCCTGCCGTCCAGCGCCATCTGGGGCTCGCGGATCTGGCGCAGCATCTGAATGCCGTAGCCGTAATAATTATAGGCCCCCTCGATGGTGGAAAACGACCGGTCGAAGCCTCGGTCTACCGGCCACTGGGGGCGGTCATAGCCCAGGTGCCACTTGCCTGTCATATAGGCAGCATAGCCCGCTTCCCGCAACACCTCCGCCATCGTGGGCGTCTCGTATGCGAGATGGTCCTGATAGGCCGCGTTGTTGAACGTCTCCCGGATAGGCAGGGCCAGGCTGTCCGGATTGTATCCGAGGCCGGCCTGATGCGGGTAGAGGCCGGTCAGGAGCGAAGCCCGCGAAGGCGTACACCGGGCCGTATTGTAGAACTGGGTGAAGCGGAGACCGGATTCGGCGAGGGCGTCGAGGTGGGGCGTATGGATCTCGCCTCCATAAGCGCCGATGTCGGAAAAGCCCATGTCGTCTGCCAGGATCAGCACGATGTTGGGGCGCGGCGGCGCGGCGCTCCGGCTTTCCTCCAGCGGCTTGCACGAACCAGAGGCGAGGCACAGCACTGCCCATGCAACTGCCTGCAGCATCAGGCCTCTCATCACTCTTTTCATTTTGAAAGAGACTGCGGTGTAACCGAGAAAAAGGGCGCGATCAAGGTACCGGACAAAGCCGCCTCTTTGCAAGCCCTGCGCGGCTCATGGCATAGCTTCCCTTTGTTCGGCATGACCCCACAGAAAATTGACACTTCCCGGATTGAACTTTTCTCTGCTTTGGACGATACATAGCAGTAGATTAACAAATCAATATGTTTTACAACACGGGTCGTGTAGAAAGCCCGAAATGCGCGTCTGATGCAAGATGTAAATAATTTAATGATGACGCTGCCCGAACCATGAATTTTGCGGCGCACAAATTGATGCGTCATTTCGTCAAGCGCAAACGCCCCGCTGGAGGCGCAGGTTGCAGTCGTCACAGAACGATGATTGCAGCCGAACAGGGAGGGTAAGACGATGCGTACTTCCAGGTTGCTCAGACCAGGCAACACGCCCATCGGGCGCGCGCTCCTGCTCTTTTCTCTCGTTCTGCTGCTGGCCGGCTGCGCCGCCGGAAGCGGTCCCGCCCGGCATGGGTTTCAGGCATCTCCCTTCCCGTTTTCCAGAGCCGACGCGCTGCAAGCCCTGTTCGCGCCGGCCCCCTGGCCTTCCGGCGCAATGAAAAAAGCGCCGGGCCTTGATATCGCGGCGCTCGAACAGGCCCTCCAGCAGCGCGTCAACGAGGTGCGGGCAGACCACGGCCTGGCCCCCACGGCATGGGCCGACGAACTGGCCGTCCTGGCCCGCGCCCACAGCCGCGACATGGCCGACCACGGGTTTTTCGACCATATCGACCCCAGGGGCCGCGATGCAATGGAACGGGCGCAGCAGTCAGGCGTGGCCTGCCAGGTGCAGGTGGGCCGGCAGCTTATCGAAGGCGTCGGGGAGAACCTGTTCCTGACCCACCGCTACAGCGCCTATCAGGTGCGCACTACGGCTTCCGGAGAAAAGAACTATTCGTTCGAGTGGAAGTCGGAGGATGAGATGGTGGAGCAGGCGGTGCAGGGCTGGATGGAGAGCGCTTCGCACCGGGAAAACCTGCTCAGCCCGATCTACCGTTCCAGCGCCATCGGCGCGGCCCTCGGCGACAACGCCACCCTTTTCGTGACGCAGCAGTTCACCGCCTGCGAACCCCACGCGCTTCGGGCGGCGCCGGGGCTGGTTTACGGCGAGTGA
>CBDUBU010000320.1:0-4631 GCA_965365465.1 uncultured Rhodothermaceae bacterium
CGGAGTTTCTGCGCCGCCGCCTGCACCGCCTCGCTGAAGAACGTGTGGTAGGGAATGGCGACGAGTTTACCCGCGTCATCGCGGCGCACCATCGTGTATAGGCTGCGCAGATCGGGGTTTTCCGCTGCGGCGCGCTCGAACTCCTCCTTTGCCATGTCCGCCGGGTAGAAATTGGCGCCTGCGGGCTTGGGTCCGACGCCCTCGATGAACGGGCGGTTGCTATCGAGCCGGTCCCAGGGGCCGTAGTTGATTTCCACGAAGCGTTTGAGGGCAGGGTCGGAAAGGACAGTCATCAGGGAATCCTGCTTGCCGTAGGCTTCGGTCCAGAAGATGCTGTTCATGATGTCTGCCGCCTCGAGCAGCAGCGGGATCATCTGTTTCTCCTTTTCGGAGAGCGCGGCGAGGCTGGTCGTCAGGCGGACGGTGGTGTACTTGTCGAGCAGGTTTTGCGCATCAGAAGCCGGGGGCGTGGGCTGCATGGTTTGCGGCGTATCACAAGAAGTCAGGGTGAGCAGGAGCGCCATGCTCGCTGCAACGGTCATGGTTTTCATGGGCGGTATGCGTATCAGGGTTCAGGCAAGTGTCAGGGGCCCGGTTCCGGCGCAGGACGAGTCCGCGCCTCGGTCAGGATGACGAAGTCGCCGAGGCCGGTATGCCGGGCCGGGATGAACGTATCTGCGTCTTCGGCGGGACGTATGGCTACGGTGAGCAGGCGCACGCCGGGCCGGTAGCGGGCAAGGTGGTCTGCAATGCCCGACCTCCGCTCCACATGAAATCCTCCGGCGATGTGCAGCGCCAGCGCCTCCGGGCGTCGGATCAGCAGTTCCGCCAGACTGTAGGCCATCGTGGCATCCCACAGCGATTGCGCCTCCAGAAGATACGAAGGCATGGTCTCCGGTGCCGCATGAAGCGTGTCCCGGACAGAGGGCGGCGGCGCATCACGCTGTTTTGCTGCTTCTGTGGAATCCGGCGCCGCCGGGGCGGCATGGGCGGCTGCCATCTCCGCCATCAGACTATCCCACTTTGCCCGGTAGGCCGGGGAGGCCGGAGCATAGGGCAGCGGAGGCAGCGCCGCGCCGGCCCGCAAGCCGGGTTCCTGCAAGGCATCCGGCCCCAGGCGCGAGACGCGGTTCACGTACCGGCGAGGCGCATTCGCCGCCAGCACCTCCAGTCCGTGCGCCCGTGCAAATTCGACGAGCGGGCGGTAATCCTGTTCGTAATTCGGCCAGGGGCGGCCGGCGGCCAGGAAATGGGCTTCCGTGATCAACCCGCGCAGGTATTCGTCCAGAACAGGTTGCACGTCTCGTTCAAACATCTCCAGCGACAGCGCCACCGGACGCTGTGCCCCGGATGCTGCCTTGCTTCCATACCGCGCCCACGCGCCGGAGAGCAGTTGCAACTGGAGCGCGTGCGCCACCGGGTCGTCGTGGGTTTCGCCCAGGAGCACGACCTCTGCGTCCTGCATGGCCGCAAGGATCTCATCGAGCGAGGCGGGATTCCCCGCTCCCGTATAGATGCGGAGCCGTCCGGCATCCACGGAGTCGGCGGCGGCTCCGGAAGCAGGGCGCTCCGGAGAAAGGAAGGCAATGAGAAGCATCAGGAAAAGGAGGTTCATGCGCGGAGAAGCTTGTCGGCGAGACTATTCCAGGTGGTCGGGCAATCAGGTTTTTTCGCAGGTTGAGCGTGATCCCGGCAGGGTAGAAACGGCGTAACGTTCTGGAATCGATAGCGCTTCCATGTTACGCCGGGGCGACACTTTTCAGCCGCCTTGCCCGTACCATAAAGGGTAAAACAGCAAGGATACGAGTTTCGATCTTTCTGACATAACCACTCTCTGACATAACTACCGCTATGCAAGCATCCTCTGAACCTACCGAGACGCGCAGGCCGCGCGTGGTCGTCATCGGGGCCGGTTTTGCTGGTTTGAACGCCGCCCGCGCGCTTGCAAAGGCCCCCGCCGACATCACGCTTGTGGACCGGAATAATTACCACATGTTCCAGCCGCTCCTGTACCAGGTTGCCACCGCCGGTCTGGAGCCTGACGAGATCGTTCATCCAGTCCGCGACCTGATCCGCACCCGGCGCAACATTTCTTTTTACCTGGGTACGGTTGTTTCCATCGACAAGGAAGCGCGGAAAGTGCATTTCCAGGAGGGGCCTCCGCTCTCCTATGACTACCTTATCCTTGCCGCAGGCTCGATGACGAACTATTTCGGCATTCCGGGCGCCGAGGAGTACGCCTTTCCGATGAAAACCGTCCCGGCGGCGCTGCATATCCGCAATTACGTCCTGAGCCGGTTCGAGCGGGCCGAGCGGCAGGACGGCAGAGCGGCGGAAGGGTCGCTGAACGTGGTGATCGTGGGGGGCGGACCTACCGGTGTGGAACTGGCCGGGCAGTTTGCCGAACTGTTCCGTCACGTTATCCGCGACGATTATCGCCACGTCGATACGGCGAACGCGCGTGTCGTGCTGATCGAGGCGCTGCCGCATCTGCTGGCTTCCTTCCATCCGTCGCTGCGGGATTATGCACGGCGGTCGCTGGAGCAGCGCGGCGTCGAGGTGCGGACAGGCGCGTCGGTAGAACGGGTGGAGGAAAACGCCGTGATCCTGAAAGGGGGCGAACGTATTCCGGCGCAGACCGTGATCTGGAGCGCAGGCGTTCGGGCGCATCCAATGGCCGAAACGCTGGGCATCCCGCTCGGGCGCGGCAAGCGCGTTCCGACCCGCAGCGACCTGAGCCTCTCCGGCAACCCCGAAATCTTTGCCGTGGGCGACGTGTCAGGGGCGGAGGACCCGAAGGGCGAGATGTACGCGCAGCTTGCCACCGTTGCCATACAGCAGGGCAACCACGCCGCCGAGCAGGTGCGGCGGCTCCTGGCGGGCAAGGCTACGGAGCCGTTCGTTTACCACGATCCCGGCACGATGGCAACCATCGGGCGAAACGCCGCCGTAGCGCAGCTTGCCGGGGGGTTACGGTTCACCGGTTTCGTCGCCTGGATGATGTGGGCGCTGATCCACATCTACAAGATCGCCGGGTTCCGTAACCGCATCGACGTTTTCTTCAACTGGGTGTACAACTATCTCACCTACGATTTCAACGCGCGCCTCATCATGGATGTGGCGCCGATCCGCGCGGCCAAGAAACTGCGCGATGCCACGAGCCACCACCTGATTTCCGCGTCGGACCAGAAGCAGGAGACGGATGGGGTAATCCATACCCTGGAGGACGTATCGGCGAAGCGGAAGTGAACGCCCCGTATTTTGAAGGCAGCCGATCTGTATCTTGTCAGGGAGTAGAACCGGGGTGAGAGAACACCTATGCAACTGCCGGAGCAAGTATCCCTCAAGGAGTATCTCCGCCTGGACGAAGCTTCAGAAGTAAAGCTCGAGTACCATGCCGGGCATGTTTACGCCATGTCCGGCGGCGCGCTCCGGCACAACCGGATCAGTTTTCTGATTGCTGCTGCGCTGACCGCGCGCACAGGTTGCCGGGTTGTCGTAGAGAGTCAGCGTGTTTGCGTGGATAACCCGATCCACGACCATGCCTATCCGGATGTCGTTCTTTACTGCGGCGAGCCTGCGTTTGCCGATGATAAACAGCGCACGTTGTTGAACCCGACCATTGTGGCAGAGGTGTTGAGCGACTCAACGGAAAGAAACGACAGGGGGTGGAAAATGGAGGCGTATACCCAGATCCCGTCCCTGCGTGAATACTGGCTCATCGAGCAGACGGAACCTGCCGTTACCCGGTTTATCCGCAAGGGGAAAAACCTCCCGCAGATCGATACGCAGCGGGGACCAGAGGGCGTGCTGGAAGGCGAGGGGTATAGTATTCCAGTCCGTGCGCTATACGAGGACTGAGCGGCTGCCCCTTGCAGGTTTCGGCTGTGCTACATATTCAGCCAGTACGTGAACTTGATGAGGAAAACGTTGTCCGGACGGGCATCCAGGAGGCGGTTCATTGAGCGGTCAAGCTGGAAGTCGCCAAAGTCCAGTTCGTCGGAGCGGCGCTGCGTCCAGACGAGATAGAGCGTAGAGCCGGGGCGCCACTCCCACCGCAGGACCGCATTGCCGCGCAGCGAGACGAAGCTGAAGTCCGGGTCGTCGAAAGCGATCTCCGGGGCAGGTCCGGACCCGTCCGGGTCGGCGCTATAGGAGCCTTCAACACTTGAGATCGTCGAGCCGGCAGAGCCGTAGGTCAGGAAGTCGTAGCTCTTTGCGCGGGCCAGTTCCTTGAAATTCCGGTAGTTGCCCGAAGACAGGAGCGGCTGGGCGTAGAGTTGCAGGCTGAGCCGGGGCGAGAACGTCCAGTTCAGACGCAGGCTCGAAGAGAGGGTCACCTGATCCAGTTCACCGAACACGTAACGCCGCCCGAACGTTGCAACGGCCAGCGGATCATCCTCGACCGTGACCCACTGCGCGTTCTCGAGGGTGGTGTTCAATTCCGGGCTGAGCGTGAGCGACAGGTTGGGCGCAGGCTTCCATTCCAGTTCCGTAGAGACGCCCCACTCCCGATTCCACTCCGATTGGTAGGTAAAAAAGCCGAGGCCCAGCACGAACGGCTTGCGGTCGTCCGAATTTGCAAAAGCATTTGCCTGATAGCCGGGCGGGGTCAGCGTGAGCGGCCCGCC
>CBDUBU010000321.1:0-4599 GCA_965365465.1 uncultured Rhodothermaceae bacterium
TCCTTCGCACCCTCCAGAGCGCCCTTGGTCTTCGACTTCGCGCCGCCCTCGGTCATGTCGCCCAGGGCCTCCGTCAGCGGCTTGGCATTGCCCGTCTGCGTGATGTCGAGGCGGCGGACGGCCGTGCCCGTGCCCTGCCGCGCCCGCACCAGAAACGCCAGCACTTTCTCGTCTACGCCGGGCAAGGGGTGGATGACCTTCTGCACCACGGCGCGAAAGTCGGGGTAATCCTGCGTCACGTCTAGCTTGTCGCAATAGGCTTCGTAGGGGACCCAGGACTCTTCCGAGAGCGTGACGATCGGGCGCACCCGCAGCCGGTGGGGAAAGCGCCCTCCGGCTACCAGGGGTGTCGTGTCCTCGAAGGCTTCCCCGGCGGCTTCAAACATACCGGCAATCACCTTGAGGCCGGAGAGATAGGCAAAGATCACGTCGCCGGGACGGATCTTTTCCAGCATCTTCCGCCCGACCCTCCGAATGGCGAAGGTTTCCGTCTTCACGAAAGCGGAGTATTTGTCCGGTGGAACGGCCCAGAGCCAGCCTTGCATTGCACGCCGCGGTTAATGAAAGGGGAAGCGCCTCATCGCCGGACAGGATAGCGACCGGACAGGCCCTGCGCAAGCACTGCCATTAACCCCGGCATCGCCGGTATGTTCATGTGCAAAACATAAGCGCCTTGCGATGAGCAGGCGTTTTACGGAGCCTTCCGTTCATACGCGATCTCATAGTAAATGGCTTGGTGCGTGCGTCCGTCCAGTTGCAGGGGCCGGTCGCCTGCGTATGGGAACGACACGCCGGTGCGTCGCCCCGCATGATCGAGTACATGGACCGTAGCCGGTTCCTTGCGAGCCAGCGTGAAGGCCGCGACCACCGGCTCCATCAGCACGGGCGCCTGCCCCACTGCCAGTAACTCGGCTCCGTCCTCGCTGTAGCGTTGCCCGCTGTTGCGCGCGCGGGCAATGGTCGTGACCAGCAGCCGATCCGCTTCATCAATGGTTTTTTCCTGCGACAGACTGGAGACCAGGATCACGGCAAAAGGAGTTTCGGTGGTCAGCATCACGTTGCCGAGCCGGTGCGGTAGTCCCGCGCCGAAGCCGACAAGCCCTTTTGTGCCATCGGTATTGATCGTGACAAATCCCCCTTCCGAATAATCCCATGCCAGTTGTCCCGTTTCCGACGTGATGCGCTTGCGGGACTGGTCCCAGTAAGGGTCCAGGTCGGGGGAAGGGGTAGGTTTGAACGTATCCGTAAAACGCACCACCGCTTTGCCGGCCGCGATCACTTCCTGCGGGACGAACCCGTCGAAGGACTTGAAATCATAGGCCGAAAGATCCTGATCCACCTGCTCCTGAAAGCCGACCCTGCCTTCCGCCAGCGCAGGGACGTGAACGAACCGTTCCGAAACCACAGCTCCCTCCTGCACGTCGCCGCGATGCACCATCCGCGCCAGCGCCGGGTAGAGCGTCATGTGCGTCGGGGAAGTCGCATTGTAGACCCCGTGGGTCTGGATCGTCTCGGAAAAACGGTTCAGATCGGTTGCAAAGGAATAGGAGCCATCCCCCCCCTGAAGCCCCATGCCATAAGCCCCAACCAGAGGAGCGGCCTCGGCTACCCATTCATTCGGGATCAGGCTCATCCACTCGGAGAACACAAACGGGCGGCTATCGACGACCTGCAAGCCGGTGCTCAGGAGTCCCGATCCGGGCCGGGCCAGCATGGGCGTTGTTTTCACGCTGCCGGGCGCAAGCTGGTGCCCTCCTGCCCCTCCGCCGAAGTAGTTGTGCCGGTCGATGATTCCGATCAGCGCATCCGAGTACAGGTTGTAGTAATGAGAGATGCCGGAGCCGGCCTGCCAGCACGACGCCACCAGCGGACCTTTGTACCCGGCGCTGCGAACAGCCTTTTCAAATCGCTGGTAGAACCGGTTCTGCGTTTCAAAAAGAAAGAGCGCCGTATCGAGCAGGCGCTTCCTTGTTCCGCGCTCGCGCTCCGCGTTTTCCAGCGCCTCCTGGCTGTAATATCCCATGTGCGCGATGGGAAAAATGTTACGCTGCGCCAGGCTCTCGTTTTGCTGAAACTCAGGGTATGCATTCAGCGCACGCGGCCCCCATGCGTCCGCCAGTCCCTGTTCCGAGCCATACTTTTCCAGCAACCAGTCGGAAAACTGCTCGCAGAACAGCTTTTTGTAGGTCGGCGCGTTCATGACGGCAATGTGTGTGGAAGGAAAAAAGATGTTGTCTTCGTTATGGAATTCGACAAAGGCAAGGGCCGGTTCCTCCGCGTAGGTGAGGCCGGTATAGGGATTTCGATGCAGGAGCATATTGACGGTCAGATCAATGCTCAGGTCCTGCAAGTCCGGCGCAAACATGACCAGCCCGTAGGTGGAGTTGTCGAGATAGCCTACCCGTTCCATATCCACGACCTCGTCATAGGCGAGCACACGGCTACGATCTCCCGGCCGCAGCCGGTGCCCGAAAATGTGCGACCAGCCGACGTAGATGCCCTGGTTTTTGAGATCGTTGACGAAAGCGTCCATGCGATCCAGCCCTTCCGGATCAAGCAAGACGGAGGAGTTTTCATCTCCGATGCCCTCATCGCCGCCGTGCCAGGTAAACTTGTGGAAGCGTACGGCATTGATGCCGTACTTGCTCAGAAAAGCAGCCCAGGCTTTCCCGTATTCAGCATCAGGCGCTACACGCCCGTTGGCGATATTCGTGCCCCAGAATTTGACGGGAACGCCATCCTCGAAAACAAACCGATCGTTCTCGATCAACACAAATCCGTGGCGACCCGCCGGCTTGTCGAGCCAGTCGCTCAGGCCAACTGTTCCTTCATCGAGATAGCCCTGCGGGTCGAACGGGAACCAGCCGTCCGTGTCCGCCTGCTGCCCTCGCGCCGACAACAGGCAGAACAGACCCAGCACAAAAAACAGACACTTTTTCATCAGCTTTGATCTGGTTGACAGCAGGATGCTCTGGTAAAGATAAGAATGCCATCCGCAACCGGTTTTGGATTATTTCCTGAAAGACAGATGACACTACGCTGACGCAACCTCTCGTTAGGTTCGTCTGTTCAACCGAAAATTTCATTCTTTCAAGGAATGCGCATGGTAGAAACGAACCAGCAGTTTGAACTCGTCTCGGACTTTGAACCCCTGGGCGATCAGCCGCGCGCCATCGCCGAGATGACGGAAGGCATTCTGCGCGGCGACCGGTATCAGACGCTGCTGGGCGCTACGGGCACCGGGAAAACCTTTTCGGTCTCACACGTCATCCAGAACCTGAACCGCCCGACGCTGGTGATGAGCCACAACAAGACGCTGGCGGCCCAGCTCTACGCCGAGTTCAAGCAGTTTTTCCCGAACAATGCGGTCGAGTTTTTTATTTCCTACTACGACTACTACCAGCCCGAGGCCTACATCGTCCATTCCGATACCTATATCGAGAAAGACATGGCGATCAACGACCGGATCGACCGGCTGCGGCTGCGGGCCACGAGTTCGCTCGTTTCGGGCCGCCGGGACGTGATCGTGGTAGCCAGCGTGTCTTGCATCTACGGCATCGGCTCGCCGGATGAATACCGCTCCCAGATCGTTCAGGTAAAGCCGGGCATGGAAGCACCGCGCAACGAACTGCTGCACCAACTCGTCAATATTTTTTACAACCGGAACGATATCGAGTTTGCGCCGGGAACGTTTCGCGTCCGGGGCGACGTGGTCGAGGTTTTTCCCGCCTACCTGGAAGATCAGGCGTACCGGATTGCCTTCTGGGGAGACGAAATCGAGCGGATCAGCCTGATCGACCCGCTCACCGGGCAGCACGTCCGGGACGAAGAGATCCTGACGGTCTACCCGGCCAAGATTTTCGTCACGCCGGAAGACCAGATGCAGCGGGCCATTGCCGGGATCGAGGAGGAACTGCGCTGGCGGCTGGCCGTGCTGCGGGAAGAAGGCAAGCTGCTCGAAGCGCAGCGCATCGAGCAACGGACGTTGTTCGACATCGAAATGATGAAGGAAGTGGGCTACTGCTCCGGCATCGAGAACTATTCGCGGCATATGTCGAACCGGGCTCCGGGCGAGCGTCCGTACTGCCTGCTCGACTATTTCCCGAAGGACTTCCTGCTCGTGGTCGACGAGAGCCATGTTACCCTTCCGCAGGTGCGGGCAATGTACAACGGCGACCGCGCCCGCAAGCTCACGCTCGTCGAGCACGGGTTCCGCCTGCCCTCGGCGCTGGACAACCGCCCGATGACGTTCGAGGAGTTTGAACAGGCGCACGATCAGGCTATCTTCGTCAGCGCCACGCCGGGGGACTACGAACTGGAGAAGAGCGGCGGCATCTTTGTGGAGCAGATCATCCGGCCTACCGGGATTCCGGACCCTGAAGTGGAGGTGCGGCCCACGGAAGGCCAGATCGACGACCTGCTGGACGAAGTCCGGCTGCGGATAGAGCGCCGGGAGCGCGTGCTGGTCACCACGCTCACCAAACGCATGGCCGAGGACCTCTCGGAATACCTGGACTCCTTCGGCATAAAGGTCCGGTACCTGCACTCCGACATCGACGCACTCGAACGGGTCGAGATCCTGCGCGACCTGCGCCTGGG
>CBDUBU010000322.1:0-4589 GCA_965365465.1 uncultured Rhodothermaceae bacterium
GGCGACACGAAGGCGAGGGAAGGTTTCCATAGCAGGCTGTATCAAAAATGGTACGCCGAATCAAAACCCGGGTTTCCCGGAAGGACTGGACTGGAACAACCACACCCGCAGTTTGATCAGCAGGGGCATAAAGGTCCGAACAGGAGGCCGGAAAGGGTATTTCTACACACGCTGTTTCGGGGCAGGGAGCAACAAAAAAACGGCAACCCCAAAAGCTTTTCCGGGGTTGCCGTTTCACATCTCTCCTTCAACACACCGTCCTTACATCTCGTACTTGACCGATTCCAGGTACCGCGTGCTCATCGGGATGTTCGTCAGCGGGTCCACCGTCTCATCCTCGATATAGTACTTGTCGAGGCCGATCTCCTGAGCGGCCTTCAGCACTTCCGGGTAGTTGATCTGGCCGGAGCCGACCGGGACTTCGGATTCCGGTGGAGCGCCGCCCGAATGGTCGTTGATGGGCGTGCCCTGCGCCATGTCCTTGATGTGCATCAGTTCCCACCGATCCGGGTACTTGCGCAGCAGCGCGGCGGGGTCCTGTCCGGGGCGCGTCACCCAGAACACATCCATTTCATACTTGACGTTGTTCGGGTCGGTTTCCTGCATCAGCACGTCGAAGGGCACGACGCCATTGGCTCCGGGCTGGAATTCATAGCCGTGGACGTGGTAGAAGAACTGCAAGCCCCGGTCTTTGGCCGCCTGCCCGAACCGGTTGAAGTCGGCGGCGGTCTGGCGGGCCATCTCCTCCGTGAACGGCTCTCCGTTAGGATGCGGAATCCAGGCCACGCCGACGTAATCGGCGCCGAGGGTTTCGGCCTGATCGAGCACCATGTCGATGCTGTCGCGCAGCAGGTCGTAAGAGACGTGCATGGCGGAGGCTTCAAGGCCCACTGAGTCGAGCATCTGGCGGAACTGCTCCGCGCTCATGCCGTAGGTCCCGGCCAGCTCGACCTCGCGGAAGCCCATGTCATGGACTTTCTGGAGGGTGCCTGCCACATCTGTCTTCATCTGTTCGCGCACGCTCCAGAGCTGCACGCCAAGAGGCCCGTCAAAATCGCCTTCAAAATTGAACGATGCGTTTTCCGCAGTCATGCCTTCCATGTCGTCGGTTGCGGGCGTGTCGGACGGCTGGCAGCCGGCGACCGCTACGGCAAGCGCGAGCAGGAGGGTTCCGAATAGAACAGGTATACGCTTCATAGCTCATGGGTACTGGTTCAACCAATTGCGTCCGGTCGGCTTTCGACCATCGCTTTCGGCCAAAAAAAGGAGCGCGGCAGGCAGCGGCAACCCGCTTCTACGCCGTAAAGCCGTCTCCAACCCTGTAACGTAGGGACTCGGAGCGGAAATTGCAACGGATCGCTGGCGCAGAAGCACGGATCGGTCGTTTTTTGCACTGAGGGCCACAACCAGATCCCTTTCCATCATGAGAGCGCTACAGCGAATAAGGAGAAAAATACTACATACGCCGGCTCTACCCGTTTTCGGATCTCCACGCCTTTATGCATCCTCGCGCGACTCCAGACTGCGGATTTATAGGGATATTTTGCAGAACAGAAGCGGCTCTGCGGTGTTCAAGTCAGGATAGATATTACCTCTACTTCTACACGTGTAACGGCGCGCCGGTGGGGCTGCGCCTGCGTACGAAAGCAACTTATGAGCATAGACAACAACCTGAAATCGAACGGATACGGCGCATCGAGCATCCAGGTGCTGGAAGGGCTGGAAGCGGTGCGCAAGCGCCCGGCCATGTACATCGGCGATGTGGGCATTCGCGGCCTGCATCACCTCGTCTACGAGGTGGTCGATAATTCGATCGACGAGGCTCTGGCCGGTTACTGCGACCGGATCGACGTCAGCATCAACGAGGACGGGTCGGTGACGGTTACGGACAACGGGCGCGGGATCCCGGTCGATATGCACCTCAAAGAAGGCCGGTCGGCGCTCGAAGTGGTGATGACTACCCTGCACGCCGGCGGCAAGTTCGACAAGGACACGTACAAGGTCTCCGGCGGCCTCCACGGGGTCGGCGTCTCCTGTGTGAACGCCCTTTCGACCTTGCTGGAAGCGCGCGTGCGCCGCGACGGCGCGGTCTGGCGCCAGTCTTACGCCGCCGGAAAGCCGGTGCAGCCGGTGGAGAAGGTGCGCGACCTCGAACCGGACGAAGAATCCGGCACGACGGTGCAGTTCTGGCCCGATGCCTCCATCTTTCAGGTCACGGAGTTTCGCTTCGATACCCTGGCCGAGCGCCTGCGCGAGCTGGCGTATCTGAACAAGCAGGTCACCATTTCCATCGAGGACCGGCGCGAAGAAGACGAGAGTCTGCGCCGGGAAGAGTACCATTTCGAGGGCGGCATCGTCGAGTTCGTCGATTACCTGGATGAAACACGCACCTCCATCCACGACGAGACCATCTATATCAGCGACGACGAGGCCGAGGTGCCCGTTGAACTGGCGATGCGCTACAACGACGGGTACACGGAGAACGTGCTCTCGTTCGTGAACAACATCAACACGCACGAAGGCGGCACGCACGTTTCCGGCTTTCGCCGGGCGCTCACCCGCACGCTCAAGGTCTACGCCGAGCGCAACAACCTGTTCAAAAACGCGAAGGTGGACTTCTCGGGGGATGATTTCCGCGAGGGCCTGACGGCGGTGCTCTCGGTTAAGGTCGCCGAACCGCAGTTCGAGGGCCAGACCAAAACCAAACTCGGCAACTCGGAGGTGCAGGGCGCCGTTGAGTCGCTGATTAACGAGAAGCTCGGGCAATGGCTCGAAGACCACCCGCGCGAGTCGCGCCGCATCATCGACAAGGTGGTGCTCGCGGCGCAGGCGCGAGCCGCCGCCCGCAGGGCGCGTGAGTTGGTGCAGCGCAAGAGCGTGTTCGGCGGCGGCGGGCTGCCCGGCAAGCTGGCCGATTGCGCTTCCAAAGATCCCGCCGAGAGCGAGATGTTTCTCGTCGAGGGCGACTCCGCAGGCGGCTCCGCCAAGCAGGCGCGGGATCGCCACTTCCAGGCCATCCTGCCCCTGCGCGGCAAGATCCTGAACGTCGAGAAAGCGCGGCTGGATCGGATCCTGGAGAATGAGGAGATCAAGAACATCGTTACCGCGATGGGCACGGGCCTGACCACAACGGAGGAAGAACTCGACCTCTCGCGCCTGCGCTACCACAAAATCGTGCTTATGACCGACGCCGACGTGGACGGGGCGCACATCCGCACCCTCTTGCTCACATTTATTTACAGGCATCTCCGCCCGCTGATCGAGAAGGGGTATATCTACATCGCCCTGCCCCCCCTCTACCGGGTGAAACGCGGCAAGGACGAACGCTATACCTGGACCGACGATCAGTTGCAAGAGATCATTCAGGAAATGAGCGCCGACAGTCGCGGAAAAGTGTCTATCCAGCGCTACAAAGGTCTGGGCGAGATGAACCCCGAACAGCTCTGGGATACGACCATGAACCCGGAAACACGGATGCTCCAGCTTGTCACCATCGAAGATGCCGCCGCCGCCGACCGCATCTTCAGCACGCTGATGGGCGACGCCGTAGAGCCCCGACGGAAGTTCATCGAACGCAACGCCAAGTATGCAACCATCGACATCTGAAAAAAAGGGAGGCGTCCGAACGCCTCCCTTTCTCGTTGCGCCTGCCTCCTCTGGTCCCGCCGCTCTTGCCACGGATGGCAGGCCGGACCTGAGCATCATCGTGCCGGTGTTCGAGGAGGAGGAGTCGCTTTCGGAACTGGCGGCCCGCCTCCGCGCAGCGTGCGACCGGGCCGGGCGTTCCTTCGAGGTCTGGTTCGTCGATGACGGCTCGCGCGATCGCTCCTGGGAGGCGATCAGGCGGCTCTCCGGCGAGGACGAACGCTTTTCAGGCATCCGGTTCCGGCGCAACTATGGCAAGTCTGCCGCTCTGGCAGTGGGGTTCGGGCGCGCGCGCGGGCGCTACGTCGTCACGATAGATGCCGACCTGCAGGACGATCCCGACGAGATCCCGGCGCTGATCGAGATGCTGGAAGAGGGCAACGACCTGGTCAGCGGCTGGAAGCGCAAACGGCAGGACCCCCTCGGCAAAAAGCTGCCGAGCCGCTTCTTCAATGCCGTCACCCGCCGGATGTCGGGCATTCCTTTGCATGATTTTAACTGTGGGCTGAAGGCCTACCAGAGCGAGGTGGTGAAGAATGTCCGCGTGTACGGAGAACTCCACCGCTACATTCCTGTCCTCGCCAAATGGGAGGGGTACAGCCGCATTGCCGAGAAGGAAGTAGCCCACCACCCGCGAAAGTACGGACGCACCAAGTTCGGCTTCGAGCGCTTCGTGCGGGGCTTTCTGGACCTCGTCTCGGTCACCTTCCTGACCCGCTTTGCCGTGCGCCCGATGCATTTCTTCGGGACGCTGGGGACGCTCGCTTTCCTGGGCGGGTTTCTGATCAGCCTGTGGTTGAGCATCGAAAAGATCGTGTTCGGCCTGCCCCTGGGAGACCGGCCCCTGCTCCTGCTCGGCGCGTTGATGATTTTGCTCGGCGCGCAGTTGTTTCTCACCGGATTGCTGGGCGAAATGATTATCCGCCCCAGGATGGAGCGCACGG
>CBDUBU010000323.1:0-4589 GCA_965365465.1 uncultured Rhodothermaceae bacterium
CACTTGATGAACTGCACGCCCAGCGCAGCGGTGACGACGGCTACGCCTATGACGCCGTACATATGGAAGCTATCGAAGCGGAACATCTCCTGAATCCGAAACCAGGAAGCCACTTCGCTCTTGATCAGGATGACGCCGAAGATCGCGCCCAGAAAAAGATACAGCAGCAGGCTGCCGGGGGTATTGCCCTCCTGAAGCGCCTGCTCCCGGAACGGCGCAGCTACCTGCTCGGTGTCCAGGCACTCAACCGGCGCATCCACTGGTGCTCCCGGGAGCAGGGTTTCTGTGGAATACTCGCTCATAGTCAAAAAAGGTCAGATAGTAAAACATTCAGAAAAGGAGAGGGAGGAGCACATGGGTAACGAGAAGTCCTCCTGCAAAAAATCCGATCACGGCGACGAGAGACGGAAGTTGCAGGTTAGCCAGTCCGCTGATCGCATGGCCGGAGGTGCAGCCGCCTGCATACCGCGCCCCGAATCCGATCAGGAAGCCGCCTCCCACAACCATGATCAGCCCCGGCAGCGAGAGCAGCCCCTGCCATCCGATGATCTCGGACGGAACGAGACCGGTAAAGTCCTGAATGCCTAACCCTCGCAAGGCGGAAACGGTGTCCGGAGCAAGCGCAATGACCGGATCGGGACTCGACAGCACCGTCGTAGCTAACAATCCGCCCAGGACGATTCCGGCGGCAAACGTCAGATTCCAGAGGCCGCTTTTTTTCCAGTCGTAGTGGAAAAAGTCAAGCCGCGTTGGGAGAACGGCGGCGCACAGATGCCGCAAGTTTGACGAAATCCCGAACTGCTTGCCGCCCAGAACGAGCAGAAGCAGCACCAGAAGTCCGATCAGCAGACCGGAGATGTGCCAGGGCCAAGGCTGAGAGAGCCAATCAATCATAACTGTTAGAGAAAATCTTTGGGTTAAAGAGTTTTTGGATGAGTTTCATTATATTCCCGTAAAAGAATATTAGTTCTATGGTTCACGAAATCTTAACAATTCATCTTATCTTTTCGTATGTGCTGTTTGAGGCGCTATTTTCAAACTGAGAAGAGTTAAAGGTTCACCTAAAACGCATAAATCTTTGAGGCAACCCCCGGAACAGAGACGATGGCATCAGGTTCGTATTGCCAGTCAGTAATATTACGATCCCGAAGCTTTCAACCATCAATAAGCTTCGGGGCCGCCATTCCGTATTTCTATCAATCAGCGCTACGAGGTAGTGTCAACCATTATGCAGGCTTTTCCACACCAGTATTCCGTAAGCGCCGTTGCTGAACCTGAGGGCGATGTCGATCTGAACAGCGAACGGCTTCCCATGCTGCATTCTGCTCCTCCTCCAGAGTTCGGCGGTCCCGACGACCGGTGGTCCCCTGAAACGCTGCTCGTTGCTGCGGTGGCCGACTGCTTTATTCTCACGTTCCGCGCTATAGCAAGAGCCTCGAACTTTGCTTATGTATCGCTCGAATGCCGGGCCGAGGGTACATTGGATCGCGTGGACCGGGTTACTCAGTTCACGGATTTCAGGATACAGGCCGTACTTCGTGTGTCGGAAGGCACCGATGATGCGCGGGCCCGCAGCCTGATGTTACGCGCCGAGCAGCTCTGCCTCATCACGAACTCGCTGAAGGCAATCTGTCATCTTGATGCAGAGGTTGAAGTGGTTTCCCTTGATGAGACGGCAGCAGAGTAGCCGGGGCAGGCATTATCTTCTGTTTCATAGTGGTCCATAACCATATGGAGAATCTTATGACTACCCATCCCGAGGCCAGGCAGCAATACTTTTACGCCCGAACCGTGAACCTGGTATTCCACGATGCCGAAACGCGCGTGACGGAAGAACTGGAGAAAGAAGGGTTCGGCGTGCTAACGGAGATTGACGTGCAGGCCACGCTGAAAAAAAAGCTTGACGTTGATTTCAAACCCTACAAGATTCTGGGCGCCTGCAACCCCCATTTTGCACATCAGGCGCTTCAGGTCGAAGACAAGATAGGAGCCATGCTGCCGTGCAACGTCGTCATACAGGAGGCAGGCGACGGGAAAACCGAAGTGGCGGCTGTCGATCCTGTTGCTTCCATGCAGGCTGTTGAAAACGATCAGCTTGCAGCCGTTGCCACGGAAGTCCGGGATCGGCTGCGCCGGGTGATCGACGGTATTTGACGACCGGCGCTGCCTGCATATCTTCAGTTTTCGTCGTTATGCCTGGAGAAAAAGAGGAACGTGAGCCGTTTTCGCTATATCTACCTCGGCGACCGCTGGACGCACGCAGCGAATCGGGAGCGTCTGTGCAATCCCGTTCGCCGGAAGGATGGGCGCTGCATCGTATCAGTTGCACGCGCGAGCGCCCTCGTGGAGTTTGAGGACGGCGCCCGGTATGTTGTGGCGCGACGGCGCTTGCGTCTCTTAGAGAAGTGGCAGTCCGCTCACTCCGGAGTGGGCTGCCCTATGGGCTGATTGCAGGTTCGCCTGCCGGAGAAAACGCGGCAGGATCACTCGGCCAGTTCCAGCGCCTCATCGAACCGCACGCCGACAACCTGCGAAACGCCTTGCTCTTGCATGGTAATCCCGTAGAGGCGGTCGGCCAGTTCCATCGTACGCTTGTTGTGCGTGACCAGAATGAACTGCGTACTCCCTGAAAACTCGCGGATCAGTTTCATGTAACGCTGAACGTTCGCGTCGTCAAGGGGAGCATCCACTTCATCGAGGATACAGAAGGGACTGGGTTTGACAAGGTAAATGGCAAAAAGGAGCGCCGTGGCGGTCAGGGTCTTTTCGCCGCCGGAGAGTTGCGCAAGCGTGCTGGGCCGCTTGCCGCCCGGCTTGGCCATGATTTCGATGGGCGATTCCAGCGGATCGGAGGGGTCGGTGAGTTCCAGGTCTGCAGCGGCCTCGCTGCCGAAAAGACGCCTGAAAATCTCCGAGAAATTGGTCCGAATGGCTTCGTAGGTCTCGTAAAAACGGGCGGCGGCGGTCGTGTTGATCTCCGAGATGGTATCGAGTAGCGTGGCTTCCGCCGATTCCAGGTCCAGCCGCTGTGTCATGAGGAAGTCAAGGCGCTGTTTCTCTTCCTCGTAGGTTTCCAGCGCGAGGGCGTTAACGGCCCCCAGCGTGCGGATTTTCTCGCGCAGCCCCCGTACATCATCTCGGGCAGATGATTCATCGAAGTCATCCGGCAGGAAAACCGGGTCATCCTGCAGCGAGATGCCGAAATCTTCCTGAATGCTCTCGACGAGGTCGGTGGTGCGGGTCTGCACTTCAGCGAGCCGAACGGCGCGGGTATTCTCCTCCCGCATGGCTTGCTCGCGCTCGTGCCGGAGGGTGCGCAGCCGGGATTCAACCTGAACGGCGGCCGCGCGGGTTTCGGCAAGGTTGGCTTCGGACTGCTGCACAAGGGTTTCAAACGCCTCGCTTCCGGCAAGCACATCGCCAATCCGGGATTGGAGCGCCTGGCGTGTTTCTTCAGCCTCCGCAATGCGCCGGCGGAGGTCGTGTATCCGTTCCTCCCGGCGTTGGGCCTGTTCTCTCAGGTCGGCCATACCCTGACGGGCCTGCTCCTGCTCTCGCCGCAGGTTGTCGCGCCGGTTGCGCGCCTGCACCTCTGCCACACTCTGCTCGCTGAAACGGCTTATGGCGGCGCGTCCGGCGGCATCGGCGATCTGGAAAGATTCTTCTGCCTCCATGCGCCCCGCCTGCGCACGATCAAAGTCCTGCTCGGCCACGGTTACGGCAAGCTGAAGCGTTTGTATGTCGGCGCGTCCGCTTTGCAGATCCGACTTCAGGCGCCCCAGGCGGCGTTCCAGTTCCGCCTTCCTTTCTCCCAGTGCATGGCTCTCATAGGCAGCGCGGTCATGCGCTTTAGCCGCTTCCGCCAGCACACGCTCTGCAAGGCTCAGTTTTTCACGTGAGGTTTCATAAGGAACGGCGGCCACCGCTTGCTTTAGCTGCGCTACGGTTTGGGTGCAGCGCAGCAAGGCATTTTCGTGGTGAGCCAGAACCTCACGGGCCTTCTCCAGTTGCTCCTGCCTCCCGAAGCGGCTGCCTATTGGAGAGGCAACACCGGACTGGCAGCCGGCATGGAGAATGCCTCGCGCAGCTATCCACTCTCCCGTCCGGGTAAAGTAACGTGACGCGCCTTCGTCATGGGCAACTCGCGCGCGCGCCTCCTCCAGCGTTTCCACGAGGCGGCAGTCATGCAGCAACACAGCGGCTACGCTCCTGTAAGCCGGGTCCACCCGCACTCGTAAGAGCAGTGCATCGTCTGGCAGGGAAGCAGCCAGGAGGGCCTCCACAGACGGCGCTGAAAGCAAGTGTTCTAACACGATAAATCCGGCCTGCCCCTTCTGGTGTTCCCGCAGCAGTTGAACGGCGCGGCGTGCCTCCTCCCAGTTCTGCGCAATGATGAAGGAGGCATAGTCGCCCAGTGCAGCGTTGAGGGCGAGGCGGTCGGCTTCGTCGCAGGCCAGCGCGTCTGCAACCGTCTGAAGCGGTGCATCCGACCAGCCGGGGACGGCAGCAAGAAACTGCACGGCATCCGGAAACTCCTCATAAGAGGCAACCAGTCCTTCCAGCAGGCGCACTTCGGCGGCAGCCGTATC
>CBDUBU010000324.1:0-4581 GCA_965365465.1 uncultured Rhodothermaceae bacterium
CCGCCGTTCCGGAAGTCGTTATCCATACGGCAGGAAACCCCGTTGCGCGTCCGTAGCCCAGGGCGGCGAAGGCCGTGCCCCGCTCGTCGAAATGCACGACGGACTCCATTTCCGGATGCAACGCAACAGCCCTGACGAGTGGCGTGCTTCGGGAACCGGGTGCGATGAACGCGATCCGCAAGCCATTCCGGACCAGTTCCTCGACAATCAGATCCGCCCACAGGCTGTTGATATTTGGCGCGTCATGGATCAAGATCGAGAACTCCGATGAAGTCTCCGATCTTCTGTTCGATCTCATCCCATTCGGCCTCCGGCACAGAGCCGGGCACGATGCCTGCGCCCGAATAAAGCGACAACGTGGACCCGCATACCAGCCCGGAACGAATGGCTACGGCAAACTCGGCGGCATCCCTGGCGATCCAGCCGACGGCTCCGGCATACCAGCCCCTGTCAAAAGCTTCCAGTTCACGAATTGCCTGAACCCCTTTCCCTGTAGGGTATCCGCCAACCGCAGGCGTCGGGTGCAGCGCCTGAAGCACATCGGCGTCGGTTACATCGTCACGCAGTTTGCCCCGAATGCCGGAGTAGAGGTGTCTGCCCTTTGCCAGCATCATGTCCGAAGGCTCCGAATCCACGTGCAAGACGTTGCAGAGCGGCGTAAGCGACTCCTGAATGCTCAAGCGGACATATTCATGCTCGCGGTGGTCCTTCTCACTCAAAAGCAACTGATCGCGCAACCGCCGATCTGCCGTGACGGATGCGCCACGCAAGCCCGTACCTGCCACCGCTTCGCTGACCAGAAACCGATCCGTTCGCCTGAAAAGTCTTTCCGGCGAAGCGCCGATAAAGGCAGCCGAAGGATTGGGCTGGATTGCAAAGTGAAAGCATCCCGGCGTAGCTGCCTGCAAGTGCTTGAGCAGCAAGAGGGGATCAATTTCTTCAGAAAACCCGAATATGACTCGCCGCGCGAGCACGACCTTTTCGAGATCCGTTGCCGAAAACGCAGCCAACGCCTGCGCCACCCGTTGCATCCATATCCCGCGTCCGGGATCATCCTTCCTGGAAATGGGGACAGGCAAGGCGCCGCCAAGCGGCTGTCCGGCAAACTGCAAGGCTTCCACCTGCGCCAGAATGTCGGCGCAGCGCCCGCGATCCGCCGGGAGCGAAAGGTTCACGTTGAGCGAGGTTTCCCCGCGCGTGACCCGAAGCTCAAACCGTGGAAGGATGAACCGGAAGGCGCCAAAGGGTTGCCATACCGCCTCAGGCGCTTTTGCGGAATCGAAGCGTACGCCGCCATAATACCGCAACGGCGCCGGGCTGGAAGCCAGCGCCGTTTCCAACTCCCGAAGCGATGCCTCCAGACGTTCGGCAGAAGCCCCTTCGTACACCTCTGCAATCCCGAAGGCTGCAATCACCTCATCCGATTCACGTCCTGCCCAGAACACTTTCCAGGCCCCCGATTGCCGGTGCAACCACTGCAAGGGGTCGGCAGCGCCGAGGGGAATCGTAACCTGCGCGTACCTGCTCGTGGAAAAAGCCGATCCTCGAAGAAGGCGGCTCACTTCACCGGCAAGCATCCGTCGCAGCCGAACCGGATCGGCAACGATCTCGTCAGGGGCTATGCTGCTTTGAACGATCATAGGGCAGGTATCAGCGCCAGGAGGTTATACAAGTCAGGGTTTGCTATTCGACCATAATGGTCTCCACCTCTTCCAGGTGCTTCGTACAATTCAGCAGTTCCGCCTCAAAGCGGTCGCTGCGGCATACTAGTCGGTTAACCGCCGTGTTGGCGTGCTGGATTTGATGCATCCGTTCCAGCCCATAGGTGTCGAGCAGCGAAGCCAGCAGCACCCGGAGAAACCGGCCATGCGTCACAACGATGACCGTCTCGCCGCGATGACGCGCCAGGATATGCTCCAGGGCGCGCAGCCCGCGCTTCTGCACGTCCAGGATTGATTCACCACCCTCCACTGGGCTTACGTAATCCCCTTGCTTCCATCGCTCATTCATCTCGTCAAAAGCGTGCGCCACCTCGCCTACGCAAGGCATCCCCTCGAAAACGCCCCACGACATCTCATCGAGGTCGGCCAGGTAGTAAAGAGGAACCTCTTCATGCGACTCGGCGATGGCTTCTGCCGTTTCCTGGGCCCGGCGCAGTGAACTGGTGTAAATAGCAGACGGACGGAGGCTCCGCAACCGCTGCGACAGGGCCGCCGCCTGACGCCTTCCTTCCAGATTCAGGCTGCTGTTGATCCTTCGGCCCTGCACGATGCGTTTCCGGTTATAATCGGTTTCACCGTGGCGTACAAAATAAAGTGTCGTTTCAGCCATTCGGACTATAAGTCTGTTTGAATGCGAATAAAAACGCTACAGGAGCAACCCACCCAACAGATGAGGCAGGAGTCGTGCCAAAAAACGGAAATATAAGGCGCCCTGCGCTTTCGTCTTTCACCGCCTTCATTCAGTTACGATTCCATTTCGCGCGAATCTCTTCTTCGATCCGATCCACTTCCTCCAGCGGAAGGTGATGCGACACCGCCGCGCGGATGATAAAGGCCCGCAGCACCTGATCCGGAATAGGGAGCGGATAAAGCGCCCTCCAGATCAACTTCAGCAAAGGATAGGTCGCTTTTTCAACCATACTCCATCGGAGCGCGATCATGCCTGCCAGACCTGTCCACACCGCCGCGTAATGGCCTTGCCGCGCAAGCAGACTCAAGGCAATGACGTAGAGAGGAAGTTGCAACCATACCTTCTCCAGTAACCTGAAAACAGCCCCGAGACTTCGGCTTGCAAACGCCGGTGAGAACGCTTTCCAGAAAACGAATACGGAAAGAGCGCCGAGCGCCGCAGGCACGGGAGCCGCCAGATACAGGAAAAGCGGCAGAACCCAGATCGCTAGCGCTTGCGCCGAACGAAGCCACGTTTCTGCATCCCGGATAAGTTCAGAAAGGGAGACACGCGCCAGCACCGGGCCTGCAAACTCACGGAGCGCACTTTCCGTCGTGCTGAACCAGATGCCCGATGCCGTAAATATTCCTCTAGGGGTATCTATAAAAGCAGGCGCTGCTGCATCGATGCCAGCGTCCTTTATGTTCCGGGCTTGCTTCACTTCACGAAAACGGATTGTTTGCGGCTACGAATGTCCGGTCGTGAAGTGCTAACGAAATGCAGCAGGCTCAGTTTCAAAAAAAATTGAAAGTTCGCAGGCGCTTAACCTTTCCGGATTTCATAGAGCAAATGTTTAGCCGGGAGGCTTCATCACGAGACCTGTGCCTATTTCAAACCGGAATTTCGGATCCGGAATGCCGGCAGCTTTCAATACCGGCGTGAGCAGCGCCTCCATAGCATTTGCCGTGTTGACGCGCGGCTGCGTGCTGTCCTGAAGGTGCTTCGTTCCCTGCGCTTCCAGCGCTTCCCGGACATGGCCGAGCGCCTTCTGCTCAACGCGCCGTCCGCTGCTGGTTTGCAGCCTGGCCCACCCCACCGAGGTTTCCACTTCCATGTTCTCCAGAGCCGGTTCCACCGAATAGAGGCGCAGGCGCGGGATGGTCACCTCGATAAGCCCGTCCGGTTGAATGCGGATGTCCTCCGGGCGCAGTTGCGTCACGTCAAAGCCGTAGGACACCCGACCGGGGATGCGGACGATGGAGCGCGTGGTTCCGAGGTTGAACCGCAGCAGTTCCGGAAACAGGTACTTCGTGTTCTCGACGGTCACGGTGGCTGCAATGTCCAGCGCGCCGGTGACATAAAAAGACGCGGGCGACTCCTGCTGCACCGTCGTGACAACCAGTTGCCGGATTTCTTCTTCGACAAAGCGCGGCTGTTTCCACCAGACGCCTGCCGCCAGGCCAATGGCAAGAAGCAATACGACGGCCACAACGCGAACTGCCAGTCTATGAACGAACCGGGAAGGCATCGTATCTCTTTTTTGAATGAGGACTGCGGGTAAAACGAAGCGCGTGGCATTTCGTGCCGGAGGGCGAAAGGGCAAGACGCCTAAGCCCTCAGAAAAGCCAGCGCCAGGGCCGCCATGCCCAGCCCGATCCAGTTCATCCGCGTGAGTTTTTCATTCCATACCAGCACGCCGATCAGGGCAGCGCCGATCACCAGAGAGATGTTGTTTGCCGGAAAAACAAACGGGCCGGAGAGCGCCTCGACGGCGCGCAGGAAAAACAGCGCCGACCCGTAGTTGGCAGCGCCCAACAGAACGCCCCACAGGAGAACCGTCCTGCCGGGCCACGCGCCCTGCCGAATCCCCTTGCGCAGCACAAATCCGAGCCCGATCAGAAAGGCAACGGCAAAAACCATCGTGAGGAACAGGGGCCGGATGCCGGAGGCCGCGTACACTTCATCAAAGGTTTTCATGCACACATCCACGATGCCGCCGGAGGCGAAGAGCAGCGCCAGGGTGAGAAAAACCATCCAGCGCTGCCGGGAGGAGTCTGCTTCGGAATCGTCTTCTGAAGCAGCAGGATCGTCTGGACGCTTGCGCCGCGCAATCATAAAGAACGCTGCGGCAGCCAGCCCAAGCCCTGCCAGTTGCAGGGTGGACGGCTCCTCGCTCCAGATGAACCAGGA
>CBDUBU010000325.1:0-4560 GCA_965365465.1 uncultured Rhodothermaceae bacterium
GGTAAAGGACTCGGATTCAATGCCGCGCAACGGAGCCGGAACAGACAATATCGGATGCGCTGGAAGGGTCATGCTGATGGCAGGCGTACAGGAAAACGTACAGGCATAAAACTGCCGTCAGTATACCTCATGTCACAGCGCAAATTGAAGCGGTTGAAGAGAATTGACGGAAATTGAATAGAGGGATAGGCCGGCAGCTTTTTTGCGTGCGGATGATCCGTTCAAACCGGCGTTGCCGCTTCTTGGAATACAGGTGTTTCACGAAATAAACAGAGAGGTAAAAGATGCCCAGGTATTTGATCGAGCGCGAAATCCCTGATGCCGGGAAAATGTCGCCCCAAGACTTGCGGAGGGCTGCGCAGCGCTCCTGTGATGTGCTGCAGAACCTCGGCCCCCGCATCCAGTGGGTGCAGAGCTACGTCACAGGCGACAAAATCTACTGCATCTACATTGCGCAGGGCGAGGAGTTGATTCGAGACCATGCCCGGGAGTCAGGTTTCCCGGCCAATAAGATCATAGAGGTGAAGGCTGTCTTTGATCCTGCGACGGCAGAAGCGGGAGAGGCAGCCGTGCGCTGACAACCATCCAGTCGGTATGCCGACGCCTTTTCAGCTTCAACTGGAAGTCTGTGACAGGCGTGTTGATGTGAAGGGCGTCGGCCCGACAGTTTGTGGCCCGGCGGTTTTATTCGTACCGCAATGCCTTTACCGGATTGGTCAGGGCCGCTTTAACGGACTGGAAGCTCACTGAAAGCCACGCGATCACCAGCGCCAGCAAGCCGGCAATCACAAAGGTCCCGATGCTGATCCGGGTGTGGTAGGGAAACGTGCCGAGCCAGCGTTCCATGGCGAAGTAAGCCACCGGCGCGGCGAGCAGGGCAGCGATAAGCACCAGCTTCGTGAAGTCTTTCGACAGCAGAGCAACGATGTTGATCGGGGAAGCGCCCATCACCTTGCGCACCCCGATTTCCTTCGTACGTTGCTGCGCAGTGAAGGCCGCGAGGCCGAAGGCGCCGAGACACGCAATCAGGATAGCGAAAAAGGAGAAGACGCCGACAATCCGGGACAACTGCCGCTCCGCGAGGTACTGGTTGTCATAATCCTCGTCAAGAAAGAAGGAGCTAAAGGTATAACCCGGAAACATAGCCTTCCAGACTTGCTCCGCGTGAGCCATCGACTGCGACGGCTTCTCTGGATCGATGCGAAGAGAAAAATAATTGTAGGTCTGGGGAATGCTGATAAGGATCATAGGCTCCAGGACTTCCTTGAGCGAGTTATGGTGGTAATCCCGCACGATGCCGACTACCTTGCGCGGCGTATCGCCGAGTGTAATGGTTTTTCCGAGGGCTTCTTCGGGGGTGGCCCAACCGATATTCCGCATTGCGGTTTCATTGATGAGGGCAGCATCGTTCTGATCCGTCTCAAATTCATTCGAGAGCGCCCGGCCAGCCATGAGGTCAATTCCATAGGTAGACAGGTAGTCTTCGTCCACGCCCACAATCTGAGCGCGACGGCTGTCGTTTTCGGCCATGCCTTCTGCCTGGAAAATGAAGACCGAGTGGCCCCGGCCCGGCACGACCGCCGAAGCAGCGGCGCTGACTACGGAAGGGTCTTTCATGAACTCCGACTTCACGGTCTCATATTGCTGCGCCATCACGTTGTTCGGCAGGCCCTTCGCGTCGATTACGAGCACCTGCTCTTTGTCGAAGCCCAGGTCCTGCGTGCGCATATAGTTGAGCTGGTCAAAGACAATCATGGTGCAGCCGATCAGGATTACCGAAACCGCGAACTGGAAAACAACCAGGCTCCTGCGCAGCGCTATGCCTGCCGCCGACCTCTTAAACGCGCCCCGCAAAACCGCCATCGGCTGAAATCCGGACAACATAAAGGCTGGATAGCTGCCTGCAAGGATGCCGACGAGAAGCGTGATGGCAACCAGGCCGGAGAGGTAAGCAGGTTCCAGCAGGGTCTCGAAGGAGATTTCTTTACCTGACAACTCGTTGAACAAAGGTCTTCCGGCGACGATGAGGACAAGGGCGATCACGAGCGCCAGCACGCACATGAAAATGGATTCGCTGAGAAATTGCCTGACCAGCATCGTTCGGCTGGAGCCAACGACCTTCCGGATTCCGACTTCCTTTGCCCGCTCCATCGAACGCGCCGTAGCCAGGTTCATGAAATTGATGCAGGCGATGAGCAGCACGAAAAGGGCGATTGCAGAAAAGATGTAAACGTAGGAGATGTCTCCGTTGGCTTCAAATTCACCCTGCCGGTCTGAATGGAGGTGGATGGCCGTAAGCGGCTGAAGACCGAGATCTACTTTGAAATTGATGCTCTGTAATTCTTCTCCCCAGCGCTGCGTCATCAGATTCTTGATCTTCGCGGCGAATGCTTCCGGCGCAACGCCCGCTTTTAATACGACGTACGTATACGTTCCGAGATTGAGCCATCCATCGTCCTCTGGCTGGAACGTATTGAGTGTTTCAAACGAAACCAGAACGTCAGCCTTGAAATGCGAATTGCGCGGGAAGTCCGCCATCACACCGGTTACGGCAAACGTGAGGCTGTCGTTGAGCGTAATGGACTGTCCGAGTGCATCTGCATCGCCGAAAAGTTTCCGTTTCACCGTTTCAGAGATGACGAGCGAGTAAGGCGCAGCAAGTGCAGTTTTCGGGTCGCCCTTCAGCAGCGGAAAGCTGAAAACATCGAAAAACGCAGGCTCAGCAAAGAGAAAATCGTGGTCATAAAAATAGGCTTCCCCTTGTTTGATAACAGGATTCCAGGTGTTTATGCGGACAAGGTGTTCGACTTCCGGAAACTCCTCCCGTATGGTGCGACCGACGGGGCGGCTGGCAAGTGCAAAACAATCTGGAGGCGCATTTGGAGGGTAGGCGTCTATGACGACCCGGTAAATGCGATCCGCCTTTTCGTGAAAGCGATCATAGCTCAGTTCGTCCTGCACGTAAAGCAGAATGAACGCACAACACGCCAGTCCCATCCCAAGCCCGGCAATGTTGATGAACGAATAGCCTTTGTGCTTGAGCAGATTGCGAGCCGCAATCTTGATGTAGTTTTTCAACATAGCATCATCTCTGGCGAAGATAGAGGGGAAACCGGGTATGTGTCTTCAAACAGCGTGCGTTCTACAGGAAGCACGGCTGTCGTCAGGTTCAAATGCTGAAGGCGTACGGCGGCAAACGAGTGTTTGCCGGTTTTCCGCCGCCATACGATAAGGCAACGTGAAAAGATGCAGCGGAGGCCGGCTCCGGGTCGCTGCGTGGCGTATCTGGCGCTGGCGCAACTTTCCCTGGCCCGGAGGGTGTTCTACACTAACGCGCCTGGAGGCAGTGCTATTGTGTATGGGGGCTTGAACAATTCAAAGCGACAGAAGGGTCTGCCATATGCCTGCGTCTTCTCTACAGGAATACTACGCTCGCCGGGTTGCTGAGTATGAAGAGATTTACCAAAAACCGGAGCGGCAGGCGTCGCTTGCTGCGCTCAAAAGCCGCGTGTGCAGCTTGATGGCGGGGCGGGATGTGCTGGAACTTGCGTGCGGCACGGGGTACTGGACGCGAGTAATGGCGCCGGTATGTCGCAGCGTTGTTGCCACGGATGCTGTCCCGGAGACGCTCGGCTTTGCGCGGGCGCAGCAGCGGGAGGGGAATCAGGTGCGTTTTGTATGTGCTGATGCTTTTGTGCTTGACAAGCTCTCAGGTTCCTTTGATGGCGGCTTCGCCGGGTTCTGGTGGTCACACATCCCGCAGCAGCAACTCGGCGCTTTTCTGGAAGGCTTTCACCACAGGCTACAGGCAAAGGCGCAGGTTTGCTTTATTGACAACCTGTACGTCGAAGGCAGCAGCACACCTCTTGCCGAAACAGATGAGTCAGGCAACACCTATCAGCGCCGCCGCCTGCACGACGGCAGCGAGCACAGGGTGATCAAAAACTTTCCGGCAACGTCTGAATTGAAAGCGGCGATTGCCGGATGGGCTGTGGAAGTCGAGGTTGTCTCCCTTGAATACTACTGGATGCTCCACTACCGGCTGGCGGGTTAACCTGCCGCAGGCCATACTTGGCAGATGCCACAAAACCGGCGGGTTGTTATTGCGCCGTTGTGATGGTGATGGGAACGGTCATCTTGTCCCAATGCATGACGAGGGTAGCCGAGGTGTCGCTCAGATCCTCGAAACGGTAGGCCAGCCATTCCTGGGCGGCGCTTTCCTTCGGCGCGACGCTTACTTCAACCACAGGCTCACCCTGGTCGAACATGGTGCCCCAGCGAACAGGGGTAGTAAGGATGACATCCCAGTTGCCCTGTTCTTGCGGGCGCATGAAAAGGTTGTAGGTCCCTGCCGGAACTGCTTTGCCTTCGATCTGAACATCATCGCTGAACGTGATCGTCGTAGGCTCGTTCGCCCCGGCCCGCCACGGTTCGCCCCATGCTGCCAGTTCGCCGAATACTTTGCGCCCCTTGACAGCCGGACGGCTATAGTGCATGTCGATTTCCGTAGTGCCGATGGTCTGGGAGACCCTGGCGTTCGGGCTGGGCCTCGGCTTGTCA
>CBDUBU010000326.1:0-4556 GCA_965365465.1 uncultured Rhodothermaceae bacterium
GCCAACAAGCTGGCCGAAGAAATCCTCTCCGGCTGGATTCAGGACGGCGAGACCGTCCGCATCGACCGTGCAGACGGCGGCGAAGGACTTACTTTCGAGACCATCGGCCGCACCGAAGCGCTGGAAGCATAAACGAAAAACGGTTCATCTGTCAAGCCGCCGCGCCAGGATCGGGCGCGGCGGCTTTTTTCATCTGCGCCTTTCACCCCGATAGCAAGGGTGTACGCAGGCGGACAGGTATGTAATGAAACCGAACAGCTTCAACAGGATTTTTTGAGCAGGCACGTCCACAACACCGGAAAAGCCAACCCTTTTAAATACTGGCATTCCGTTTGAGAAGAGATCCCGAACAAACCGCTTTCCCCTCTACCGATTCGCGCCATGTTCAGGAACTACCTCAAAATCGCATTCCGCACGTTGCTCCGGCACAAGAGCTACTCTTTCATCAACATCGCCGGCCTTACGCTCGGGCTGACCTGCTGCCTGCTCATTTTCCAGTACGTCGCCTTCGAGTACAGCTTCGATGCCTTTAATACAAACGCTCCGGAGCTTTACCGGGTTACGCAGACGAGCAGCCGGAATGGGAGTGCGCCCGAAACCAGTTCCCATACCGGGTATGCGCTGGGGCCTGCCCTGGCGCAGCACGTTCCTGAAATCGTTCGCTATGCCCGCATCCACCCGGACTACAACAACCTGATCGTCTCAAACCCGGCGCAGCCGGACCAGGTGTTCGAGGAAACGCGCGTTTTTTATGCGGACCCCGCTTTTCTCCTGATGTTCTCCTATCCGATGGCCTCCGGGGACGCCGCGCAGGCCCTCACCGAACCCGGCACGCTGCTGCTCTCAGAGTCGGCGGCGCATAAATATTTCGGCTCGGAAAATCCCATAGGAAAAACGCTGGACGTAAACGGCTGGATCAGCGGCGCCTTCCGTATTACCGGCGTGCTTCGGGACACCCCGCCCAACTCCCATCTGCAATTCGACTTCCTCCTGCCGATGGAGAACCTGCTCCGCGACAGCGACTACCGCGACCCCGAATCCGGCTGGGGGTGGCAGAACTTCGCTACCTATGTTCAACTCCGCCAGGATGCCGCTCCCGCCGAGGTCGAGCCAAAGTTGACGGATGTGTTGCTGCGCTTTCGGGGAGACGACCTCAAGGCATCCAACATAACAGCCCGCCTGAATGCTCAGCCGCTGCATGACATTCACCTCAACGAAGCTGTCGAGGCGCCCAAAGTGGTTATGGGCAGCTACCGAACCGTTTACTTCTTCACACTGGTGGGATTCGTAACGCTGCTGATCGCGCTGATCAACTACGTTAATCTTGCTACGGCGCGGGCGCTCGACCGTGCGCGTGAGGTGGGGGTGCGCAAGGTGGTAGGGGCGCATCGCAGGCAGCTTATGCTCCAGTTCGTTTTCGAGTCGGGGCTGACCAACCTGATTGCCTTTGTTCTTGCCATTGCCCTGTCCGGGTTGCTGATACCGGTCGTGAATCGGCTGGCCGGAACGCAACTGGACGGCGCTTTGTGGGAGAGTCCGTGGCTATGGGCTGCTTTCCTCGGCACGTTCGGTGTCGGCACGCTGCTGGCCGGGCTGTATCCTGCCTTTGTGCTTTCCTCCTTCAAACCAGTTTCCGTGCTCAAGGGAAAGAGCGGCGCCATGACTTCCCAACTGTGGCTGCGCCGGGGGCTTGTCGTGCTTCAGTTCTCGGCCTCGGTTGTGCTGGTAACCGGGATGGCTATCGTCTATTCCCAGCTTGACTATATGCGCCGCATGGATCTGGGCATTCAACTGGATCAGATCCTCACGGTCCCCGGGCCTCGTGTGCTCCCGGAGAGCGTTGATCGCTCAGAGGTGACCCGAACGTTCATTGACCAACTGCGCAACATTCCCGGCATCGAGGCAGTCGCTACTTCCACGACCCTTCCCGGACAGGGGTTCATGTGGTACACATCGGGACTGAGGCGGGAAACGGCGGATCGCTCCAGCGAAGTCAATGGCGTGCTTACCCAGATCGACACCAGCTTTGCCGCCCTGTATGGGCTTGAACTGATTGCAGGCGAAGGGTTCGAGGGACATTCGGCCCCGCCCTCGGAGGGAGAACCCGCGCCGGTCCTCATCAACGAAACGGCTGCCCTCGCCGTCGGCCTTGAAACGGCGGAGGATGCTGTGGGCGAGATCCTGAACATGGGCGGCGCGCCGCTCAGGGTAGTCGGCGTGCTCCGGGATTTCAACTGGTCCTCTGCACACACGCAACGAGAAGCTGCCGCCTTCAGGCTTACACAGACGGGAGGACAGATCTCGCTCAAGGTAAGCGCGGAGAACCTGCAACAGACCCTCGCCGCCATCGAAAAAACGTACACGACTCTCTTCCCCGGCAACGTCTTTCGGTATGCCTTCGTGGACGAGCAGTTCAACGCGCAGTACCAGAACGACGAACGCTTCGCAGGGCTGTTTTCCATCTTTGCCGCGCTGGCTGTGATTATCGCCTGCCTCGGACTTTTCGGACTGGCCTCGTTCACGGCGCAGCAACGCACGAAGGAGATCGGCGTGCGGAAGGTGCTCGGCGCGTCCGTCTCTGGACTGATCACTCTGCTCTCCACCGATTTTCTGAAACTTGTGCTTGTAGCCTTCGCCCTGGGAATGCCGGTTTCCTACTTCCTCATGCAGCGCTGGCTCGACAATTTTGCGTATCAGGTAAAGATGGGCCCCAGCGTTTTCCTTATAGCGGGTTTGGCGATCTTGCTGGTGGCTTTGCTGACAGTAAGCTACCAGGCAGTTCGGGCTGCGCTGGCCGACCCGGTCAAGAGCCTTCGGTACGAATAACCTTTCCCCTCATCAATAACGGCTTCTCTCTACTATCCATATGTGCCCTGCCTCTCCGACGCGCCTCTGGCGTTTTCCACACATTGTTCACACGTGTGGAAAACAGTTCCGGAAAAACGGACTTTAAGGATTTCAGGCATTTTTCCCTGCGCGAAGCGCCGCCTGTTTCCTATAATGCTGTTTCCCCGGCATAAGCCTGCGGGACGAGAGCAAGAGAGAGATCGGGTATGTACCTCAGTAAACTGGAGATTCAGGGTTTTAAAAGTTTTGCCCGCCGTACTGCGCTTCAGTTCGACGATGGAATAACGGCCATCGTAGGGCCGAATGGCTGCGGCAAATCGAACATCGTGGATGCGGTGCGCTGGGTGATCGGCGAGCAGCGGGCGCGGATTCTGCGTTCGGAGAAGATGGAGAACGTCATCTTCAACGGCGCAGGGAAACGGCGCGCCCTCGGCATGGCCGAAGTTTTACTCACGGTTCACAACAACCGGGGCGTCCTCCCCACCGAGTACACCGAAGTCACGCTGGGCCGGAGGCTCTACCGCGACGGCGAATCCGAATACCTGCTGAACGGCGTGCGGTGCCGGCTGCAAGACATCACCGATCTGTTCATGGATACCGGGATGGGAGCCGGAGCGTACTCGGTCATCGAGTTGAAGATGGTCGAGGAAATCCTGTCGGAGAATGCGCAGGACCGGCGGCGGCTGTTCGAGGAAGCGGCAGGCATCACGAAATACAAGATCCGCCGGAAGCAGGCGCTCGGCAAGCTGGAAGGCGCCCAGATCGACCTTACCCGTCTGCGGGACCTCACGGACGAGATTGACAAGCGCGTGCGCGGGCTGAAGCGCCAGGCGGAGAAAGCGTCTCGTTTCAGGCAATACCAGGAAGCGCTGCACAAACAGGAGCGGGCGCTGGCGCAGGTAGAGTTTGATCGTCTGACAGCGCAGCAACAGCGCCTTGCCTCAGAGATCGAGGGATTGCAGGTTCAGACCGAGACCCTCACGACGCACCAGGCGGTTGAGGAAGCGGCGCTGGAGAGGCTGCGCTTCGAACAGGTAAGGCGTGAACAGGGGCTTGCGGAAAGTCGGCAGCGCCTGCATGGACACCATGAACAGGTACACGCCCTGGAAGCAGACATCCGGCTGGCGGAAGAGCGGCTTGAAGTATCGAAGCGCGACCTGGAACGAACGCTACGCGAGCAGGCAGAAGCAGAAACACGGCTGGCCGGGCTGGAGCAATCCGCTGCGCAGAAAGCCGATGCGCTGGCAGAGGCCGAGCCGCTTGCCGAACAGGCCGCACAATCACTCCGTGGGGCAGAGGAATCCCGCAATGCCTCACGCGAACAGGTAGAAGCCCGGCGCAAACACTTGCAGGAACTCCGCCGGCAGGAGCAACAGACAGGCGAGGAGCGGGCCGCCCACCGCCGAAGCCTGGACCGTGCAGCCAGCCGTCTCGAAGTGCTGGAGCAAGAACAGAACAATGCGGCTGCGCAACGGGAAGCATTGGAAGAAGCTTTCAGCGAACTGGAAACCCGGCAGCGTGCGACTCGCGCCGCCCTGGAACAGGCTGACCATGAGGCGGCATCCGCCCGGACTTCTCTGGAAGAGGCGCGGCAGGCGTTTGAGGCCCGGCGGCAAGAACTGGAAGCAGCTACCGAAGCGCTGCGCCATGCCGAGCGCGAGCGCGATACGGCTGCCGCCGAAGTGCGCCTGCTGGGAGGACTGGTTGCC
>CBDUBU010000327.1:0-4530 GCA_965365465.1 uncultured Rhodothermaceae bacterium
CGATGATCTTGATGGAGTTCTTGTTCGCGCCGACCGTGCCGTCCGCGCCGAGGCCCCAGAACATGGCGCGGGTCACGTCCTCCGGCTCGGTGTTGAAGTCGGGGTCGTAGTCGAGGCTGGTATGCGTAACGTCGTCGTTGATGCCGATGGTGAAATGGTTTTTGGGCCGGGCGGCAGTCATCTCATCGAAGATGCCTTTTACCATGGCGGGGGTGTATTCCTTGGAAGAAAGCCCGTAACGCCCCCCGATCACCCGCGGCCTGTTTTCAAAAACCTCGTTTTCGGCCATGCCCTCGTTGATCGCCGTGACCACGTCCTGGTAGAGCGGCTCTCCGATGGAGCCGGGTTCCTTGGTGCGGTCGAGCGCCGCGATCACCTGGACGGTGGAGGGCAGGGCTGCAAGGAAATGTTCGGTAGAAAAAGGCCGAAACAGGCGCACCTTCAGCAGGCCCACTTTTTCGCCCCGGTCGGTGAGGTGCTGAACCGTTTCTTCGGCGGCCTCACATCCGGAACCCATCTGGATGAGCACGCGCTCGGCGTCCGGAGCGCCCGTGTAGTCGAACAGGTGATACTGGCGTCCAACGAGGCCCGCGAATTTGTCCATCGTCTTCTGGACGATCTCCGGCGTGGCAAGGTAGTAGGGGTTGGCTGTTTCCCTGGCCTGGAAGTAAACATCCGGGTTCTGCGCCGTGCCGCGAATGAAGGGCCGGTTCGGGGAAAGGGCGCGTTCCCGGTGGGCGCGGATAAACGTGGGGTCGATCATCGCCTCGATGTCTTCGTCCCCCAGCATCTCGATTTTCTGGATCTCGTGGGAGGTGCGGAAGCCATCGAAGATGTGAAGGAAAGGAACACGCGCTTCGAGCGTCGCGGCCTGCGAGATGAGGGCGAAGTCCATCACTTCCTGGACGGAGTTTGCAAAAAGCATGGCCCAGCCTGCCCCGCGCGCCGCCATCACGTCGCTGTGATCGCCGAAGATGGAGAGCGCCTGTCCTGCCAGCGAGCGAGCAGCAATGTGGAACACCGTGCTCGTCAATTCCCCGGCGATCTTGTACATATTGGGAATCATCAGGAGAAGGCCCTGGCTCGCCGTGAAGGTGGTCGTCAGCGATCCTGCCTGCAAGGCGCCATGAACGGCACCGGCTGCGCCCCCTTCCGCCTGCATCTCCGCTACCCTGGGGATCGTGCCCCACAGGTTTTTTTGCTGCTGCGACATCCAGAGGTCTGCGTGTTCGCCCATTGGCGAGGCAGGGGTTATGGGATAAATGGCAATGAACTCGTTGGTCTTGAAAGCTATATGTGCGGCGGCTTCGTTGCCGTCAATGGTGACTTGCGTGCGTGGCATACTTTCCTCCTTAAGCTGACTGCGGCCTATGCACAGGATATTGAAAAAACCAGGATTGTCTGGAACCGGTCCCGCCTGTATTGCGGAGTCGATATAACAAGGCATGGCGAAGATGATAAGTACCATTTTAGCAGGAACTATACTGACAGGCGCGTTGCGATAGCAGGTGTAAGCAAAGACCGGCACAGCGTGTGGGGGATAACCTTACGCTTCCTACGCCTCTGGCAGCGGAAAAAGTGGTACTTTCACCCGGACACGCAGTTATGAAGGCAGTGGAACGCAAGGGGCAATAAAAGCGTGCTTCCATGAGGGCAGGCTGCGCGACATGATTCGCATATTGCTTGCACAGGGATAAGCCGTTTTGAGGCAGGAGTTCATGCATATTCGCGATGCCGTTTTTGTGGTGACGGATACGGAGACGACGGGAACGTCGCCGGCAAGGGATCGCCTGACTGAAATCGGCGCGGTGAAGGTGCATCGGGGAAAGATCGTTGACCGGTTTTCGCAGCTCATCAACCCCGGACGGGCGGTGCCGAGGTACATCACCGAGCTTACAGGCATCTCGACGGCCATGTTGTTCAACCAGCCTTCCGCCGCAGAAGTGTTGCCGCGCTTTCTGGAGTTCCTGGGCGACGACGTGCTGGTCGCCCATAACCTTTCTTTCGATCAGCAATTTCTGAATGCAGAGCTGGAGAGGCTTGGCGCAGCGCCGTTGAAGAACCGGACGCTCTGCACGTTGCGGCTTGCCCGCAGGTTGTTGCCCGGTCTGAAATCGAAATCCTTACCGGTGCTGGCTGATTTTTTCAAAGTACAGGTCAAGAACCGGCACCGCGCCGAAGGGGATGCGGAAGTAGCAGCCGAAGTATTGCAGCAATTTCTTTCCCGGCTGGCTTTTGAGTATGGCATCGAGACACTGGAGCAGGTGCTTTCTTTTCAGCACCGTCGGTACAGCGAGCCAAAGCGGGAGCCGAAACATCTGCAACGGCTACGCGCTTCCGTACTCTCGCAGCTTCCCGCTACGCCGGGTGTTTACTTCATGCGTGACCGGCAGGATCAGATCATCTACATCGGCAAAGCCAAGAACCTCCAGGCAAGGGTCAGAAGCTACTTCAACGCCATCGAGGCGCACCCGCCCCGTACGCACAAGCTGGTGGAATCGGTGCGCAACATAACCTGGACGGAAACAGGCTCCGAACTTGCCGCGCTGCTGCTCGAATCGAAGCTCATCAAGCAGCACCAGCCTCGTTTCAACCGCGCCTTACGTCGTTACCGGAACCGCCCGTTCATCCGTCTTGATACGGGAGAGCCTTTCCCTCGCATTTCGTGGGCTTCCTATCTGATGAACGACGGAGCCGAATACTTTGGACCGCTGGGAGGGCGGCGGCAGGCCGAACTGGTTGTGGAATTCATCAACCGGTTTTTTCATCTGCGCGAATGCGACGAAGCTACTTTCCGTCGCGGCCATCGGTGCCTGTATGCGGAGTCGGGGCGCTGCAACGCGCCGTGTGAGGACGAAGCGGCAGCGTCTGCTTATGTGCAGGAAGTGCAGCGTGTGCGCGACTTTCTGACCGGCAGAGATTCCGCCGTTCTGGATCTGCTGGCTGCCGAGATGAAGGCGGCGGCGGCTCAACTGGATTTTGAGCAGGCCGCCCTCTACCGCGACTGGCTGCGTCGTCTGGAACGTATGCTGGCGCGGCAGCAGTCTGTGGCGAAGCCCATTCTGGAGCACAATGCCGTGTTGCTGAATCCCGGCATGGAAAAGAACGCCGTGCAGTTGTTCGTCGTCCGCTTTGGACGGCACATCGATACGGTTACCCTGGGTATGCCTGCCGGCTTGGAAGAGATCGAAGCATTGCGGGAACGTTTGAGTCTGCACTTCGATCCAGCCCAAGCGCAACCTGACCGGTATTTCAAGGAAGAGATCGATGAGGTGAGGGTGCTCGCGCACTGGATGTATGTGTACCGGGACAGTGCGCGGCAGGTACACTGGCATCCGGATCGGGGGATCGATGCGCTGGTAGAAGAAATAAAGGCACAGATCGCCCTGTTGCTTTATGAAGACCCGGAATCTGTCGAAGAGATTTGAGCAGACGGCAGAGCGTTCCGGGTTTGCGTAAAGGGCGGCGGCATCGCTCAAGCGCTGTTGCAGCCTATGGAAAATCGGGTTATTATCGTGGGTTCACCAAAAGGCGGTCAGGTAGTTACAGGGTAAACCATCCGTGTTAAAACGTTCAGGCGGGGCGTCCCGGCGGCAAAATTCGCCCTGGCGTGCGCTGACTCCCTCGCAGTTGTTCGTCGGGTCATTCGTGCTTCTGATTCTGCTCGGAACGTTCGGGTTGATGCTGCTCCCTGGACTCTACACGGGCGCGCCGCTGGGCTGGCTGGATGCGCTTTTTACAGCCGCCAGCGCGGTGTGCGTGACGGGGCTGATCGTCGTGGATACGGCTACCTACTTTACCGCGTGGGGACAGGCTTTTCTGCTGCTGTTGATACAATTCGGCGGTCTCGGCATCATCACCTTCACCACGCTCATCATCGTTGCCATCGGTCGGCGGTTGTCGCTGCGGCAGGAAGCACTGGCCTGGAGCACGTCAGGGATCGTGCCGCAGATTGACTTCCAGATGCTTACGCGAGACGTTGTGCGGTTTACCTTCGTCGTAGAGAGCATCGGCGCTGTTTTGCTGTATCTGCTATGGATTCCGCGCTTCGGAGTTACAGGCGCAGCATGGCCAGCGGTGTTTCATTCCGTCAGCGCCTTCTGCAATGCAGGTTTTTCCACGTTTTCCAATTCCCTGATGGGCTTTCAGCTGTCGGCGCCGGATCTGCTGGTGGTTTCCGCGCTGATCGTGATCGGCGGCCTGGGTTTTTTGACCCTCGAAGAACTCTACCTCTTGCGAAAAGCGAAACAGGAGGATCGGCGGTTTCGCCTTTCGCTGCATTCACGCATCGTACTGGTAACGACGGGGGCGTTGTTGCTGGGAGGATGGGCGCTCTTTACTGCTTTTGAATGGAAGGTCACCTTCGTGGAGCTTCCAGTGTGGGCAAAACTGTTGAACGGCTTTTTTACCAGCGTGACGGCTCGAACAGCAGGGTTCAATACGATTGATTACGGATTGGCGACGGACAGCACCAATTTCCTGACGATCCTGCTCATGTCTATCGGAGGATCTCCCGGCTCTACGGCAGGC
>CBDUBU010000328.1:0-4513 GCA_965365465.1 uncultured Rhodothermaceae bacterium
TTGATGATCGGTACATCTACATCCGCCATTTCATGCCGCACCGGCCCTATGTCCAGCCGTCCCTGATTTTTTCAGAGGACAAGGCCAGTTACCGCGAACTGAACCGGCTGCACAGGGAAGGCGCCCTGACGGGACAAGCTGCCGCAATGTACGAGCCGAAGCCGGTCGAGGAACTGTACGACCTGCAAGCCGATCCGCATGAGTTGAACAATCTGGCCGGATCGCCGGAACACGCTGAAACCCTGCGCCTGATGCGGGAGCGCCTCCGAAACTGGATTCTCAAAACCCGCGACACGGGGTTCCTGCCGGAGCCGGAGTTGATGGCCCGCGCCGCCGGAACGACGGCGTATGAGATGGCCCATGACCCTGCCCGATACGACCTGCCGCGCATCCTGGAGGCTGCGGAAAAAGTGGGCGATCCGTCCGTTCCAATTGCCGCACTCAAGGAAGCCCTGGGCGACCCGGACAGCGCCGTTCGCTACTGGGCCGTGATCGCCCTGCAGGCGCGTGGCGCCGAAGCGGAAGCGGCGCGCTCCGACCTCGTTCGCGCGCTGTCAGACCCGGCGGCCTCGGTCGCCATCGCGGCGGCAGAAACCGTGTGCCTGCTCGATGCTTGCGAAAAATCCTGGCCTGTGCTGGCGCATTACCTGCGGCAGGAGGAGCGCCCCTGGGAAACCCTCATGGCAGCGGCTGCCATCCGCAGCATTGGGGAAAGAGCCGAACCCCTGCTTCCTGAACTCCGCGCCGCTGCCGAACAGTACAGCGGTACGGCAGGCCGGGGATACCGTGACTGGCTGTATTCCATGTTCATAGGCTTTGCCGTCGATCAGGCCCTGCTCAACCTCGGCGAAACCCTGGCGCATTGAGTCCGATGATGCTGCGTTTGCTTCCGGTTCTTCTGGCATTCCTGATCGCTCTCCCGGCTCCGGCAAAAGCGCCGGCGGATACGCTCGCCGTCAGGAATCTGCGGTGCAACTTCCTGACCAACCCGCTCGGCCTTGATGACCCGGCTCCCGGACTGAGCTGGCAGATGCAGTCCGGCGTCCGTGGGAAGCGCCAGACCGCGTATCGCATCCTCGTGGCAAGCAGCCCGGAGCGACTGGCAGAAGGCCGGGCCGACGTGTGGGACAGCGGCAAGGTGGCATCCGACCAGTCCGTGCAGGTATCCTATGGCGGCGCGGCCCTGCAAGCCAGGCAGCGATACTACTGGAAGGTGCAGGTCTGGGACAAAGACGGCCTTCCGGGCAGCTACAGCGAGCCGGCCTGGTGGGAAATGGGACTGCTGAACCCCGGAGACTGGTCCGCCCGCTGGATTTCGGCTGTTTCGGATGCGGATACCTCCCTGGCGCCCCGGCCGGCCCCCCTGTTCCGGACGGAATTTGCGGTCAGCAAGCCGGTTCAGAAAGCCCGTTTGTACCTCTCCGGCCTCGGCTATTTCGAGGCCTCCCTGAACGGCAGCAAGATAGGCGACCATGTGCTGGACCCCGCCCTGACCCGGTATGACCGCCGCGTATTGTACGTTTCCTTCGACGTGACGGACTACCTGCAACCCGGCGACAATGCGTTCGGAGCGGTGCTCGGCAACGGCTGGTACAACATGCACACGCGATCCGCCTGGGATTTCGACCGGGCGCCCTGGCGGGACCAGCCTACCCTTCTTGCACAACTGGAAATCACCTACGCCGACGGCTCCCGCGAAGTCATCGCCTCTTCCGATGCCTGGAAGGTGGCTGCCGGCCCTATCGTGTTCGACGGCATCCACAACGGCGAAACGTATGATGCCCGGCGCGAGCGCGAGGGCTGGCGCCAACCCGGTTTCGACGATGCCGCCTGGGACTCGGCCTACGTCGTTTCAGAGCCTTCCGGCAAGCTCGTCCCGCAAGTCATGCCCCCGATCCGGGTGGTTCGCACCCTGCCGCCGGAACGGATCTCCACCCCGGAGCCGGGAGTGCAGGTGTATGACTTCGGGGAAAACATCACCGGATGGGCAAGGCTGCGCGTCAGGGGTCCGGCGGGCGCCGAGGTGGTCATTCGCTACGGCGAACGCCTGAACGAGGACGGCACGCTCGACCAGCAGGAACTGAGCCGGTTTGTCTGGACCGGCGAAACCCAGACCGGACGCTACATCCTGAAGGGCGACGGCGAGGAATCCTGGAGGGCGCGGTTTGCCTATCACGGATTCCAGTATGCGGAAGTCACCGCGCCGCCCGGCGCAGAGATAACGGGCCTGGAAGCCGAAGTCGTCCACACCGACTTTGAATCAGCCGGGCAGTTTGCCTGCTCGAATCCGCTGCTGAACCGCATCCATGCCGCCACGCGAAACTCCTTTCTCGGCAACTTCCACGGCTATCCGACCGATTGCCCGCACCGGGAGAAAATGGGCTGGACCGGAGACGCCCACCTCGTCGCGGAAACCGGCCTCTACAATTTCGACGCCGTAACGGCCTATCTGAAATGGATCGACGACTTCGTGGACGAACAGCGCGAAAACGGCCAGATTCCCGGCATCATTCCGACGAGCGGATGGGGATACACGTTCGGCAAGGATAGCCGGCGGCGTGAGCGGGGCTATGGCCCGCAATGGGAGGCCGCCTTCGTGCTTATCCCCTGGTATCTCTACCTGCATACGGGGGATCAGGGCATCCTGGAACGCTACTACGAACCCTTGCGGCGCTATGTCGAATACCTGGCGCGGCACGCCGAAAACTACACCCTTTCTTTCGGCATCGACGATCACAAAGCGCTCGGCGATCCGACGGAGCCGCCGATCCTCGCCACCGGGCATTTCTACACCTCTGCCCGCGTGCTGGCAGGCATGGCGGCACGCCTCGGAAAAGACCATCAGGAAGCCTATTTCTCCGCGCTGGCCGACAGCATCCGGGCAGGCTATCAGTACCGGTTCATCGACCCCGCTACGGGCCGTGTCGGGGACGGCAGGCAGACTTCGCTCGCCGGAGCGCTCTACCACGGACTGGCAGACTCCGTGCAGGCCGGGTGGATTCTGGACGCGCTCCTCGAAGAGATCAGCGCTGCCGACGGGCACACCGACGCCGGGGTCGTCGGCGTGAAATATGTCCTGAACGCCCTGACGGATTACGGCGAAGCCGAAACCGTCTACCGGATGGCCTCAAAGCGAACGTTTCCCTCCTGGGGCTACTGGATCGAACAGGGCGCCACGACGCTCTGGCAGAACTGGGACGGCACGCAGTCGCGCAACCACATCATGTTCGGCAGCATCGACGAGTGGTTCTACGAAACGCTCGCCGGCATCCGGTATGATCCCGATCAGCCGGGATTCAAGCGCAGCATCATCAAACCGGCTTTCATTGACAGTCTGGAATGGGTCCGGGGCGCGCATGACACCATGTACGGGCGCATCCGATCTGCGTGGCGGCGCGAACCGGGCGGCGTTGCGCTGGAGCTTGACGTGCCTCCCAACACGACGGCAGAAGTTCACCTTCCGGGCGCAGATCCATCGCTTGTGCGCGAAGGCGATAGCCCCGCCGGTGCAGCAACCGGCGTCCGCTTTCTGGGTATCCGCGCCGGACATCTGGTTTACGAAGTCGGCTCCGGGACGTACCGTTTCAGCCTGCATGAATGAAAGGAAGGCCTTGAAGCAAGGCCCTGTTCTGCGAACTCCCTGTTAAGCAGCGTGCGGCGCGAACCTTTGCGGACTTCCTGTTTTCAACGGATCAACGCTTGACGCAGCGCGTCCAAAGCGGCGGCCCTGAAATCCGGCAACTTCTTCGCGCCTGAGCGCGGCCCCTTGCATGAACAAAGCAATCCTGACCCTGATTCTGCTGTTCGCCCTTCCGCTTTCCCGGAGCCACGCTCAGGAAGCGGAACATATCCTGGAACAGGCGGCAGAGCGCTACCGCACCCTGAAAGAATACCAGTTCACCGGAACGGTATCCCTCGAAATGGAAGCCGCCGGGCAGCAGCAGGCAATGGACATCAGCCTGATGGTGGCGGAGCGCCGCCCCACGCACCTGCGGGCCGAACTGGAAAGCCCGGCCATGCAAATGAGGATTGTGGCGAATGACGAAGCCACGTATATGTATCTGCCCACGCGCAACGAGTACATCAGGCAGGAAGGACCGTTCGACTTGCAGGCAGGCGGCAGCGGCGTCCCGGATCTGCTCAGCGAATACCAGTCGCTCGCAGACGGCATCGAGGAGGCCGCCCTGCTGCGGGAAGAGGTCGTTGAGCAGGACGACGGGTCTCACCCTGCCTATGTGATCTCCGTGTATTACCAGCCGAAGCCGACCCCCTCCGGCCCCCCCGCGTCGCGGTGCTCGAGTACTTCCACACGCACGGTGGACGGAACAGTCACGCAGAGATCGTCGACGCGCTCGGGGGTCGTGGCTTCGATCGCGCCACGCTCTATCGCATCCTGACGGACCTCGCGGAGGCCGGCCTCCTCGCGCGGACCGACCTCGGTGATCACGTCTGGCGGTTCGAGCTCCGGCGGGGCGTCGGCGGCGTCACGCACACCGAGGAGCACCCCCACTTC